>JAAYDZ010000013.1 GCA_012728975.1 Bacteroidales bacterium
TCATCCGACATTTTTATTCCGTAAGGTGAATAGGGAAATTGGGTGAGGAAGGATTTAACGTCAACATCCATTCCGTGAAATTTTACAATTCCATCTTTTTCTCCCGTCTGTTGACAGGAGATTGCCAGGAGCGCTGTTGTAAGCACTCCCAGCAATATCGCTGCGAATGATTTATTCATAGTCCGTTATCTCCAATATTCATTTTGATCGTTGGGAGTGAGTGCGTTGTTGTGCATCATTTCATTCTCAGGGATCGGAAGCATAAATCTGGGACTGTCAGCAGGAAGATCCAATTTTGTCCAATGCTCAGGGTGGATACTCCTTATCAGAGGCTGATGTAGACGTCTGATATCGTGCAGTCTGTGACCTTCACCGTAGAGCTCTTTTCTTCTTTCAAGATAGATTTTTTCAAGAGTGCCCTCCGTGGGAGTGGCACCTCTCTTGACCTGAAGAGCGTTGAGAACTGCTTTGGCATTGCCACCGAGATGGGCTTCACACTCAGCTTTGATGAGGTATGCCTCAGCAATTCTTGCCATAGGGAATTCGGCATCACCCATCATTGTCCTGTGACCAAATTTTGATGTATAGAAGCCGTCTTCTTCATAGAAATAGAAGGGGAAACGTTTTCTCGCATCACCATCTTCAAATGTGTCCACAAAGGCTTTAGTCCAGCGTACTGTACCGTAACCGTCCCACATATCCACAGCTTTGTCAGACATCATATCATCGATATCAACCTTTGCTCCATACTCATATCCGATGTATCTCTCGGCGTGATAGTAGAATGAGGGTATTGAAGCGTATATGTTGCAGGTTGTGGGTGTGAAATGGTGATACCATAGCCACTCGGAATTGTGATCCTTGAATCCTGACTGCCACTCTTCTTTTGACATCAGATTGGAGCCGTTGAATATATTTCCCGCTGCAGCTTCCGCATATTTCTTTGCATTTGGGTAGTCATTCATGTCCAGATATGTTCTGGCAAGAAGAAGTGCTGCCGCTTTAGGTGTAATGAAATCCGTTTTCTCTGGGGAACACTTCTCGTAAGCATAGAGCAGGTCCTTGATGATTTGGTCGTATACATCCTTTACACTTGAACGGGGCAGATGGTCTGATGTGGCTACAGCCGGTTCGAGGCGGAGTATGACGCCGGGAGAGTTAGGATTTACATTGTAAGGTACAGCAAAAAGTCTTACAAGCCAGAGATAGCAGTATCCTCTCACTCCATAAGCCTTGGCTATCAGTTCTTCTTTCCCTGCCTCGTCTGGCAGTTCCGGAACAAATGCTATAATGGAATTGGCATGGTCTATTGCTTTGTAGAGGGCGGGCCAGATATAATTAGCATAGCCGGACCACCATGGGTTGGAAGAGGGTTCCTGTGAATAGGAGTATGAAAACATATTCCAGTTGTATGTGGGTCTTCCATATGCGCCGGAGGTGACGGTAGCGTCTTCACCCATCACGTCGGACATGATGTAGGCGAGAGTATGATTGGTGTAAGTGCCGATGTATCTGTGGGCAGCATTAAGTGCTGTCTGAGCAGCGGCCACAGATGAGAATATCTGTTCGTCGGAAACTGAGTTTGTGGGTAATGGATTGAGGTAATCTTTCGAGCATGATGTGATTCCGACTATCGCGATTACCATCCATATGATATATTTTTTCATTGTATTGTTCATTTATTTAGTGAATGATTAGGAATGATAATTTAGAATGCAACATTAACACCGAAGGTGAATGTCCTTGATAGAGGCATCGTTTCAGCATATTGGGTATATCCTCCGATTCCGTAGATGTCAATATCGTCATAACCTTTCCAGTCATCTTTGAAGCAGGTGAAGATGTTCTCTATGTTGGCATAGATTTTCACATCGGAAATAATACCTGTCCTTATCATCCATTTTTTGGGAAGAGTGTAGGAAATGTTAAGATTTTTGAATTTGAAATATGTGGCATCGTACAGGAATCTTGTGGATTCCGAGTTTGCGGTATTTGGATTGGAGTTGATATAAATCGGCACATTAGTATTTGTGTTGCCTGGCAGCCATGCGTCAAGAGCATCCTTGTGGAGGTTCTTTCCCGCATCGGCACCGTCGTGCATCAGGCCGGCATAAAGGCCGTCATATACTTTGCCGCCGAGATTGTAATAAAACATCATCGAGAGGCTGAGGTTTTTCCACTTGAGCGCAGTTGTTAGACCGCCGTATGCCCAGGGAGTAGCCCTGCCCTGCATTTCGTAGTCGGCAAGTGCAAATTCTGAAGTCGTGCCGTTATCTTTCTTCCAGAGAGGACTTCCGTTGGCGGGATCCACTCCCATCCAGGTAGGCATATAGAATTCGTACTGGCTGTAGCCTACTTTCCATATCTTCTTGGTGGTACTCATTACCACGTCATCATTGCCGGCAAGATCTAGAATTTTGTCCCTTGAAGAGGAAATGTTGAAATTGGCGCTCCAGAGCCAATCACCTGTTTTTATAATGTCAGCTCCCAGTTCAAGTTCCACACCATGATTCCTTACTTTCGCAAGGTTCATCATGATGGATGTTATACCATGCGAAGAGGGTAGAGGAAATTGGTAGAGCAGGTCCTTTGAAGTCTTATTGAAGAACTCAACAGTACCATAGAGTCTGTTGTCGAAAAATCCGAAGTCCAGACCTACATTGAACATTGCCTGTTTCTCCCAACCGAGGTTAGGGTTGGCAAATTGAGTATGTCCGAATCCGGGGTAAGGGCCGTAGTTATAATTAGCACCGGCAGCCCAGATGCCTAGAGACTGATACCTTCCAAGACCTAAATTGTTGCCGGAAGTGCCGTAACTTGAACGTAGTTTCAGTGAACTGATCCATTCAACGTTCTGCATAAAGGATTCCTGGTCAATCCTCCAGGATCCTCCAACACTGAAGAAATTACCCCATTTGTTGTCGGCACCGAACACAGAGGAACCGTCACGCCTGAACGATCCGGAAATGAAATACTTATTATCATAACTGTATTCCGCACGTGCGATATATGACTTGAGTGTTTCTTCGCTTGTCCATGAAGAGGGAGCAAGGGCACTGGTAGCGGCTGCAAGCTCTGTCATAAAGTCGAATGCAAAGTTAGTACCCTGTGCAAGCGCATATTCCCTGGTACTATGCCAGAACTCATAACCGGCCATAGCCTGTACGTTGTGCACATCCCCGAATGTCCTGTTGAAGTTGAGAGTGGTGGTGGATGTGTACATTAGATCATGAGTTTGGTGTCTCTCGCTACGTCCTCCATATGCGGGACCGTTTCCATGGAGTTTGTTCCAGAATAGTATCTCGTAGAGATTTATGTAATCAGGGGAGAATACTGTCTTTAGTGTAAGCCCCTCCATAAATTTGATTTCCGTATAGAGGGATGCCAACAATCTGTAATTTTTGGTCTTGTGGGTGTCCATATAGGGAATGGCAAGAGGGTTAAAATCCTTCGATACCGGGTTGAGCCAGTTAAATTGCTTTTCTCCGGCTTTATCGAGGATATAGTTGCCGTTGCGGTCCGTCATATAGATAGGAACACCACTAGGGAAGTAAAGCGAGTTGTAGAGGGGAGAGGCACCTGCGCCACCGGCTACTTCAGTGTTCTGTATGGAGAATGAATACATCGCATTCATACCGGCCTTGAGCCAGGGCTTAACGTTTGCGTCAACATTCACTTTGCCGGAATAACGTGTATATCTTGCGGTAGGAGAGGTTCCTTCCTGGTCAAAATAGCCTCCTGAGAAGAAATAAAGCACCCTGTCATTTCCTCCGGAATAACTGACATTATAGTCCTGTGTCAAACTGGGTTTGAGAACCTCTTTCTGCCAGTCTGTGTCAACAATAATTCTGGCACCGGAGACTAATTGACCACTTGCATCGTAAGGATTATCCACGCTATAAGGGTTGAATGTGATAAGTCCCTGTGTCTGCTGATTTGCCCATATAGCTGCATCTGAGGCAGCATAACCAGCCTTCTGTCGAGTGTTAAAGTAGCTTGTAAATACGGTCTGATAATATTCTGCCGAGTTCATCAGCTCAAAATACTTGGGCACCATTGAAACTCCAAGTTGGGCATTAACATTGAGTCTTCCACTACCCTGAGATCCGTTTTTAGTAGTAATAATGACTACGCCGTTGGCAGCCCTTGAACCATAAAGCGAAGCAGCTGCGGCATCCTTAAGAACAGTTACGGACTCAATATCCTGGGGGTTGAGGGTAGAGAGAATGCTGGATGTAGAAGTATTTCTATCTGCCAATACGGAATATTCGGCGGTTGAAGTAGCTATACCGTCTACAACATAGAGGGGTTCGTTGGATGCGTTGAGAGATCCAGATCCCCTGATACGGAATGATGCTGTTGCACCGGGCTGTCCGGAAGATGTGGTGACTTGAAGACCTGCAACCTTACCTTGCATAGCCTTTTCAAATGATGAATTAGGGTTCTGAAGAATTGACTCAGATCTTACCATGGAAGCAGAACCGGAATAAGATGACTTCTTGGCAGTACCATATGCAACCACAAGTACATCTTCAAGTACCTCCGTATCCGGCGAGATAGATACATCGACAATTGTCCTGCCGTTTACGGCAACCTCAATAGTCTTGTATCCCACAAAACTGAAAACAAGGGTTATGTCACTTATGCCACTCTGGACCATGATGGAATATTTTCCATCCAGATCCGTAACGGCTCCTGACATTGTACCCTTGACTTGAACAGACGCGAATGCAACCGGCTCTCCCGTAGATGCATCGGTCACAGTGCCTCTCACGGTACCTCCCTGTGCGAACACAGTACAGGTTACAACTGTGAAGAGACAAACCAATAAAAGTTTTAATCTTTTCATTAGGTAAGCGGATTAATAAGTGAATAAAAAGGATTAATTGATGTATGGTAAAGTTTCTTGCTATTTCGCTTCCCGCATTTTGCGGGCTGCTATTTCTCTTTGGCGGCATATTTCTCTCCATAATGGAGCCTTGGCCAGCTGTGAGTTGAGTTCACTGATTACTTCAGGAATGTCGATACCTTGAGGGCACATTTTACTGCAGGCACCGCATCCGATACAGTTTGAAGGGTGTCCCTCTTTAGGAAGCGACTCGATGCGCATGATGGGTGTGAAGGAGGTCTCAATGGCAAAATCGTTGCGTGCTTGGATCAGAGTGGGGATATCCAGCCCCATAGGGCAGGCTGGAGTACAATAGTTGCAGGCTGTGCAGGGTACAGAATCCTTCATTTGCTCAGCTAAGGCATAGAGACGGTCACACTCTTCTTTGCTGAGCGGTGTTATACGGTTGAATATCTCAACATTCTCTATCATTTGCTCCTCATTGGACATACCGCTTAAAATCATAGTGACTCCGGGAATACCGGCCACCCACCTGAAGGCCTCCTCCGGTTTGGCAATGGAGAGTAGCTTGCCGCCGCGCAATGGTTCCATTACCCAGATGGGAATATTTCTCGAATTGAGTAGTTCTACCTTTTCCCGTGCTCTTTGTAAGGACCAGTCAAGGAAATTGAGCTGGATCTGACAAAACTCCATATGCTCTCCATAGGGGGAGTCGAGGAAACGCTTGAGTGTATCAAGCTCCGCATGCGCTGAAAAACCGAGATGACGGATGCGACCCTTCTCCTTCTGTTTGAGGAAGTAGTCCAGAATACCCCACTTCGGATCAAGATAGACCTCTATACAGGTCTCATGTACATTATGCATAAGGTAGAAATCAAACCATTCCACCCCACACTTACGTAACTGATCCTCGAATATTTCTTCCGGGTTATACTCGGACGCTATCTGGTGTCCCGGATACTTATTCGCGATGTACCAACTTTCGCGTGGGTGACGGCGTAGCGCTTCGCAAGCAACAACTTCTGAAAGACCTCCGTGGTAAGGGTATGCTGTATCAAAATAGTTTATACCATGTTCAATTGCGTAGTCCACCATACGAAAGGTAACTTCACAATCAATCGCTCCATCAGGTGTCACAGGTAATCTCATCAGGCCGAATCCCAGGAAGGAGAGCCGGTGCTCTTTGAAGTTGTTGTATTTCATAGTGCCGAAGTTTTCGGTTATTAATGTAAAGATAGATTTTTAGTAGGAAAATACAATAAATTTTATTTATAAATTTTCCCGCCATCTCAACTTTGGCAATTATTGCTGTTTTCGGAGTAATACTGTTCTGCCGATGCTATTTCTTATTTGACGATAATAGCACTAAAATAGCAGGATAATGGACCCTAACTCAATACTTCATATACTCATAACTCCAAAATCGCACCCCGCATTCACAACTCCCAAAACTTTCTCAGAACTCACAACTCATTACTAAAAACTAACTCATAACTCGAAACTCGGAACTCAGAACTAAAAAAATTCTTATCTTTGAAGATTAACCGGAAAAATTTAAACAATTATGTATGTAGACGATAAATTGTATGTAGCTCATTCGGCTAACGGCCCCATATATCTACAGGGAAAAATGGCAAACAGGCACGGACTTATAGCGGGTGCCACAGGTACAGGTAAAACCGTTTCACTGCAGGTGTTGGCGGAGACATTTTCCCAGGCTGGAGTTCCTTGTTTTATGGCAGATATGAAGGGTGACCTTTCAGGCATCAGCCAGGCGGGTAAAATGAATGGATTCATTGAAAAGCGCTGCGCTGAATTCGGTATTGAAAACCCCCCTTTTGAAGGCTCCCCGACACGCTTTTTCGATGTCTTCGGAGAGCAGGGCTACTCTATGCGCACCACCATTTCGTCAATGGGCCCTCTGCTTCTTTCTCGCCTGATGGAACTCAATGAGACTCAGTCCGGAGTGCTTAACATTGTTTTCCGCATAGCTGATGATAAGGAACTGCTGCTGATAGATCTTAAAGACCTGCGTCTGATGCTGGATTTCGTAGGCAAGAATGCTTCAAAGTTCACTACTGAGTACGGTAATATCTCATCAGCCAGTATTGGGGCTATCCAGAGAGCTGTGCTCGCCATTGAAAGCCAGGGAGGAGATAAATTTTTCGGCGAACCCGCATTTGACGTGGAGGATCTGATTGCTGCTGAGAAGGGCCGTGGAGTAATGAATGTCCTCGCTGCCGATAAACTTATGCATAATCCCAAACTCTACTCTACATTCCTTTTGTGGTTGCTTACGGAACTCTATGCCAAACTCCCGGAAGTCGGCGACCAGCCCCTTCCCAAGCTTATATTTTTCTTTGACGAGGCCCATATGCTATTCCAAGGCACTTCCAAGGCACTTGTGGAGAAGATTGAGCAGGTGATACGACTTATCCGTTCCAAGGGAGTGGGCATCTACTTTGTAACACAATCGCCCACAGATGTCCCCGAAATTGTTCTTGGACAGCTTGGTAACCGCATCCAGCACGCTCTAAGGGCCTATACTCCAAAAGATCAGAAGGCGGTTCGTGCAGCGGCACAGACCTTCCGCACCAATCCTGAGTTTAAAACAGAAGATGCCATCATGGAGCTTGCTACCGGAGAGGCGCTCGTCTCTTTTCTGGATGAAAAAGGAGCTCCTTCTATAGTGGAACGAGCCAGAATCCTATTCCCTTTAAGTTCTATCGGACCTATTACAGAGGGGCAGCGTCTTGATATAAACAACATGGCACCGGCTGAAATTAAGGCTTATGACAAGTTTTTTGATCGTGAAAGTGCCTATGAGGTGCTGAGCGCTTATTACGAAGAGGTGGCTAAAGCTGAAGAAGAGGCTCTGATACAGGCAGAAAAGGAGAAGGAAGAGAAAGAGAAAGAAAAAGAGAAGAAGAAATCCTCCGGTAAAAAGGGAGGTTTTACGAGAACCGTTTTGGGTACGATGGTAGTTGCAGGTGCCACCAGTTTTATACGCAGTCTGGGTACTCAGGCGGCAAGGAAAGTCACCGGTAAGAAGAGCACATCCGGTAAAAGCTCTACATCTAAAAAGAGTGGCGATAGTGCACTTGGAAGAGCCGCTAAAACCGCTACCACAACCGCTACCAGAAAGATAACGGAAGAGGTCCTCAAAAATATCTTCAAGTGATTGCTGAGTTTTCAGATTTTTTGGAGAGTTTCTCAGTGCGTTATGAGCGATGCGGGACTCTCTTTTTATTTCCTGACAGGGAAGTGACTATTCGGCTTGTTCCGCTTGATGTTGCCGCCGGTCCGGCGAATGACATGGTCGCAAACATCGAGAATGTTCCGACTGTCGATGCGGTGAATGATGCAACGAAGAGTGCAGATGGTGGAGGGAGATGTATATATCTTTACGAAGATCGTTGGCGGAGTGGTGGAGAGGTGATTCGCAAGCGAATCCTGGCCCATTTGGGTTGTTTTAATTCCATTTTTGCCAGGAAATGTAGAGTAGAACAGCTGAAAGCGCAGCAAGCGGCCGATTTTCTGGAAAAATATCACAGTTACGGTACTTCGAGATGTAGATATCGTTACGGGCTTTTTTATGAAGATAAGCTTGTGGCGGTGGCTACATTCTCAGCAGGTAGACCTATGAAGCGTCCTGTTAGAGGAGATGAACGTATACTAGAGAGTTATGAATGGGTCAGATATGCTTCTTTACCGGATTGTCGTATAAGCGGAGGTATGGGACGGCTTCTTGAGGCATTCGTGACTGATGTCAGTCCGGACGAGGTCATGTCATATGCAGATTATGAATGGTCCCCCGGAGATGCCTATCTCCTTTTGGGGTTCGAAAAGGTGGGGGAGAAGCCTCCGATGCGTTTCTATGTGGACCGCACCACATTCAAAAGAATTTCTGAGAGGAAAGTGTCTGCAGATAAAAAATTCCGCGGAGAGGCGTTCCCTGCGGAAAAATATGTATTAATATCCAATCTGGGTAGTGCTAAATATCTTAAGCAATATGTGTGACAGCAATCTCGCCTGATTGTTTGTCAAAAGTCACTTTTAACACCCCTGCTCCCGACCCGTCGCTTATGATGAGCTCGGAAAGAGGGTCTTCGATATGCCTTTGGATAGCCCTCTTAAGTGGTCTTGCGCCAAGTTCAGGGTCATATCCCTCGTCTGCAACGAATGTGCGGGCACTTTGGTCCACTTCAAGAGTGTATCCAATGTGGCTCACTCTGTCGGCTAGGTCCCCTAACTCGATCTCTATTATTCGTAAAATGTCCTCCCTTGAGAGAGAGTTGAAGTAAATCTTATCGTCCAGACGATTGAGCAATTCCGGAGAGAATTGTCGCTGCAGAGCTTTATCTATGATGGACTTGCGCCTAAACTCCCTATCGGTGGTACTGGTGGAAAATCCCACATCACCTCCGAAGTCCTTTAGTTTGCGGCTGCCTATATTGGAGGTGAGGATCAGGATGGTGTTGCGGAAGTCCACTGTACGTCCGCTGCTGTCGGTTAGCCGTCCTTCGTCAAATACCTGCAGGAGAATATTGGAGATATCCGGGTGGGCCTTTTCTACCTCGTCCAAAAGTACAACGCTATAAGGTTTGAGTCGCACCTGCTCTGTAAGCTGGCCTCCTTGGTCGTAACCTATATAGCCCGGAGGAGAACCGATAAGGCGGCTGATGGAGTGTTTTTCGATGTACTCACTCATATCTATTCTGATTAGGGAGTCTTCGGAGTCAAACATGTATTCGGCAATTTTCTTGGCCAGGAGAGTTTTGCCCACACCTGTAGGGCCGAGGAAGATAAATGTTCCTATTGGTTTTCGGGAGTCCTTTAGACCTGCGCGACCGCGTTTTATAGCCTTTGTTACAGTTTTGACAGCTTCATCTTGTCCTATTACGCGACTCTTCAGTACCTGCTCCATTGCCAGAAGTTTTTTGCTCTCGTCACTTGCTATCTTGTGTGCAGGGATGCCTGTCATAAGAGATAGAGCCCGGGCGATGTCATCACCGGAGATGGTCACGGGAGTAGTGTTATCAGAATTCTCTTTAGCGGATAATTCACCGATGAGTTCTTTTTCGCGAAGGCGGAGTGAAGCAGAGGTCGGGTAGTCGCCCACAAGTGCAGCCTGACGCTTCTCATTTCGGATCTGTTCCAGCAGTATACGAGTATTAGGATCAGCAGAGTTGTCAGGTTTCTGATCCGTTTCGCAGGTATGTGCCCTAGATCCCGCTTCGTCCATCAGATCAATGGCTTTATCGGGCAAGTGCCTTTCGCAAATATACTTTTGAGAAAGAGTTATGCACTGTTTCAGTGCTTCTGGTGTATAGATAACGTTGTGGAAACGTTCATATTTATCTTTAATACCCTTAAGTATCTCCATGGTTTGGCCTTCGGTGGAGGGTTTGACCACTATTTTCTGGAATACCCTGTCCAGAGCTTTGTCATTTTCAATGCAATTGCGGTAGCCATCGGTGGTGGTAGTTCCGATGCAACGTATGGTGCCTCCTGAGAGTGCCGGTTTAAGTAGGGTGATTATGTCAGAAGAACCGCGCATTCCGCCTGCTCCTACCAGAGAGTGTATGTCGTCTATAAATAGGATTGCATTTGAAGAGAGCTCAAACGCAGAAACAATCTGTCTGATGCTCTCTGCAAGCGAGGAAGGGTGGGGATTGGCAGCAATCAGAGCAGGGATGTCAAGGGAGAGTATTTGTTTGCCCTCAAGGGTTGAGGCGAGTCCCTCCACAATAGCAGATTTTCCCACTCCGGATTCACCTACTAAGAGGGGATTGTTCTTTTTGCGGCGGCTGAGTATCTGCTTGACGCGTAGTGTTTCGGATTCACGTCCAATTAGCGGATCGCGGTTATCATTTCCTGCGCCGGATGTAAGGTCACGACAATACTTAATAAGCACGAATGTTGGTTTCCTGTTTTTACGGCCTGATTCGCGGGTTATCTGTCCCATTGTGGCAAGCAATGTGTTTGGCAATATACCTAGTTTTTCCATTAGGGGAATGAATTTGCCTTTGCGAAGAGTGATTGCTGCCTCCAAAATATCTGCTATTCCGGGCTGTACGCCGCTTGTGTTGCAGATGGCAAATGCATGTCCGAAGATATCATTGACTTCTTGTGAAATGGTTACCGCACTGATCTTCTCGAAAGGGATGGGTTCAGGCTGGGAAATCATTTTTTCCAGTGCTGGCTTTACCACTAAAATATCACTTCCAATGCGGTCTGAGATGGATTTGACAAGTGTTCGGCTATCTCTGAGTATTGCCAGAAACAGGTGGTCGGCATCAATAACGGTACTGCCCAGTCTCATCGCCTCTTCGCGGGCAGTCTCCAGCAGTGTCGAAAGTTTTCTGGGAAGTGTGTTTGTCATAATCCTGCGGTGCTTTATTTCAAAGTGCCAAGATAGTGAAAAATTTTGGCCGAATCACTTTTTCTTTGTAGTTTTACGAGTTAATTTTTACATATAGTAGAAAGAGAAAAGAATGGAAGAATTAGAAGATAATGTAGGTAGGATCATTCCTATCAATATTGAAACTGAGATGAAAAGCGCCTACATCGATTATTCGATGTCGGTGATTGTGTCGCGCGCGCTTCCGGATGTGAGAGACGGCCTGAAACCTGTGCATAGAAGAGTTCTGTACGGAATGTACGGCCTCGGTCTGACTAGTAACCAGCCTGTAAAGAAATCTGCCCGTATAGTGGGTGAAGTGCTTGGTAAATACCATCCCCACGGTGATTCCAGCGTCTATGACGCCATGGCCAGACTTGCCCAGTCCTGGAACATGCGCTATATGCTTGTCCAAGGTCAGGGTAACTTCGGATCCGTTGACGGTGACCCGGTAGCAGCGATGCGTTATACTGAGGCAAAACTCCAAAAACTCGCCGAAGAGATTATCGAAGATATTGATAAGGATACGGTAGATTTTAAACCCAACTTTGACGAATCACTTCAGGAGCCTGTAGTGCTCCCTGCCAAAGCCCCTCTACTACTGCTCAATGGAGCAAACGGTATCGCAGTGGGTATGGCTACAAATATGGCTCCGCACAATCTTACCGAGTGCTGTGATGCCATTTGCGCTTATATTGACAATAACGACATCACGCTTGATGAGCTGATGCAGCATATCAAGGGACCTGATTTCCCTACAGGAGGTATTATTCAGGGCACAAAAGGCATTAGGGATGCATTTGAAACAGGTCGTGGTCGCATAGTAATTCGCTCAAAGACCGACATTGAGATTTCAGACAGCGGACGCGAAACGATCGTGGTTAGCGAGATTCCTTATATGGTCAATAAACGCGAGCTTATCGAGAAAATCGCTGAACTGGTTGAGAACAAGAGACTCGAAGGGATTGCCTATATCAATGACGAGAGCGACCGCAGCGGTATGCGCATTGTCATCAAGCTCAAGATGGGCGCTGTGGCTAATGTAGTACTCAATAATCTCTTTAGGTACACACCGCTCCAATCCAGTTTCTCAGTCAACAATATTGCACTGGTGGACGGTCGTCCACGGATGCTCAATCTGAAAAATCTCATCAAGTGTTTTGTGCGTCACCGCCATGAGGTGGTTCTCCGCAGGACCCGCTTCGAGCTTGATAAGGCTAAAAAAAGGGCACATATCCTCGAGGGATTGCTCAAGGCACTGGATATCATCGATGAGATCATTGCTCTCATTAAGGCATCCGGTAGCGTTCAGGAGGCAAGAGAAGGCCTCGTGGAGCAATTCGAGTTCTCCCCTGAGCAGGCTGAGGCCATCGTGGAAATGAGGCTTCGACAACTTACGGGACTTGAAAGAAATAAACTTCAGGCAGAGTACGATGAACTCCAGGCGCTTATCAATCACCTTGAGGCTATTCTGGCTGATGTTTCTCTTCAGATGGACATCATCAAGCAGGAGCTTATTGCTCTCAAAGAGAAATATGGTGATGATCGCCGCACTAAAATCGAACCTTCTGCCGAAGATTTCAATCCTGAGGATTTCTATCCCAATGAGGATGTGGTCATCACGATTTCCCATATGGGATACATCAAGAGGACTCCTCTCACCGAATATCGTTTGCAGAATCGTGGAGGAATAGGCGCTAAAGGCAGCACCACACGCGAGGAAGATTTCATAGAGCATATCTATGTTGCTAATATGCACAGCACGATGATGTTTTTCACCAAGAATGGGAAGTGTTATTGGCTGAAGGTATACGATTTGCCCGAAGGCACTAAGGCATCCAAGGGTAGAGCTATCCAAAATGTTATCAATATCGAGCCGGATGATGCTGTACAGGCCTATATGAATGTGGAGAATCTTGATGATTCCAACTATATCAATAATCACTATGTAGTTCTTGCCACACGTACAGGTACTATCAAAAAGACCTCTCTTGAAGCCTACTCCCGCCCGAGAGCTAACGGTATAATCGCAATAAATGTCCGCGAGGATGATTCATTGATTGAGGCTCTGCTCACAGACGGAGAAAAGGATATTCTCCTTGCAGGTCGTAAGGGCAGATGCTGTCGCTTCCATGAGTCTACCGTACGCGCTATGGGTCGTACAGCTACAGGAGTGCGTGGAATCAGGATTGACGAAGACGATGAAGTAGTTGGTATGATTTGTGTAGATGGTAGTAATGAGGCTGAGCCCCAGGAGCATATTCTTGTGATCAGCGAGAATGGTTTCGGCAAGCGTTCACTTTTGGAAGAGTATCGTAGGACCAACCGTGGAGGCAAGGGTGTCAAGACCATCAACATTACTGAAAAGACAGGTTCTTTGATAGCGATAAAGTCAGTGACTGACGATGATGACCTGATGATCATCAACAAGTCCGGCATTACCATCAGGGTATCGGTTGCCGATATCAGAGTTGTCGGCAGGGCCACACAGGGTGTCAAGGTTATCAGTCTAAGAGATGGTGACAGCATTGCTGCAGTCTGCTCTGTAGAACAAAAGGAAGAAGATGAAGCAGAGGAAGATAGTGTAGTTAGTAGTGTGTAGTGAGGAGTGATACGGGGTACGAGTTGCGGAGTGCGTAAGTAAGGAGAATGAAGAGTAAGTAGCTCGTAATTAAATTAGCAATTGAATTGATAATAAACCATTAAAGTAAACACCAACAGCAATTAATATAACAAGAATAAATACTATTTAATTTCAATGACTATGAAGAAAGTTTTATTAGCAATGGCACTTGTCCTTTCTGTTACCTTTGTGAGTGCGCAATCTAAAGCGGTAACAGACGCTTTGAAGGCAATTGACAAGGCAGTGGAAGCAAGCCAGAATCCCAAAAGGGCAACCAGACCTGCTACTTGGATTAATCTTGCAAAAGCGTACATCTCAGCATACGAACTCCCTAGCAAGGGTATTGAACCCGGCTTTGACCAGATGCTTCTTAAGACCATCCTCAAAGACCAGCAAGTACTCTCTTCTGCACAGAAAACCCTTCCTCAGGGCACTTTCACTGTTGATACCTACAGTGACAAGGATCTTTATTACAATGATTTCGGTCAGCTCGTCTTCTTGATTGTTACCAAGCCCGTAGGCGAAAATCTCCTTGGGAAAGCCCAGGAGGCTCTTTTCAAGGCTGCAGAAGTTGATCCGAAAGGCTCCAAACTTAAAGATATCCAGGCGCTGTTTGAGCAGATTCACAACTACAACTACGAAGATGCTGCTTCATACTACAACCTCGGTGATTATGAAAAGGCTACGGCTATATTCGAGGAGTGTCTCGGCAATTACAACAACAAGGTGATGCAGAAGATTGATACAATGGTGATCTACAACACCGCTCTTCTTTCAAGCATGAGTGGCGACAATGCAAAAGCAGAGAAATACTACAAAGAGTGCCTGGACTATGGCTACTACTCTGACGGTAACGTGTTCTCCAATCTTGCAGAGGTTTATAGACTTAATGCAGACACTCTGAGCCAGAAACGGACACTCGAGGCAGGATTTGAGCAGTTCCCTCACAACCAGGGTATCCTTGTGGGGTTGATTAACCTCTACACTTCCACAAAAGAGGATCCTCAGAAGCTCTTCGACATCATCCACACTGCACAGGAGAATGAACCCACCAACGGTTCTCTCTACTATGCTGAAGGCAATGTTTACAAAGAGTTGGGTAACTTCGAAAAAGCAATTGAGCTGTATAATAAATCGACTGAAATCCAACCTGACTATGTATATGGTGTTTTGAGTGTAGGTGTTCTCTATTACGAACAGGCCATGGACATTGCAGAAAAGGCTGACTCTGAATATGATCAGGTTAAATATGATGCTCTTGTTGAAGAGTTTAACCAGACCCTTGAAAATGCAATACCTTCATTTGAGAAGGCATTCTCAATCTCTGACAACATTGAGATCCAAAAGAATGCAGCTGAGTTCCTTAAGTTTATTTACTTCCGCTTCCGTGACAAATCACCCGAGTACATGGCTGCTTATGAGAAGTACAATGCGTTTCTTGCTGAATAAGATTTGATTACATATATCCAAATTGGGACGACCATGTGTCGTCCCGTTTTTTTTGTACATTTGTATTTTGCACCAATTTATACTCAAGACTGATGAAAAAACTATTACTATTTGTTCTCGCTTTGACCTTTACCGGATCTGTTTTTGCGGATAACGGGATGTGGCTTCCTTCGGAAATTGCCAAAAGAATCGGAGATATGCAGGCCAAAGGTCTCAGGCTTACGGCTGAAGATATCTACAGTATCAATCAGGCTTCCCTTAAGGACGCCTCAGTCCATTTCAACGGAGGATGCTCTGCTGAATTGATTTCAGGCAATGGGCTTCTGATTACCAACCACCATTGCGGTTACGATTGGATACAGGAACACAGTTCAGTGGAACACGATTACCTCAAGGATGGATTTTGGGCTATGACTATTGAAGATGAGTTACCCAACAAGAACATCTTTGTGAGATTTCTTGTCAGAATGGATGATGTTACTGAAACGGTACTAAAAGGCTATGATTCTTCAATGACCGAGATTCAGCGTGATTCTCTTATCGAGGCTAATAGTGCACCTTTGATTGAGGCTGCCTCCAAGGAAGGTGCCGGATATAGCGCATCAGTAAGACCTTTATACTATGGCAACCAATATTTTATCTGGGTTTATCAGACATTTACTGATGTTCGTCTTGTGGGCGCACCGCCTTCATCGATTGGTAAATTTGGCGGTGATACCGACAACTGGATGTGGCCACGTCATACCGGAGATTTCTCTCTTTTCAGAATCTATGCAGACAAGGACAACAATCCTGCACCATACTCAGAGGAGAATGTGCCATATAAGCCCAAAAAATATTTCAAACTTTCCATAAAAGAGCGCAAAGAGGGTGATTTTACCTTTGTCTATGGCTATCCCGGCAGAACTCAGGAATATATCCACTCTGAAGCAGTGAAATATATCTCTGATATCTCCAACCCTCACAAACGCAGTCTCCGCACAAAGCGTCTCGACATACAGGAGAAATATATGTCCCAGAGTCAAAAAGTTAGAATCCAGTACTCCTCCAAGAATTCCAGTGTTTCCAATGCCTGGAAAAAATGGCTTGGTGAGATGAACGGTATCATTAAACTCAAGACTTATCAGAAAAAGAAAGATTACGAGAGAGAATTCCATAAATGGGCGACTGATAAGCCGGAGTATAGAGAGGTAATTCCGATGTTGGATAAATTATATGCGGAACTCGAGGACTATGCATTTGCCACCGATTATTATAACGAGAGCATCCGCGCAAATGAGATTATCCGCTTTGCGGAAAATATTTCCACAGCGCTAAGCCGTAATCGTGGCAAGGATTATCTCGACCAGATGATAGAGGCATATTTCAAGGATTATTTTCTTCCTATCGACAAAGAGAGTTTCCATCTTCTCCTGGCAGAATATGGCAAGAATGTGCCGCAGCATCTTCGTCCTTCCTATTTTGCGGAACAAATGACCGCTTTCGGCAACACTGATGCCTGGGTAGAACATATTTTTAATACTTCCGCCCTTACCAAAGAAGAAGGGACACGCACCCTTATAGAAAAAGCTCTTTCTGCCGATAATTTTCAGGATGTGCTTTCAGCTGATCCCGCCTTTGCATTCTCAAATGAATTCAGAGAGCACTATCTCAATGAGATCAATCAGCCCTATACTGAGATAAACAGGCAGATTACACTGCTCTACCGCACCTATATGAAAGGTCAGATGGAGTTCTCTCCCGAAAAATCTTTCTTCCCTGATGCAAATTCAACCCTCAGGGTCTCTTATGGCCATATTCAGGGTTATTCTCCTGCGGACGGCATCTTCTTTAAGCCCGTTTCTACCATAGAAGGTATAATGGAGAAAGACAATCCCGATATTTTCGATTACAACATACCTCAGGAACTTAGAGATATTTATGCGCGTAAAGATTATGGTAAATGGGGTCAGGATGGCACTATGCCGGTTTGCTTTATCGCAACTAATCATACTTCGGGCGGCAATTCAGGTAGTCCCGTAATTGATGCCGACGGTAATCTGATAGGTATTAATTTCGACAGAGTATGGGAAGGCACGATGAGTGATATAGACTTCGACCCCGATGTGTGTCGCAATATCTCCATTGATATCAGATATGCACTCTTCATTATCGACAAACTTGCCGGCGCACAACGCATTCTCGATGAAATAGAGATTGTGGAGTAGTGTTCGTGTTGCGAGTTGCGGGATGCGGTAATCGGAGCGAAAGCGACACGCAGTGCTTCTGCGCTGCTTTGGTTCCCCAAGGGAACCATTAAAAGGAGGGGTAGATAAGGAGCGAAGCGACTGCACCACAAAAAAACCGTCAGAAGTCTGACGGTTTTTTGTGGTGCCACCGAGATTCGAACTAGGGACACACGGATTTTCAGTCCGTTGCTCTACCAACTGAGCTATGGCACCTTATGCGTGTCATTTCTGACCAATAGGATTGCAAAGGTAGGTTTTTATTCCATATCTGCAAAAAAAAGTGTTATTTTAGCACTCCGGATATGGAAAAGAAGATATTATTATATGTGCAGGTATTGTTGCCTCTGAAAATGAGCAAGGAATTGTCATATTCAGTTCCTGAAGAGTTTGAGGGGCAGATTGCGATTGGCAGCTGGGTGCAGGTTAAACTTGTGGGAAAAAGTCGGTATGCTATAGTGACTGCCATTTCACATCAGCCACCTGCAGGTCTGGATCCTACCAGGATCAGAGCGGTTGAATCTCTTCCTGATATGCTCCCGGTGACTTTAGCACAGTTGGATTTTTGGCGTGCTTTATCCGATTATTATATGTGCAGTGTAGGGGAGGTCTTCAAGGCGGCTTATTCCAGTGCTTTCCGAAAACAAATAAAAGTGCGTTCCAGAAAATCGGAAAAAGAGTTCCGGGAACCGGATTTCAGTGCTATTCCCTCACTTTCTACTGCACAACAAGGGGCTTGTGACACTATAAAAGAGCATTTTACCGAAGGTCGCAGGGTTCTCCTGCGTGGAGTGACGGGATCCGGTAAGACCGAGATCTACTTCCACCTGATGCGGGATGCACTTGAGAGTGGCGGATCGGTACTATTCCTCGTACCCGAAATAGCTATCTCCAGACAGCTCACATCCAGACTTGAGAAGGTCTTCGGCAGTGCTCTGCTGCCCTACCACTCAAAGCAGACCGCTGCTGTCAAAAAGCGCATATATAACCGTTTGGCGGCTGCCGAGAGACCTTATGTTGTGCTGGGTACTAGATCGGCACTTTTGCTGCCATTGCCTAATCTTTCACTGATAGTGGTGGACGAAGAGCACGACTCTTCTTATAAGCAATCTGATCCTGCACCGCGCTACAACGGGCGAGACGGTGCGCTGATGCTCTCTTCCCAGACCGGAGCAAATTTAGTGTTGGGTAGTGCCACTCCCTCCTTCGAGTCACTCTACAACATTTCTGTTGGTAAACTTTCACAGGTGGATTTGTTGGAGAAGTACCACAAGGCGGAGGATGCCCAGGTGGAGATTGTGGATATGGTGACGGCTCGGAAACTTCGTAATGTCAAGGGTCCTTTCTCCATTCGGTTGCTTAACGAGATAGGCAGAGTGGTGGATGACGGTGGTCAGGTAATGGTGTTCCGCTCCAGAAGAGCCTATGCTCCTTATGCACAATGTGAAGAGTGTGGTGCAGTAGTTAAATGTCCTTCTTGCGATGTTGCTCTCAGCTATCACAAGTTTGATAATATGCTCAAGTGTCATTATTGTTCATATCAAATACCATTTGAACCGAAGTGTTCCAAGTGTAATTCACCTTCGATCGTTGACCGTGGAGCGGGAACTGAGAAGATTGAGGAGCTGCTGCGCGAATATTTTCCTGATTATATCACAGAACGGTTTGATTCCGATACCATCTTGGGCAAAAGTGAGGAGCAGCGTATTCTGAAAAGCTTTGCCGAAGGAAAAATAGACATTCTGGTGGGAACTCAGATGATCACTAAAGGGTTTGATTTTGACCGCCTCTCATTGGTGGCAGTTATCGGCTGCGACTCTCTCTTCTCCGTACAGGACTTTAGGGCGGACGAACGTGCGCTCCAGTTATTGTGGCAGTTGCGTGGCAGGGCTGGCCGCAGAGAAGATGGGGCCAGGATGATCATACAGACGGAGCAGAAGGACCATCCGGTCCTGAAGGTCCTTACCGGTGAAGGCGATTCGGATGATCTCTCAGCTGCTCTTGCAGAGCGCACAATGTTTGGCTATCCCCCCTTTGTGAGGTTGGTGGTGATTACCTTAAAGGATAAAAATGATAAAAGGATGTGGAGTTGCGCCTATGAGTTGACTGATGCAATTAGAGCTATCGGTATTAGAGATTTTAATGGTCCTTTAGTACCTCCTATAGCAAAAATGGGTGATCATTACCAGGTTCAGTTTCGCCTGCGGCTAAGACGCAACAACTCTCTTTCTCGTATAAAAAAAGCCCTGTATTCTGAAACAGAGCTTTTGAATCATAAGTACAACGGGATGACTACCATCAATATAGATGTAGATCCCTATTAGTGCGATCTCTCCAATTATCGTTTAGAACCGCTCTCTTACTCTCTCTTTGAGGGCCTGGATTTGGCATGTTACCTCTTCCGGGTTATCGGTTGTGAGAAAAGTAGGATTGCCTACGAGAATAGTCTCGACAAGCAATGAGTCGTTGACTGTCCAAACGTTGGATGTCATATTATAATTGCGTGCCTCATCCACCCAGAAAGGGTTCATAAGGACTTCATTGTAATGATAATCGAAACCGTTAATTCCCATTTCCAGCAGTTCTATCGGCATATAGTAGCCGCCCAGATAGGCAACAGAGGCCTTGGGCATCAGTGTTGAAAATCTTTTGCAGGCTTCAAGGCTGAATGATATGTAATCCACTCTTTTTTCGAGCCCCATTTTTTTGACCATTTCAACACACGTCTCTACAGCATATTGCTCAAGCGCCGGATTATCTTTTACCGGCTTGAGTTCGAGTACAAGCTGGAGTCCTTTGAGTTTTTTGCCGGCAGCGAGGTACTCTTCAAGAGTAGGCAGTTTTTCACCGTTGGAAAGTAGGGAGTCCTTAATTATCTCATAGCGCGTAAGGTTAATGACATATCCCTTGAAATCATTGTCATGATTGACAATCAGTATACTGTCTGCAGTAATCTGAACGTCAAATTCAGAACCGTAAACTCCAACTCTATGTGCGTTGCGGAGCGAGGAAATTGAATTTTGAGCACTACCTTCGCATTTCCAGTATCCTCTGTGTGCAATTACTTTTGTGCTGACCATTTGGTCTACCATTTTGTCAATTTTATTATCTTTGCATCCTGAAATGAGAAAAAGAAGCGCAAAAGTCGCCAGCATCCATATTTTTTTCATAAAAACGATATTAGTACTGTTATTGTGGGGACAAATTTACCAAAAAAAATATATTTTGTTTAAATAGTTTGTAGTTTTGAATTATTATAATTAACTTCACGCACCAAAACCCAACTAAAATGATAGAAGAAGCCATAGATATAAAGAAAATCCTCAGAAGGTATGGGCTAAAATCTACCCCCCAGCGTATTGCTGTGTATTCTGCTATGAGGGAGTTAGGACATGCCTCAGCCGATGTGGTGTTTCAGCAAGCAAGCGCTAAGCTGACGACATTGACAGTGGCTACGGTGTACAACGTACTGGAATCATTCGTACAGGTCGGATTACTGCAGCGCCGTATGAGTTCCAACAATAAGATGTATATGGATGTCAATACTTACAATCACTGTCATCTCTATTGTGAGGAAACGCATACTTTCAGGGACTATGATGATCCAGAGTTGATGCTTATGATCCACGATCATTTTCGCAATAAAAGAATAAGAGGATTTGACCTGCATCGTATAGATGTGCAGCTTGTTGGAAAAAACCGCAGGGTAGGTAGATCAAAATGACATTTTCGTGAAACTATAACTATTAACAATATCAACCTTTTTAAAAACCAAAACAACATGAAATCATTAAAAGGAACAAAGACAGAAAAAAACCTGCTCCAATCATTTGCAGGCGAATCACAGGCACGCAACAGATACGTTTTCTTTGCAAGCAAGGCAAAGAAAGAGGGCTATGAGCAGATTGCAGCTATCTTCGCCGAGACGGCAGAGCAGGAGAAGGAGCACGCTGAGACCTTTTTTAAATATCTTGAAGGCGGTATGGTGGAAGTCAACGCTTCATTTCCCGCAGGTGTAATCTCTACTACGGCAGAGAACCTAAAGGCAGCAGCCGAGGGCGAGAATGAAGAGTGGTCTATGCTTTATCCCGAGTTTGCAAAAGTGGCAGAAGAGGAAGGATTTCCCGAAATTGCTGCTACATTCAGGAATATTGCCATTGCTGAAAAGGCTCATGAGGAGCGCTACCTGAGACTTTTAGCCAATGTTAAAGCAGGTAAGGTGTTTGAGAAAGAGGGAGAGATAGAATGGCAGTGCCGCAATTGCGGATTTGTTTACAAGGGAAAGAAGGCTCCCGTAGAGTGCCCCGCTTGTAAACACGCTCAGGCCTATTTCGAGGTAAGGAAGTCTAATTATTAATTTTTTAATACCTTTGCGGTCATGAAAAGAAAGGCCGCTGTTACAGAAGGTTACGCCCTTATCACCGGAACATGGTCCGGTATGGGGAGAGAATATGCCCGACAGCTCTACGCTCTCGGGCATAATTTGATTGTAATCGACATAAATCAGCAATTTGCCGATGAGGTGCGAACGGAGCTGGAGTCCCTTGACAAAACTCTTTCAGGGCGTAAACCCGATGTGCTTGCATTAGGAGTTGATCTGGCTTGTGAGGGAGCTGTCACTTTCATAGCGGAGAAAGTAGGGGAGCGCAGGGTGGATATACTGATCAATAATGCCGGCGTTCTGCCTTACGGGAGCTTCCTTGATTATTCTCAGGAAGAAATCTCCAGGGTTATGGTGCTGCACAATCTCACATTGGTGCAACTTTGCCACCTATTTGCTCGCGGGATGAAGGAGCAAGGATACGGTTATATACTCAATATTTCCTCGCTTTGCAGCTGGATGCCATATCCTGTGCTCTCTGTATATTCTGCTACCAAGCGTTTTATCAAATCCTTTTCTCGTTCTCTGAGAATCGAATTGATGGGGAGCGGAGTTTCAGTAACTACCGCCTATTTTGGTGCTGTCTCAACCAATCTCTTTCCCCTGGAGGAGGATATGCGTAAGAGAGCATTCCGTTTGGGTATTATGATATCTGCTGAAGAAGCTGCCCGCAAGGCTCTCAAAGCTACTTTTCGTGGTAGAGCTAATGTGATGCCAGGTCTTATAAACTGGATAGCATTGCCGATATTGCCAATTGTTCCAAAACGTCTGCTACACTTCGTTGACAAGAAATATGGCAGCAAGATCAAATCCACAAATGAAACCTGAAACCAAGCAGAGGATTATCTCTTGTGTTAAAGAGGTCCTTCCTACCACTACCAAGACCTGTATCTGGATTTTAAAAATTACTGTGGGCATCTCTTTTGCGATGATGTTGCTTAAGTACTTCAATATCCTGCCCTATATCTCTGATGCCGTAAGTCCAGTTTTTCGCCATTTCGGCCTGCCAGGGTCGGCATCACTGGCCTACCTGTCGGGATACCTTATCAATGTTTATTCTGCTATGGCGGTAATGAGTACTTTGGCGCTGGATGCTCGTGAACTGACAATTCTATGTACGATGGTACTTTGTTCGCACTCCATGATATTGGAAACAGCGGTACTTAAAAAGACAGGTGTTTCTGGGACGAGGATGGTAATTATTAGAACAGCGAGCGCTCTCTTTCTTGGTTGGCTACTAAACATTATATTGCCTGTGGGAAGTGGGGAAGTGATTACAGCTGCTGCAGCGCAGGAACAGCTTGCCTTTTGGCCTACTTTGCTTGACTGGCTTTGGTCTACATTTAAACTGGTGTTTCTGATAACCGTTATTATCTATACCCTTAATATTGTCCAGCGACTTCTTTCTGAATTCGGTGTGATGAAGATGATATCGAAGCTGCTAAAGCCGCTGATGCTTTTTTTCGGACTTCCACCCAGAACAGCTTTCCTTTGGATAGTGGCAAATGTCATCGGCCTGGCTTATGGTGCCGCGGCTATGTTGGATGAAATAGCACGTGGCAAACTGGGACGTCGCGATGTGCTGCTCATTAACACCCATATTTGTATTTCACACAGTAACCTCGAAGATTTGATATTACTTACTGCAGTTGGAGCAATTGGATGGATTATGTTGCTGATAAGATGGGCTATGTCAATGGTCTTGGTATGGGAATTGAGGTTGGAATTTTATATCAAAGATGCGATTGCCAAAAGAAAAAATCGTAACTTTGCAGTTTAAACCGATTAGGATAATGTTTTTATGAATAACGAAAGAATAAAGTGTCTTATTATAGGTAGTGGGCCTGCAGGGTTTACTGCTGCGATTTATGCATCCAGAGCAGCTTTGCAGCCCGTAGTCTATGAGGGGATGCAGCCCGGCGGACAACTTACCACTACTACTGAAGTTGAAAATTTTCCCGGTTATCCAGAAGGCGTTTCTGGCAACCAGATGATGGCTGATCTGCGTGCTCAGGCCGAGCGTTTGGGTACTGATATTAGATATGGTATGGTAACAGAGGCTGATTTGTCTGAAAGGCCTTTTAAGGTCACCATAGATGATGAAAAGGTTTTAGAGGCAGAGACTTTGATTATAGCCACAGGTGCTACTGCGAGATATCTTGGTTTGCCTTCGGAGAGTAAGTTCAGAGGAATGGGTGTTTCTGCCTGTGCAACTTGTGATGGATTTTTCTATCGTGGTAAGACGGTAGCAGTAGTGGGAGGTGGAGATACCGCCTGTGAAGAGGCTCTTTACCTGGCTTCCCTTTGCAAAAAGGTCTATATGGTAGTGAGAAGAGATGTTTTCAGAGCATCAAAAGCTATGCAGGAAAGGATCGCTGCTACCGATAATATCGAAGTTCTTTGGAACTCCAATACGCAGGAGGTACTTGGAGATGATATGGGTGTGACAGGAATGCGCCTTTTCCGTAAGGATGGGGTAGTGTATGAAAAGGCTATCGATGGCTTTTTCTTGGCTATTGGCCATCATCCCAATTCGGATCTCTTCAAAGAGTGGATTACTACTGATGAAAATGGTTATATTGTTACAGACGGACGTTCCTCTAAGACTAATGTTTCCGGCGTTTTTGCTGCCGGAGATGTGCAGGACCCTAATTACCGTCAGGCAATTACTGCTGCAGCCAGTGGCTGTAAGGCGGCCCTTGATGCTGAAAAATTTATTTTGGAAAATAAATAATCATATGATAAAAAAGTACAGACATATCCTGGTTTTTATTTCTTTGGCAATTATCGGTCTTACTGCATGTAAATCGCAGTACGATGCCATACTGCATGGTAATGATGTCTCTGCCAAATATGCGCTGGCCTTTGAAATGTTTGAAGCCAAGAAATATCTCAAGGCGGCAGAGCTCTTTGAATCGCTGACCATTGCTACAAATGGTACGCCCCAGGATGATACTGTACAATATTACTGGGGCTTGAGCAATTACTATTACGGTGACTATATGACCGCTGAGAGCAATTTTAATCAGTTTATAAGCGTTTACCCTCTCAGTCCTTTTACAGAGAAGGCCAAGTTTTATCGTCTGGATTGTCTTTACAAGGGAACCTATCGTTATGAACTTGACCAGCGCCCGACCTACAAGGCTCTCGGCGCCATCCACGAATTTGTGGTTGAGAATCCACAGTCGGAGTATATAGCCAAATGTCATGAGATGGCGGATGAACTTAACGGTCGTCTGGAACTCAAGTCCTATAAATCTGCTTACCTCTATTACCATATGGAAGATTATCTGGCAGCCCATTATGCTTTAAAAAATGTTCTTAAGGAGAATGCTGATAACCGTTACCGTGAAGAGATACTCTATTATACGGCAATGTCGGCATACAAATATGCTTCAATGAGTGTCCCTGAAAAACAGCGTGAGCGTTACCTGACATTTGTAGATGAATATTTCAATATTGTCAGCGAATATCCGGAATCACAATATCGCAAGGAGCTGGACGGACTCTATTCCAAGGCACAGAAAATCCTCAAGAAGGATTCCCCTGAAGAAAATAATTAATAACAATAACTATAATGAGCAATACTAAACCTATAAGCAACAACACGGAAACCCGTAATCTCACCAAACTCGCAGAGCCTACAGGAAACATCTACGAGTCAGTTAAGATTATATCCATCAGGTCCAACCAAATTGCTGCTGCAGTCAAAAAGGAACTTAGCGAAAAGCTCGCACAGTTCAAGAGTGATGCAGACGCTTTGGAAGAGACCTTCGAAAACAAAGAGCAAGCGGAAATCTCCAAGTATTACGAAGTTCAGCCTAAGCCCACTCTCGTTGCTATTAACGAGTTTGAGGAAAACCAGATCTACTACCGTAAGGCGGAAGAATAACATTACCGCTCCAGCATAGAGGATCCGTATGCTCAGTAGATTGACAATACAGAACTATGCCTTGATCGATTGTTTGGATATTACCTTTCCGGACAATTTGGTTATCATTACCGGTGAGACGGGCGCAGGTAAATCAATCTTATTAGGGGCACTATCACTTGTGCTTGGTGGCCGATCTGATAACTCCACACTCAAAGACCGTACACGCAATTGCGTGGTAGAGGCTATTTTTACCCTCGAAGATGGTAGGGAATGCATCCTAAGGAGGGTAATCTCTCCTGGAGGTCGTTCACGCATATTTATTGACGATGAGCCGACCACTTTGGAGAATATGAAAAATTTCTCGGAATCTCTTGTCGACATTCACTCTCAGCATCAGCATCTGCTTCTATCCCGGGCCGAATTCCAAACGTCGATCTTGGATCATTTTGCTGGATTGACTCTCCAGGTCAGCGAGTACGAAGCAGAATACGCGGAATACCTGAATGCATGTCGTGAAATCTCCGAACTCGAGCAGAAAATAGCGGAGGCAGCCAGGACGCGTGACTATCTGGAGTATCAATATGCACAGTTGGAGAGCGCTTCTCTTGTAGAAGGTGAACTGGAAGAACTTGAGGCAGAGCAAGCGCAGTTGGCAAATAGCGAAGAGATATTGCAAAGCATTTCCCGAATGGAGTTCCTCTTCGAAGGGGAGGAGGGCAGTATGTCTTCACGCTTAAAGGAGATAGAGTCACTATTGCAAAGGCTCTCTTCTTTCATAACTGAGTTCGGACCTCTCGCAGAGCGCATCTCTTCATCCCGGATCGAGCTTAAGGATATAGAGAGCGAGATTTCGGTCAGGGGTGGCTCAGTGATCACCTCTCCCCAGCGTCTTCAGATGGTAGATGAACGCCTTTCCGTGCTTTATGACCTTATGCGCAAGCACGCTGTGGGTAGTATCGGTGAGTTGATATCCATCAGAGAGTCAATCGGAGCGCAATTGGAGAAGTCCCTGGATCTCTCTTTGGAGAAGGAGGCAGCCGAAAAGCGTAGAGATGCGCTAAAAAGCAGCTGTGATGCTCGTGCAGAGGCTATTTTTAATCAACGTTCTCAGGCAGCTCCGTTGCTCTCACAGGAGATAGAAGAGTCTGTCAGGGCTTTGGAGATGCCTTTTGCGCTTTTCTCAGTGCAAGTGGATCGCGAGGGAGCTGTTTTCCTCTTTTCCGCCAACGGCGGTGAGCTTAGGGAGCTCTCAAGGTGTGCATCGGGAGGTGAACTTTCGAGGATAATGTTGGTTATAAAGGGACTGATGGCTCAATATATCGGTATGCCGACAATGATTTTTGATGAAATAGATGCCGGAGTTTCAGGAAGTATTGCCGATAAGATGGGACGCAAAATAGTGGATATGGGACGAAATATGCAAATATTCGCTATTACGCACTTACCACAGGTGGCCAGTAAAGGCTCCGCTCACTATTTGGTTTATAAAACTTTTGAGGAGGGCGACGAACCCCGTACCCAAATAAAATATATAGAAGGAGAGGAACGTGTCAGGGAGATTGCCCGTATGCTGAGCGGTTCAAAACTTACCGAAGAAGCACTTGCCAACGCACGTGTCCTCCTGCAATCCGAATAAAATAGTAATAATATATAAAAACATTAATAACCATGAGACTAATCATCCAAGAATCTTACGGAAAGATGTCGCAGTGGGCTGCCGCCTACATTACGAAGAAAATCAATGATTTTGCACCCACGGCGGAACGTCCTTTCGTGCTGGGCCTTCCCACCGGATCAACCCCACTGGGCACCTACAAGGAGCTGATTCATCTCCACAATATAGGCAAGGTGTCATTCAAAAATGTTGTAACCTTCAATATGGACGAATATATCGGCATTCCTGAGGATCATTCCGAAAGCTACAAAACCTTTATGTGGACCAATTTCTTTTCTCATATCGATATTCCAGAAGAGAATGTAAATATTCTAAACGGCAATGCTGAAGATCTCCAAAAAGAGTGTGAGGATTATGAGAAGAAAATTGTCTCTTACGGTGGCATCAAACTCTTTATGGGCGGTATCGGTGCAGATGGCCACATTGCTTTCAATGAGCCTGGCTCCTCGCTTACTTCACGTACACGTGTAAAGTCCCTCACCACTGACACCATCATTGCCAATTCCCGCTTTTTTGGCCACGACATCAATAAAGTACCCAAAACAGCACTTACAGTGGGTGTGGGCACCATTATGGACTCAGAAGAGGTACTCATCCTTGTAAATGGACATAATAAGGCAAGGGCTCTCTACCACGCAGTTGAGGGTTCTATCAACCATATTTGGACTATTTCAGTGCTCCAGATGCATCGCAAAGGCATTATTGTATGCGATGACGCTGCAACAGTGGAACTAAAAGTGGGTACTGTAAACTATTTCAAGGATATAGAGAAAAACAATCTCGATCCCGCTTCACTTCTAGAATAGAGTTATTATGCTGACAAGAGTACGAGCATATCTTTCCGCCGAAAGAGCGGATGCAATCATTATCCCTTCCAACGATCCTCATTTTGGGGAATATGTGCAGAAACATTTCTGTATCCGTGCAATTTTTAGCGGATTTGATGGCTCTGCCGGCACTCTTGTAATAACACTTTCGGAGGCGGCCCTTTGGACCGACTCCCGATATTTCATCCAGGCTGAGGCTCAGCTTCAGGGTTCGGGAATTGACCTCATGAAAATGGGAATTGAGGGTGTGCCTGACATAGTTTCGTGGCTAAATGCACGTTTTGATGATGGGTGTAGAATATTGCTTGACGGGGCGCTCATTTCTGCTGCCGAATATGAGTCCTACAATAAAAAACTGAATGCGCGGGTAGTTGGGATTGCAGACCCTTTTGACGAAATTCTTCCGGAACGCGAACCGCTCTATTTCAGGCGGGTAATTTTGCATCCGGAGTCCTATTCGGGACTCTCCGTTGCGGCTAAAAGGGAAATGGTCTTTTCCGGAGATCCGGCCGATCGTCAAATCTGCCGCATATTGACACGATGTGACGATATAATGTGGCTCTGCAACATCCGAGGAAGCGATATTGACTACAATCCGGTGGCGCTCTCCTATGCGATGGTATTTCGTGATAAGATCTTGCTTTTTGCCTGCAAAGAGGCATTTGAAGAGGCAGCCTTGGAATATCTTACATCCCAACAAGTGGAAATACTACCCTATGCCTCATTCTACGATATTTGCGGAGAAATGGCCTTAGACGAGTCAATTTATTTCTTATCACCTGCTTCCTCCACTTCTATGCGTCTGGAATCCATTTTTGCCGATGCGAAACACTTTGGCTATGAAGCCAGACACGAAGGTGAGGTTGCGTATCGCAAGAGTATTAAGAATCCCATTGAGATGGAGGGTTTCCGCAAGGCAAATCTCTTAGATGGCATTGCTTGGTGCAGAATACTCAAATATATCGAAGATAACATTGCAAGCGGTACTCTTAATGAATATTCCATCGCTCAGAAGTTAATCGCATATCGTCGTGAAAGCCCGGACTATCGTGGTGAGAGCTTCGAACCTATCGTGGCTTTCAATGCAAACGCTGCCTCAGCGCATTACAGTGCCACTTCTGATGAAGAAGCGGCGGTGGTTACAGCTCAGGGATTTCTACTGATGGATACGGGCGCACAATATCCCTTTGGTACCACTGATACTACACGCACCATACCTCTTTCAGATCTTAATTCAAGCCAGATTGCGGATTATACTGCGGTGCTAAAGGGTATGATACAGCTTTCGATGGTATCCTTTGTCAAAGGGACTACCGGATATCAGCTCGATATCCTTGCGCGACAGCCATTGATCTCTCTCGGCAGACTCTTTTTCCATGGTACCGGTCATGGAATAGGTCATTACCTCTGCGTACATGAAGGTCCTCAAAACATACGTATGGATAGAGATAGTGGAGTAGCTCTACTCCCGGGAATGGTGCAGTCAAACGAACCGGCGATTTATATTGAGGGAGAATATGGAATTCGCACCGAAAACGTACTTGTGGTGGAGTCCTTTACGGAGAATGAGTTCGGCACCTTTTATAGGTTCGAAACGCTTACGCTGGTGCCAATTGCTACCTCATGTATAGATCGTGAACAACTGGGAGATGAATGTGCGCAGTGGCTCAACAATTACCACCGTAGGGTATATGAAAAAATCGCCCCCCATCTAAATGATGAAGAGGCGATATGGCTGAAAAATAAATGCCGTCCTATCTGACGGTGATCCTCCTGTCGGGTGTGTACTCCACATCCCTGCTTTCAATATTTACAAATCCTCCGTTAGGTCCGGTCCTGCGGAAATGAATATCATTCTGGAGCATATTCATAGGGCAATAATAAATTAACTGGGGGAAATCCTTGCCTAAATCATTAATTATCGTGATAAAATAGAGGAATGTGTCATATCCGTGAAAGGCAAATGGGGTAGGCTCTGTTTTAAAAAGAGCGCGGTAGCCTAGGATGAATTCCTTTGTGGCCTTGTCACTGTAATCGACATAATAATTGGTGGAGAGATGGGTGTTGACCTCGTGCAGAAGAACTCCTTCAATAGTCTCGAAATTCCTGACTCTGTTGGAACAGTAGACTTTAATGTTATAACCGTTAAACTTGAGAACCCCCATATTTCTTATCACATCCGAAGCAAAGGCTTCCTGCTCTGAAGCCACGGCAATGTGGTGTTCCATATCCGGACTCATTGTGGCCAGGAGTGAATCTATTATGGTCCTGCCGCTGACAATATGGTATCTAATCTCATTGCAGGGGAGTCCGGCCGAATCAATTGCAGCCAATATGCTACGTCTGTAGGGTTCCTCGCTGCCTGATGCGTCAGAGAATAGTGTCAGCCTGGAATTGTTGTTGAGTTTTATCCTGTCAATCAGATTGGTTATCTGGGTAGTTGTCGTCACGGGCATTTGAAAGAAATAGCGGTTGTTCAGTGCTAGAGAGTCTGTTTGTTGGTCGAGCGGGGATACAAAGGGTATCCTGTTGGAGTTGCAATAGTCAGTGAAAGCGTTGATTTGCTTTGCATCGATATGGCCTACCACCAAATCGCAATCCCTTATCAAATTATTTTGGAATAGTTCTCCTGTCCAGGAGTATGTTGTGATGTCTATAGTATTGAGTGCTATGTGTATGCCGGCCTCTTTGGCCTTTTCCACTGCCATCAAAGCTCCGCTGTAAAAATCCAGATAGTTGGTGGATGGCTTGGCAGAATGTGTGTCGAAGGGGAGTATAAGAGCGATTTTTATAGGATTTGCTCTGTCAAAGTGGGGTGTACTCTTGAGCAGCTCTATTTTAGCGAGAGCTTCAGTTTCGCTCATCTCTTCGAATAGAACGTCTTCGGGTATGATTTCAGTATTCTCTTCTGTGCCGTTTTCATCATTTTCGAGCTCATCTTCCGGCTCTTCCACTTCCTTTTTGATTGGAATGCGGAGTATCTGTCTGAAGTAGATATGTGTGTTCTCAAGTCCGTTGAACTCCACTATTTCCCGTGCCGACACACCATATTTTCTGGATATGGAGTGGAGGGTTTCGAAGAGTTTGACCTTATGTTTAATGTAATCCTTTTCGGATACTTCCTGCTCTACACTCTCGGATTCCTCTTCTATGCCCTTTTGTGGCTCTTCAATAGGTTGTATCGGAGCATCGGGTTTAGAAAACTCGGCTTTGGCTGATGTGGGAATATAGATGATTTTGCCCGCTTTAAGTCCCTCTTTGAGCTGGGGATTGGCTTTGAACAGTTCTTCGGAGTCCACCTGATATGCTCTGCAGAGTGAGTAGATAGTCTCTCCCTGCTCCACTTTATGTATAAGGTAGATGGCGCCGCCAATGTTGACCTTTTCAGTGGAAATAGTGATTTGGGGAGGTAATGTGTTCTGCGCTCCCATAGGGAGAAAGAGCAGAGCCAGGAGGGTTGTTATTAAGATTCTGTTCATAAGGGAAGTCTTGCGAGCATGTTTTTGATGTTCTCCTCTATTCTTTCGTAGATCTCATCGTAGCTCATTTTAGAGAACTCTTTACCGGTGATCTTTTCATATAGTTCAATATATCTATCAGAAATCGTACCAACCCGTTCCGGAGTCATTTCAGGAACGACCTGGCCAGGTTGTCCGCTGAAGCCATTCTCCATAAGCCACTCTCTTACGAATTCTTTGGAGAGTTGCCTTTGCTGCTTTCCTTGGTCGAAGAGTTTCTGATAGGAGTCCGCATAGAAATATCTTGAGGAGTCCGGGGTGTGTATTTCATCTATTAGATAGATTTCACCATCCTTTTTACCGAACTCATATTTGGTGTCTACCAGTATAAGCCCGCGTGAGGCTGCAATTTCGCAACCCCTTTTATAGAGAGTCAGGGAAATGCGTTCGAGTTCTTCATAATCCTCGCGAGATACGAGTCCTCGGCTTATGATCTCCTCTTTACTGATATCCTGATCGTGTTCTCCTATTTCGGCTTTGGTAGTGGGAGTGATGATGGGATGCTCAAATTTCTGGTGTTCCCTCATTCCTTCGGGAATATGAACGCCGCATATCATTCTCTCTCCCGATTTGTAACTTCTCCAGGAACTTCCGGTAAGGTATCCACGTACAATCATCTCTATAGGGAGCGGATCGCACTTATAACCTATGGTAACCATAGGGTCGGGAGATGCGATTTTCCAGTTTTTGACAATGTCAGAAGTTTGGTCGAGGAAAGATGAGGCAATCTGATTAAGCACCTGTCCTTTGTAAGGAATACCCTTGGGGAGAACTACATCAAAGGCAGAAATCCTGTCTGTAGCCACCATGACGAGGTATTTGTCTGCAATGAAATAGACATCCCTCACCTTACCGACATATTTTGAGGTTTGTCCTGAGAAATCAAATGCGGTTCGTGTTATTGCATTCATAATAGATGAATAATGGCCTGCTTATGAAAATTGCCGCATCAGTCAGTCTGTTATACTGGGCTGATACGGCAATGTATTGTCCGGTATAATTTAGTTTTTATTCCTTACCTTGATGTATTCGGCGTTTAGGCCTTCAACCACTTCCTGAGTAATGTCGAGTGCTACATTGCCTACGATTATGGTGTTGGTTACATCAGTGGTGGTGAGAATTGCTGCGTAGCCGCGTACTTTATTGTACTCCTCAAGATAGGTCTTGATAGCGTAGATTATCTGGTTGTTCATCACATATTCTTTCTCCTGGAGTTCAAGCTGTTTCTGATTGGCAAGATTCTGGAGGTCCTGCTGGCGTTTGAGAAGAGCATTCTGCTGCTGCTCGGCATTTGAGCGGGTGAGAAGACCTTTCTGGTACTGGTTTTCAAAACTTTTCATATCGCTTTCTAGCTTTCTTCCCCTTTTGTTGAGGTCGTCTTGAACTGCCTGAGCCTCTGCCTGGAAAGTAGATGAGAGGTCGCTTGCCATATCATATTGCATGATAAGAGTATCCATACGAACAAAAACTATGTCACCTCTCTCGGCTGTCACTTCTGAATTACCTTCAGGAATGGTAACCTTGGGACCCTTTTCACCTATAAATTGAAATACCAGCACAACTATGGCCATAATGAGAGCGAGAACGCTGAGGATTATCGGAGTCTTGTTTCCGCAGGATGATTGAACGTTATTTTCCATAAAAAATCTTTAAAAAACGTGATTTATATTCTTTTATATGATTTGCTTTGCAAGAGCAAATATCATGCAAATATAGTTAAAAATCGGACAATTGCTCCAAATATGCTGCAATTGTATTTTCAAGTCCAAGGTAGAGAGCATCGCTGATAAGAGCATGACCTATTGAAACCTCAAGCAGGTTGGGAATCATCTGACGCAAATAGCGGAGATTTTCCAGATTAAGGTCGTGGCCGGCGTTAAGACCCAAACCGAGGCGGGTGGCCTCTTCGGCCGCTTTCACATAGGGTTCAATAGCCTTTTCGCGTCCGGCGGAATAGCCTGTTGCATAGGCTTCAGTATAGAGTTCAACACGGTTACAGCCGGTCTCGGCTGCATACTGTATCATCTCAATAACGGGATCTATGAAGATGGAGGTGCGGATACCGGCATCATTGAATTGTTTGCAAATTTTCTTCAGGTAGTTCAGGTTGCGTTTTGTATCCCATCCGGCATTGGAAGTAAGGACATCTTCGGCATCAGGCACAAGTGTAACCTGTGCAGGTCGAATTTCCATTACAAGGTCAATGAAAGAGGAGATAGGGTTACCTTCGATATTGAATTCGGTGGTAAGTACCGGTTTTAGTTGACGCACATCGCTGTATCTGATGTGCCTTTCGTCAGGTCTGGGGTGAACGGTGATGCCTTGAGCACCAAACTTCTCGCAATTGATGGCCGCTTTCACCACATCGGGAAGATTTCCGCCGCGTGCATTACGGACAGTTGCAATCTTGTTGATATTTACACTTAATTTTGTCATATTTACAAAAATACATAATTTTGACAAATTTAGCGTTATAAATGAAACAGAGTACTAAGATTGCCATTTTGGGAAGAGAGGTCAGGATAGGACACCTTGATCAGTTTACTCTTTTGCTGGATGTGCTTTCCTCTAGAAAAGTGAGTTTCGTATGGTATGCGCCTTTTGTTGAGCAACTTTTGGAAAAGGGTCTGAAATTGCCTCATGGTGAGATCTTTACCTCAAGTGAAGATCTTCCTGAAGATGTAAATCTTTTTCTTTCCCTTGGTGGTGACGGTACCTTCCTCTCTTCGGTCACGTATGTCAGGGACAGAGGAATACCGGTTGCAGGCATCAACTTTGGCCGACTGGGCTTTCTTACTACTGCAAAGGTAGGGAGTGAGCCCCCCTTGTGGATAGATGATCTGCTGGAGGGACGCTACTCGCTGGAACAGCGTGATCTTCTCAAGATTGATTGCGACTCGGTGCCGGAAGGGTTTTATCCCTATGCGATGAATGAGATTTCGATTCACCGCCAGGGTCCTGCAATGCTCTCCATAAGCATCAAGATTGACGGCAGGCCATTGCCTCTTTATCGTGCAGATGGCATAGTGATAGCTACTCCAACAGGCAGTACGGCCTATTCCCTAAGTGTTGGCGGACCGATAGTAATGCCCGACTCTCCTGTGCTCATTATCGCTCCGATAGCACCTCATAACCTCAATGTGCGCCCACTGGTGGCTCCGATTACCTCCATACTGGAGCTTACTCTCTCATCGAGGGACTTACCTGCGATAGTAACAATGGATAACCGCTCATTCACGCTCCCTTCCGGAGGATCGGCATGGATTACCCGAGGTGAATTTCCTTTTGGTTATATCTCCCTTTTTGACAATAATTTTATTAAAGCTATACAAGACAAGCTCCTTTGGGGCGAAGATAAACGCAATGACATCTGAAATCACAAATATCCCAACACACGTATCAATAATAATGGACGGTAATGGTCGGTGGGCCTGCAGTAAGGGCCATGACCGCCTCTTCGGTCACAATGCCGGAGTGGAGAGCGTAAAAACTGTTGTTGAGTATGCAAGAGAGAAAGGCATTAGGTATTTGAGTCTCTTTGCTTTTTCCGAGGAGAACTGGGGACGACCGGATGATGAAGTGTCAGGGCTTATGGATTTGATGACCAAGGCAGTGCTTAATGAGAGGCAAACTTTTGCCAAATATGAGATCAGATTGCGCATTGTCGGTAACAGAGAGCAGCTTCCGGACGATCTGGTTGCTCTTGTAGAGGAGGTTGAGGCGGAGACCATCTCTAACTCGTCACTCGACCTGATAATTATGTTGAGCTATAGTGGCAGATGGGATATCCTCGAAGCGGCGCGTAGATATGGTGAAATGTGTGTAAATGCCACCAATGAGGGGCAACCAATACCTTTTCTTGATCAAGACTTATTCACAGGGTTACTCAATACTGATGGTATTCCTGATCCCGATCTTATCATACGTACAAGCGGCGAGCAGCGCATCAGTAATTATATGTTGTGGCAGGCTGCCTACACTGAGTTATACTTCACGGAAGTTCTTTGGCCTGATTTTCGCAAAAATGATTTTGATAAGGCGCTGGAAAGCTTCAACAACAGGCAGCGGCGCTTTGGCAAACTAAAATAAAAGGTTATCTTTGCAGACTTATTACTTGCTGTTTGATGAGACACATTAGGCTGATTCTAATCCTGCTTTTCCTGCTTCCCTGTGCTGTTGTGTCGGCGCAGGAAGTTGTTTCAGGAAAGGGTGTGGAGATAGATTATTCAAGTCCAAGAACTTATACGGTGGGAGGCGTCACTATAGATGGTCTCAAATCCCGAAGGGCAGAGCAGGTGCTTTCAGTGCTTGGCATTCACGAGGGTGACAATGTTCAGATTCCCGGCGCGGATGTTTCGGCAGCACTCAAGAGAATATGGCTTCAGAGAGCATTCTCCACAGTCGGACTCTATGTTGACTCGCTTTCGGCATCACGTGATACCGCTTATCTTGTATTAAAGGTTACAGAACGCCCCAGAGTTATCAGATGGGATTTTAGGGGTATCAGGAACTCAGACCGTGACGAGCTTAGGGATCGACTCTCGCTAAAAAGGGGAGGTGAGCTTTCTGATTATGTGATTTCCACCTCTACAAATGTTATTAAGAGATATTTTAAAGAGAAAGGTTTTAACAATGCCAAGGTCAATGTGATTCAGCAGGTTGACTCTATCATCAATAATGCCGTATCAGTCACCTTCGATATAGAGAGAGGCAAGAAAGTCAAGGTGAGGACCATCACTTATGAAGGCAATGACGAGCTTACTAAATTTAAGCTCGA
>JAAYDZ010000014.1 GCA_012728975.1 Bacteroidales bacterium
AAGGTGGGCGCTTTTGTGGCCGGAGGCGGAATAGCCGGCAGTGCCACATTCAGATATCTGGCTGAGGCGGGTTTTGCACCCATTTTGATCAATATGGATCACGGCAGCTCCTGGAGAAATATTGCGGGTGGCCGTCCCGCTTTTTCACTGCCTGCGCTTGCGGATATTGCAAAACACAATCTCGAGATTTTCAAGGATCTTGACTCTAAAGGTGAGATTGATTTCAGACTTATAAGATATATAAGTTTTGCCCATGACGAGGCTAATTATAAGGCACTTGAGGCCTCTACTGCCTGGTCGGATGCCTATATGGTGGAGAAAAAAGATTTCAAACGGGAAATATCGGATTATTTCAATCCGGATCTGGATCTCTATAGTCATGCCCTTATATCGAGGGATTGCTGGCAGGCTTCTCCAGGCCGTACCATAGATTTGGTGCGCCACCTGGGAATTGAGGCAGGAGGTACCGTATTTGAAAATACGCAACTTGTAAATGTTTCGAGAAATGGTGACCTCTACGAATTGCTTGTCAAGCATCCTGACGGCAAATATGTGAGGTATCAGACGGAAATCTTTGTCAACGCACTTGGAGCGAATGCGGAGAAATTTGCAAAACAGCTCGGCATTGAGACAGGATTGTTCCCCGTGCGTCACCAGGCTTTCATCACCAAGCGTCTCCCTTTACTGGGCAAGAATGGAGCTCCTCTGGATATGCTTATTGATCGTCGTAAATACAAGGGATTTTCGGCGGTTTACGGCCAGCAGCTGGCAGATACGGGCCAGATTATCGGATGTGCTTCACCGGCAAATGATGCGACCGATACATTCAGGAATCTGAAAGTGGGTACCAGGGAATTTATCGAGATAGTGGCGGAGGTATTTTCAGATTGGATACCGCAATTGCGGGGAATGAGTTTCCAGGCCATGTGGAGCGGTTATTATATTGAGCCACGCTATATCGTGGATCCGGCCAGAGGACTCTTCATGGGTATGCGCGGACATGGATTCATGCTGTCGCAATATATCGCCAAACTCTATGTGGATTCACTCCTTGGGCGGGAAGTTCCCGATTATTTCCGCAAATTGGCTCTAGACGGCCCAGGATTGAGTGAACAAGCGTTTAAATAGTCTGTAGTGGGTAGTATGTAGTGTGTAGTTGCGTGTTGCAGGGTGCGGGGTGCACGTGTAGTGGTGCGGGTTGCGAGGTACGAGTTTTTGATGTTAGCAGCGGGCTGTTAATTGAGTATAGTTAATTGCTGATTGTTAATTAAAAAAAAGAGACCGACTAAAATGTCTTTTTAGTAGGTCTCTTTTGTGTTAAAATGCCTTTAAATTTAGCTCAACTTAGCCTCCGGCTTAACTTAGGGCTCGGTAGTTAGGTAAGAGGCCTAACCAACTATTCCCGGGACACTAGACGAACGGAGAAACGTAAGGCCTTGGCGCTGTAGGAGCCGCTGTAGGCGCCACCCTTGCTGAAGTACATTAACCGAGCGTGGGCGCTATCATATTCCGTGGATGACCAGTAGTAGCCGTGCGTGCCTTGATTGAAGAGCTGGTCGTAGAAACGGTAGCCCGCCGCCGGGAACACGCGCGAAACCACGCCAACGGCTCCCCAATTGGCATTCTTTGCCTGGTCCATCGTGTATGGTGTAGCGGTTGACTGCATATCGACCACCATTCGAGCATTCGGCTGATTGTGCCTCATATTCTCTCCCCGGTAACGAGCTATCGCGTATAAAGTCGGGTAGTATTGGTGCGTGTAGGTTAACGTGGCGTAAACCACGCTGCCGACATTGTCAAAAGCACCGCTCATGGTATAACTTTCACCGCCGACGGTTACAGCCGCATCACTGAGTGTACGAGTATCGGTACCGACGAACTGCACATAAATGTGCTCTTCCGGGATAATGGCTCCCCACTCTTCAATAGTGGGCAGGTAGTAACTCTTGCCACCAAGCGTGGCATGGGTGGTATTGTACGTCATGGCGTTATTCCAATAAAAGAGGAAATGCCCGAAGGTGTCGTGATATGCCTCAAATGTACCGCTGAGGTCTGCCATGTTGTGCTCGGCAAAGTAGCTGAGCGGGTTAATTATCTCATTCCAACCGGTGGTAACTGTACCCGTGTAACGATTGCCTGCGCTATAATTTTTCGCGGTTGACACCTGTGTACCCCATTTGTAGGATTTGTTGCCTAACAAAGATATATTCGCCGTTCCACCTGCAACGATTCCGGTCATCACGGTGGGATTGAAAGCGATGTAAGCTGTCAGATCGGTTGTTGTGGGAGAGAATGTGACATTTGTTACATCAAGCTCCACGGATTTGAAGACTCCCGCTGCAGTTTCTACCGTATAAATCAATTGTTGTAAATTTCCTACCTCTTGCGGTATTCCACTGAGAGCTAATTTGATGATGCTGTTCTTTGCGCTTAGGGTAAAAGACTGTGTGAGAGGTTTGGCTGTATCATCGCCCAGAAACAGCTTGCTCTTGAGATGTGCAGTCGAACCACTTCCGCTCTGTGTCTGTACATCATAGAAAGTATCGGCGGTTGTCACTTCGCCGGTAGTCTCGTTAAGATTGATGCCTTCGACCTTGTAGTAGGCTGCGTATTTGTCGGCACCTAGCACCGGTGTTCCTGAAAATGTATTGCCACTTTGGTAGTTGAAGGTAGAGTTTCCTATATAAGCATCGCTGTTGTCAAACCCTACAAGCAGGAGCTGGTCGCCCTCCTCCCATGCGAGTCCGCCTGTGTCGCCGTCATATGAAACGCGTGTCTCAGGCGATATTGTAGCACTTATAGTAACGATATTTCCCTCATTATTGTCAGGCTCGAAAATATCGACATTGCGTTCGCATCCCACCACCGTCAGGGCAAGCATTGCACAAATAAATAGTCTTGTTTTCATATTTGTTTGTTTTTTGTTAGCTGTTTGTTTAGGGGCTTACCATGCAGATCCACCATCATCATAGTTGGGCAAACCAAATTGCTGATTAGCAGGCTGACTTGGTTGGAGGATGTTCTGGGTTAGTTCGATGTCGATAACTTTGACGCAGGGTGTAGTGTATTGTTCCGCCGGTTTTAACTCTTTGTTTTTCATAAGTAAGGACTTTTTGTTATTCAATTATTTCTCTATTCTTCTTCTTGTCTTCCACCCCAAACTCTGCTACACACTACATACTTGGAACTAAACTCGCATCTCGCAACACGTTCGCAATGAGCAAAAGAGACCTTCTGTCGGCTCCGACGGGGCCAACAGGAGATGAAAGATGGTTGGAAAAGTTACCTTTTTTGGAATGGGGGGGGGGGTAGGGGTGAACAGCTCTATATCAGCAAGATAGAGCGAACCTATGTGCGATTGCCCGAACAGATATAGTGCTATATTCTGTTTTGTTTCAAGCATATTATGAAGTCCCCTACTTCAAACGATTGATACTCAACATCCCAAGATAAGCAAATAAAACAAAAAAACAAAATCAAACAGAAAAGCCATCTCCGTATCTGCTTGCGACCTCGCACCCCCACCAGTCTCCAAAATTGTCTTTTCTGCATATCTGATTGTTTGTTATTTCCTATCTTTGCAACGAATTAAACAAATGCTAATTATTATGCTTACTGATAACAATTTACACGAAAAGTTTTGTCCTCTCAATGATGTTTTTGACGAAGCTTTAGACTTAATGAGTCGGCACTATGGAATGGATATGCGAAGAATGTAAGTTTGAGGTTAAGCAATAGTTTAAAAAATATCACAGAAATAATATACATAAGACTTGATGGATCAAAAGAAATAGTTATCTTTGCGTAAGATTATCCCCCCCCTTAGGTGGAAAATACTAAGGCTTGCCACTTCAGTAATGGGGTGGCTTATTTTTTTATGACAATTATGGGTACGGGAATGAAGGGAAAGCATATCAACAATTAACACTCAGAATTCAAAAATCCTAACTTTCAACTACATACTCCATACTCAGAATGTCATGTCCTGAAATAGGTTTACACTTAAATCAGGAAAAATTATGACAAAAGTTCAGAGAACCACAACACGGTACAGTGATTGCTTTAAGTTACAAGTAGTAGAAGAAATTGAAAAGAATGGCTTGGGTATTGAGGAATGTCGTCGCAAATATGGTATTGCCGGCGGTGACACTATCCAGAAATGGCTTCGTAAATATGGAAAACACCACTTATTAAATAAAATAGTCCGCGTGGAAACAAGAGATGAAATAGATGAACTAAAACGCCTTCGAGCAGAAAATGAAGCTTTGAAAAAAGCTTATGCAGAGCTTGCTCTGCACCACAAGTGCTCGGAAATGGTTATAGAAGTAGCCGACGAGCTTTTTGACATGGATCTAAAAAAAAAGTACGAACAAGAGTTATCACTTTACTTCAAGAAGAAGAAACAGTAACGTCAACTTGTGCCTACTTTGGAATGACTCGTCAAGCCTATTATAAGAACAGGAAACGTGTTGAAAATAAGGCACTTAATGAACATATGGCAGTTGAGTTAGTTCAAGAGAAGAGGCGAGATTTACCCCGTTTGGGTGGAAGAAAACTCTACTATTTGCTAAAGGATGATTTGTCTAAAATAGGCAGGATCGGAAGAGATAAGTTCTTTGATATACTCGGTCGACACGATTTGCTTGTGAAACCCAAGAAAAGTTTCACCAGGACAACCAACTCTTTCCACTACTTTTACAAGTGGAAAAACTTGATAAAGGATTTATCCATAACACGGGTAAACCAAGTGTGGGTAAGCGATATAACTTACATCAGAACGCTTAGTGGCTTTGCCTATCTGTTTTTAACTACTGACTTGTATTCCAGGAAAATAGTAGGCTGGACGCTAAGTAGCAGTTTGGGAATAGAGAGTGGAATCCGGGCCCTAAAAATGGCTCTTTCTTCACGTGGCAGCACGACTGAATCGCTGATACATCACTCTGACAGAGGCATACAGTATTGTTGCAAAGACTATGTGAAAACGCTTCAGGAAGCAGGGATTGATATTAGCATGACCGAGGATAACCATTGTTACGAAAATGCCGTTGCAGAGCGTGTGAACGGCATATTGAAGAATGAATTTTATTTAGATAATACGTTTAACAGCTTTGAGCAAGCCCTTTCAGCCGTAGGCTCAGGGATAAAAAATTACAATGAGAAACGCCCGCACTGGTCATTAGATCTGCAAACTCCGTCTCAAGTTTACAGTCAGACAAAAGTGGCATAAATAAAAGAAAAAGTGAATACAATTAAGTTTAACAAAATGTGTCAACTTTTTTTAGGACGAGACAGAACTACCCTGCACCACGCACCACGCAACGCGTACCCCGCACCTATTCTTTGTGCGTATAGAAAAATTTGCAGAAGTAGCGCATCAGGATGACTATCAGAATGATGCCGATGAGCAGAATGTTGATGTAGAGACGTTGGTGGATGGAGTCGTTCAGAACTACCTGATCGCTATCTTCCGAAAGGATGTCAGATATTCTTTCAGAAGTAATTCTGCGTGAGGCCCATTTGTGGATAATAGTTCCGTCATTGAAATAGACTCCTCCTCCATTGGAGCGCA
>JAAYDZ010000015.1 GCA_012728975.1 Bacteroidales bacterium
ATGTTTTTCAATCCGTTTCTACTAAAATTTCGGGAAGTATCAAAACCTTTTCCATTGTCGCTTATCCTCATTTTCAGAACAGCACGTGAAGCTGAAAACTCGATATTCGCTTCTGTACATTGCGAGTGTTTTACCAAATTATTAATGGTTTCTTTGGCAATCAAAAACAAATCGTGCCGTTTCTCAATCGGTATGCTCATTTGGAGAATAGAGTGCGGAACCGTGAATTTGAAACTTATATCTTTCGACTCAAAAAGCGGAACAGCATACTCTTGTATGCGTGCGGCAAGGTTTTCAAAAGAATCGTTTATTGGAATCACAGACCAAATGATATCATCCATCGATTCGAGCATATTGCGGGCATTGAAGCCAATTTCGCGAATCATTTCTTTGGCATTCGTCCTATTCTCCACTTGCGATTGCAAAATATCGCTCATAATGGAAATACTACTAAGAGTTGAGCCTACATCATCGTGCAGATCGGAAGCTATTTTACGACGAATTTGAAATTTCTCATCCAATTGACGTTTGCGATAAGAGTATATAGCATAAAGTACCGAGAAAGCAAGCAACAACATCAAGGTAATAAACCACCATGTTTTGTAAAAAGCAGGTCTGATTCTAAAGTCCACGTATTGATTTAGTCCCAGCCAGTTCCCTTTATATGCCACATCTACAACGAAACCATACTTGCCCGCTTGCAGGTTGGTGTAGCGCGCCTCAAGTACTTTGGTAGGAGGACTCCATTCGGTTTCTAAGCCTACAAGCTTGTAACGGTAACGCACTTGGTCGTAATCATCGTAGCAAATAGCAGTGTATTTGAATGTAAGATTTGTTTGGTGATTAAATTCTGAAAGTGTAAGAAAGTTTTTGTTTTCAAAATGCCATTCTATTGGTTTGCCATTTACCAATACCTCTTCTACAATAAGATTTGAGATGTTGGAAACGGAATACTTTTGAGCTTCGGTTAACCAGTTTATCCCCACTTGCTCACCCGAAAACACATTACCGTATTTGTCCACCATTATTTGAGCATCTCCACTTATCTCATCTACAAGTCCGTTGCACTCGTCAGCCATCATAAATGTTTCGTCATGAGGATTAAAATAGAGTAACCCGTTATTTGCTATCCAAAGTCCGCCAACGTGGTCAATGGTCATATAGGTAACTGTCAGGTCTTTCAGTCCATTATCGGTTTGATAGAGTTTGAAAGAATAGTTGTTCTCTTTTTCCGAGATTTTCACCAATCCTTGTCCCATAATGGTCATCCACATGCTATCTGTGGTGTCTTTTACAATGGAATAGGTATATCCCGATCTTACACCGGTTTTGTAGAGTTGCTTGGGTATTTCTTGTGAAAAGTGGTTTTTTTGTGGGTTATAGATGCAAAATCCTGTGTGATTTCCTATCCATATATTGCCGTGCCTATCTTCGGCAATGGCTCTGAAATGTGTCCCTTCAATTAAACTTGTTTCGTCTGCGGAATTGTGTTTATAGAAATAGGCTTTTGTTCGCTCTTTATTCAGTTTTACGACACCGTTTGTTCCGGTGCCGAGCCACAGATTATTCTTACTATCCTCAAAAATTCTATAAACAGTGCCTAATTTCTTATCAAATTCATTGTCGTCCGGCAAAGTGAATTTTCGGAGCAAGTTATTTTTTTTGTCCACATACCATAAGCCTCGTGCTTGCATACCCATCCATATTACACCTTTACGGTCTTTTAGAATGGCATAGGTGTTAAGATTCAACTCCTGATTTGTTTCGGTTCGCAGGAGGGTCCATTTTTTTTGGTCTGCATTCCAGCAGGCAACCCCAAAGGATTCCCAAACCAAACCAAAATAGTAATCGTTGGTTGTCTCATCGTGATAGGTGGACATTACCCATCCAAATTTATAGGGGATATGTAGATTGCGGAACTGTTTTGCTTTACGGTTTTGCATCCAAAGCCCTTTGTCGTTAGCTATCCACAGAGTACTATCTTTTTGCATAAAAATACGCTGCCATGATTCCTTTAACACAGGATTAAGTTCTTGAAATCCGGGGTGGGGCTTCAAGCTATTCGTCTCGTTATTGAAAATATAGATACCTTTGTCTAAATCGCAAATCCATATTTCGTTGTCGTTTGAGATGTGTAAGTCACTCAAAGCAAATATATTGACTTTGGTCTTTTCATCCGGATAAGCGAAATTGTCCCAACGCTCATTTTCCATATCAAATCGTGGAATGCCCGACATCCATGACTGAACCCAGAGGTACTTTCCATCTTTTACAAATTTGGAAACATACGATGCCGACCTCCAAAAGGTGGCTTGATGGTTAGGATAAAACTTATGCAATTTGTTACGTTTTATGTCGAAACTAACCAACCCGCCTTCTGTCCCTATCATCAGTAAATTTTTGTCGAACTCATGCTGTGTAATGCAGTAAGCTCTTTTCGCAAAGGCGGGATTTCCTTTTTGGGGAGGTGGTGCATTCAGGTAGTGATTTACGATTCCGCTAAAATCAGGTTTTAAACTGTAAAGTCCGTCCAAACCGGCGAGCCAAATTATACCATGTGTATCCAAATAGAAGTCATCGACATAATTTATCAGTTTCCCTTCGGTGTCGTTTTCGATGTTTGTTATTTTTTCATTTCTAACGTCAATCAGTGAAACACCATGTACAGCGCCTACACATAACAGCGTATCACCCAGCATATAAACCGATAATAGCTCATTGTCTACAATGGAATTGTCGTCGTTAGGACTATGTCTGAAAATTTTAAAATCGTGTCCGTCGTATCGTATCAATCCGTGTGCACTTGCCATCCAAACATATCCCCGTTTATCTTGCAGAAGGTCACGTACATCACGAATGGAAGAACCGTTATGGTGTTTTATTTCGTTGAAAGTATAGCTTTGAGGGGTTGATATCAATGGGAGGGCAGGCATTTCCTCACAAATGGATAAACAGTTGAAGGAAAAAAGTAATATCAAAACCCCGACCAAACGAAAAAGGTATAACCTTGTCTCGCTTAGATTAAAACCTTGCATATCATATATGCGATACAAAATTGTTTAATTATAAAGGTGTTAAAACAAGTATCGCTTTAAATAAAGTTTGTAAGCTATAAGAAAATCCACAAGCTATTCCTACCAAAGCATAATACAAATATAGTTAAGTTTTTTGGAAAACATAATGTCATTGAATAGTTATAAAAACTAAATATTAGGTCTCTGGGGGGGGTAGTTGACTTCCCTTCACCCATCCACTAGGAGGGATGCAATGAGCAATGAGCAATTAAGAATTAATAGCCGGATAAAATGCTGAAGGCCAATGGCCAAGAGCAAAGAGCCAACCTCCCCACAGTGGCTGCCTTAATCGCTGCCTGGATAGGGGTTGTCTTCACTGTCCATTACCTTCCAGTTTTTACCGGTGGCGATGCCTACTTGCGCGGTGGTGCACTTGTTTTGTTCATTGGAATCTTCGAGGTTGATTACACGAAAAAACCCTCCATAACCTCCCGTACGCGTGGGCAGGCTATTAACCAACGCGGTCATATTATCGCCGGATATTTTATTACTACAGCAGTACAGATTCTTCAACGCAGTATTATTGCTGACATCAAGCGAGGTGAGTTGGTTGGCAAAACACTCCAAGTACGTCAACGCGGTATTCTTGCTTACATCAAGCAAGGTAAGTTGGTTTTGATGGCATTGCAACCACGTCAACGCGGTGTTACTGCTTACATCAAGCACCTTGAGAGAGTTGTTTTGACAGCTCAATGTCGTCAACGCGGTATTGTTGCTCACATCAAGCGAAACAAGTTGGTTTCGAACGCATTCCAGCCTCTTCAACGCTGTTTTGTTGCTTACATCAAGCGAGGTGAGTTGGTTACCGTGACAGTACAGATACTTCAACGCCTTGTTATGGCTAACGTCAAGCGCTTTAAGAGAGTTGTAGGAACACCACAGCTGCGTCAACGCGGTATTGTGGCTTAAATCAAGCGAGGTAAGCCGGTTGTTAGCACAGTCCAAGGACGTCAACGCGGTGTTGCGGCTTACATCAAGGGAAGTGAGTTGGTTGACGTAGCAGTACAGTTCCGTCAACGCGGTATTCTTGCTTACATCGAGCGAGGTAAGTTGGTTGTCTCTACAGGACAAATACGTCAACTCGGTATTCTTGCTTACATCAAGCGAGGTTAGGTAGTTCTCTATGCAACGTAGATACGTTACCTTCCCATAAACGGTTACGGTTTGCGCACCAAGAAGGTAATCTACATCACTGCCAAACACGGTAACGGCTTCGCCTTCATCCTTCTTATCGTTGTTGTTGAGGTCTATCCATATATCGGGTTGGTCGTCAGCGGCGGCGTTAATCCGTAATGTTATTTTTTCTCCCACGTTTTTGGCGGTGGTGAGCGTCATCCTGACAGGCGCTTCACCTTTGGGCAGCGTGTAGGTAACGCCTTTGTATACAATAATGATAACGTCGCCCACTTCGGTAATGGTGAGGTTGGCGTCGCCGTCTTGACCGGGATTGCCTTGTTCACCTTGTTCACCTTTAGCCCCGTGCTTCAGTGTGATTTTGCTCCCATCGCTCATAGTGAGTTCGTAGCCACTCTTGTCAGCCAATTCCTTATACGACTGTACGCTAATCTTTTTATCCATAGCATCAACGAGTGACTTCATAGTGGCAAGTTCTCTCTCTTGCTCGGCAAGCTTGCTCTCTGATGCATCCAAGCGACGAAGGATATCGTCCAGGTCAACACATCCGGCAACCATAATCATCGCCACCAGAGTGATAAGTGTTAAAATTTTTTTCATAATGTTAGTTGGTTAGTTAGTTATCTCTAATTTCTGTCCATTCCCATTAAGATATAAAGTTAATTTCAACAATACAAGTAATTTCGCAAGAAATGCGATGCCCACCAACCAAAATAACCCCCATAACCGATTGGCTATGGGGGTTATTACTAAAGATTTTTCAATTGAAAGTGGTCCCTCAGGGATTCGAACCCTGGACCCCAACATTAAGAGTGTCGTGCTCTACCAGCTGAGCTAAGAGACCTTTTCCCGTTTGGGAGTGCAAATGTAGATATATTTTTTGCTTCTGCAAAATTATTGCAGCAATAATCACCCTTTGACAGAGAAAATTCTCTCCACTGAGGATTCGAACGCTGCGATGTCCTCATCAGTTGTATCCCACGAGGTTACAAGACGCGCCTCCCCTGCCTCCTCATTCCAGTAGTAGAAAAAATATTCTTTCATAAGCTCCTCGAGAAAATCCTTTGGCGCATAAAAGAATAGCTGGTTGCTCTCTAGCTTCTGCGACAGACGTATCTGAGGATATTTCTTCAGCACATTGAACAGTTTTAAAGCCATATTGTTGGCATGATTGGCATTTTGGCGCCAAATTCCCTCTCCAAGATAGGGTAAAAATTGAGCAGCGAGATAGCGTTGTTTAGAGGCCAATTGTGCCGACTGCTTCCGATAGTATTTGATATTTTCAGAGATTTCCGGAAGGAAACTGATTACCGCCTCCCCCATCATCATACCATTCTTTGTGCCGCCAAAGCTGATGATATCCACTCCTGCATCGACCGTCATCTCCTTGAAAGTACAATCCAGCGCAACACAAGCGTTCGCCAGACGTGCGCCATCCATATGGAGAAAAAGTCCAAATGAGTGTATAAAGTCAGCCAGCCTCTTTACCTCATCCAGAGTATAGAGAGTGCCCAGTTCGGTAGCCTGTGATATATAAACTGCACCGGGTTGTGAATGATGACAAACACCGAAATTCGTGAGATGGGGCTTGACCAATTCCGGTGTAAGTTTGCCGTCTGGAGTCGAAACCGGGATCAAAGGACAACCGCTCATCTTGGCAGGTGCACCGCACTCATCTACAAAAATGTGTGCTGTAGTGGCGCAGATGATGGAATTGAAAGGGCGTGTCACAGCTTGAAGTGCTACTGAATTAGCTCCGGTACCATTGAATACAAAAAAGGGAGTAGTGTTATCACCGAAATGTTCTTTTATCAATTTTTCCGCAGCTTCACTCCACGGATCATCACCATAACCTACCGCATGGTCTTTATTGGCTTTTATCAAAGCGTCCATCACTAATGGATGGACGCCTGAATTGTTGTCACTTGCGAAACTTCTCATTTGCCGATATAAGCTTTAGCATCAGGAATCGCCTCTATGAGTTTCTTGATTCGGTTTTCATCGCTGGGATGCGTACTGAGAAATTCGGGAATGGAAGCACCGCTGTTTGCAGTCATTGCCTGCCAGAAAATTGGGGCTTTGTCAACATCATATCCGGCAATAGCCATTATGATAAGGCCGATCCTGTCAGCCTCATATTCATGCTTGCGCGAATAAGGTAAAATCACACCAAACTGTCCTCCGAGTCCAAATGCAATCTCGAAAAGTGCCTGAGTGGTATCTGATTTCCGGCCGGCCATCGAACCGAGGACCGAACCCGCCATGCTCATGAGGTTCTGTTGACTCATACGTTCATTACCGTGCTGAGCAACAGCATGGGCTATCTCGTGTCCCATAACCACAGCAATGTAATCAGGAGTATTTGTGAATTTCATTATGCCTTCATAGAAGACAATTTTACCATTGGGAAGACAAAAAGCATTGACCTCTTCGGACTCCACTACCTGAAAATCCCATTTCAGTCCCTGGAGATAATGTGTCTCACCTATTGAAGTGAGATACTTCTCAAGAGCAGTAGTCATTTTATAGCCAACTTCCTGTACAGCTGACGTTATCTGTTTGTTGGTCGAGAGCTTGGCTTTTGTCATAAACTCCTGATAAGATTGGTCTGAAAGAGACGAAATCTGGGAGTCTGAATAGAGCAATACTCTTTTGCGTCCCGTAAAAGCCACCGAGCTGCAGGCAACAGTCACCATTACCGCTACCACAGCGTAGACAATCCTTTTGAAATAGCGTTTCATGGTAAATTATTTCTTTTTCTTTTTAAAGAGAGAAATTATCCAAAGAAGAATCACGGCACCAAGGACAGAGGTCAGGAGTGTGCCCCAAATACCACCCCAGCTGATGCCTAACCAGCCGAGAACCATACCGCCGAGAAAACCGCCGACGATACCTACTAGGAGATTGATCCAAAAACCGAATCCGCCGCCTTTCATGATTTTACCTGCGATAAAACCGGCTAAAGCGCCAATAAGGATTGAAAGAATTATGCCCATATTAAAATACTTTAAGTTTATAATTGCTCTTTAAAGGAAAATGATGTGTAAAATTAGAAAAAAAATGTGAGTTGGACAATTTTATAAATGGTCATGACACGGCATTTATTTCCAGAAGGGATCGACGCTGGTTTCCACCTTTTTGGCAAGGTCCACACCTATCTTGGCAGGCAGATTGACAAAGAAATCCATACCTAACTTATTCTCAAGTGCAGAGATGGTCATCGACTGCTTCATCATTGTAGTATAATCGTTGGAGTAACCTCTGTGTTCAAAATAGAAGGCAACGCCTACAAAACCTTTAGTTGAGCCACCTATTGAGGCATTCTGCTTATAGCCAAGAAGAGCCTTGTAATAGCCGGTGGGCACGGTAACCTTTTTGCCTTCGTTGTCATTGACAAATTCCGTACTACCATCGATCACGCATCCTGTAACTACGTATAATGTGTCAAGTTTTTTTGACCAGTCGCGTACTGTAGTTTCAAGAGTGGCCCAGATATTCTCGTTTAGAGCACCTCGCTGAGGAGTTATATTAGTCCCGTAGAAGGTCTGAACATTGGCTTCATAAGAATAGCGGTCAGCTGAAGGGAGCTGGTGTCCTCTCTGGAAAGATCCTCCGCTGTAGCCTCTAAATAGTACTGGCTGATATTCGCGTGGAACCTTGGGATTGAGGTCCCAAAGATCCGTACGACTGCCGGTGCTGATGAGTCCCCTGTTGAGTGGATAGGCCACCCAATGTGCCACAAGAGCCTTAGGATCCCAATAGAAAGAATAATTGCGGACATACTTTCCTCCAATGTTGGCAGTATGGGTAATGAAATAGAGGCCATCCCCCTCTTTTGTTGCGGGGAGTTCAAGCCAATTGGTCAATTTGTCACTCTTAAGTTCTGTGGCTATCCCATTGATCTTGTCAGAACCCTTCTGTGAAAAGTTTTGTTGAACACGTTCACCGGCACAACTGAGTGTCAGCATACAGCTGCGTGCATCCTGAGAGTCATTGGCATCCCAGTTTAGCGCTACGTTGCTGGAATTTCCGCTACCACGTAATGAGATTTGGCGATCATTTGAGGAATAAGAACTAAGCCATACCCAGTCAGCAGATGCAACACTGGAACTCTCGATTGTGAGCGTCCAGTCACCGGAAGCCTTGATGCTTATAAATTGGCTACCGGCAACAGCTTCGGCCTCCGGTAGCAATATGGAAAGTGAAAGTTCTTCCTTTGGCTTACAAGATGAAAGAAACAGTAATGACAGCACAAAAGCTGTCAAACTCGGAATTGGATTATTCTTTAGTCTGGTAAATTTCATAACTCTATTTTGCTGTTCTTTTGCTTAAAGAGGGTAAAATTATGGAATCCTCTCTTTTACCCTACAAATATATTCATAACTATCATTTTATCACCTAATATAGGGTGATTACTTTACATTTCTTCAAATAACCAGCTATTGGCTATTAATTCTTTATTCTTTATTACTAATTGCACCACCCACCTACTCCCTTCATACAGACTCAACCTGCAACTCGCAACCCGTAACCTGCAACCCGCAACCCGCACCCCGGCATTAGTCTCTTCTGAATATATCTCTCGTATAAACCTTGTCACGAACGTCATCCAGCACACTATCATATCGGTTTGCTATGATGGAATGACTTCTGGACTTGAATTCTTCAAGGTTGTTGACCACTTTAGAGCCGAAAAATGTAGTTCCATCTTTGAGGGCGGGCTCGTAAATAATGACCGTAGCTCCTTTTGCCTTGATACGTTTCATCACACCTTGAATCGAACTGTGACGAAAATTGTCGGAATTCATCTTCATGGTCAGGCGGTAAACTCCAATGATACATTCTCTCTCCCGTTGCTCATCATAAGCTGAATTGGCTACATAGTAACCTGCCTTTTCAAGTACCCTGTTGGCAATGAAGTCCTTCCTGGTTCTATTGGATTCCACTATCGCACGCATTAGATCCTGCGGCACATCTGCATAGTTTGCCAGCAATTGTTTGGTATCCTTCGGCAGACAATATCCTCCATAACCGAAAGAGGGGTTATTGTAGTAATCACCTATACGGGGATCCAGACTTACGCCACGGATGATCTCGTGAGTATCCAGTCCTTTCATCTCTGCGTATGTGTCGAGTTCATTGAAGAAAGATACCCTGAGTGCCAGAAAAGTGTTAGCAAAGAGTTTGACCGCCTCAGCCTCCGTAAATCCCATAAAAATTGTCTCCACATTTGGTTTAAGGGCCGCTTCATCTAGAAGTGAAGCGAATCTACGGGCCGCCTCCATAAGTCCGGGATTGCTTTTATCCGTCCCTACAATTATACGTGAGGGATAAAGATTGTCATAAAGAGCCTTGGATTCGCGGAGGAACTCCGGTGAAAACATTATGTTGTCACAATTATATTTTTCGCGCACTTGTACTGTAAATCCTACCGGCACGGTACTCCTTATGACCATCATGGCATTAGGATTATGTTTTATCACGGTTTGAATAACCGTTTCTACTGCGGAGGTATCAAAGAAATTGAGTTTGGAATCGTAATTGGTCGGAGCTGCTATTACCACAAAATCAGCATCTTTGTATGCTATTTCGGCATCTAGTGTTGCCGTAAGATCAAGATCTTGTTCAGCAAAATATTTCTCTATATATTCATCCTGAATGGGAGACTCTCTGCGATTGATCATTTCTACCTTTTCGGGAATGATATCCAATGCCACAACAGTGTGACGCTGGCTCAAAAGCGTTGCCATCGAAAGTCCGACATATCCTGTACCGGCTACTGCAATTTTCATATCTGTTATCTTGTTTATCAACTATTTTTCAAAATAAAAATCCTTGTACCACTCTACAAATGCACGCAGACCATCCCTCAGTGGTGTCGCGGGCTTAAAGCCGAAATCTCTCTCCAGAGCAGAAGTGTCAGCAAATGTTACCGGTACATCTCCCGGCTGCATAGGTACCAGTTTCTTATGCGAAGAGAAGTCATAATCGGCAGGTAACAACTCTGCACGTACCAATTCCTCCTGGAGAACAGCAACGAAATCGAGCAGATTCTCGGGAGAACTGTTGCCAATATTATAAAGCGCATAAGGAGGTACAGGAAGTCCATCCTCCCCTACCGACCTCTTGGGAGCTTTCTGCATAACACGTACCACACCCTCCACTATGTCATCTATATAAGTAAAATCGCGCTGACAGTTACCGTAATTAAATATTTCAATTGTTTCCCCTTTTACCAGTTTCTCCGTAAAATCGAAATAGGCCATATCAGGACGACCGGCAGGACCATAAACCGTAAAAAAGCGCAATCCGGTGGAGGGAATATCGTAAAGTTTGGAATAGGCATGTGCCATAAGTTCATTGCTCTTTTTTGTAGCAGCATAGAGCGATACGGGATTATCAACCTTGTCCTCAGTCAAATAGGGCACCTTTTTGTTGGACCCGTAAACAGAAGAGGAAGAAGCAAATACGAGGTGTTTCACACCACCTTCATACATGTCATATGAATGGCGACAGGCCTCTAAAATGTTATAAAAACCAATCAAATTGGTCTCAATATAGGCATCTGGGTTGCTAATGGAATAGCGAACACCCGCTTGCGCAGCCATATTTACTACAATCCGGGGCTTGTATTGGCTAAAAACACGATTCATAAATTCCTTATCCGCAATATTGCCCTTGATAAAGATAAAGTTTTCATAAGCAGATAACCCCTCCAGTCTGGCCTTCTTAAGACGGGGATCATAGTAATCATTCATATTGTCGATACCCACTACAAAAGGATAGTCATATCTGCGAAAAATCTCTTTTACAAGGTTTGCGCCAATAAATCCTGCTGCTCCTGTTACAAGTACATTCATTTTTAACCCTGACTTCGGCTTCTTTATTCTACAAATTTACTCTTTATTTTTGACTTGCGACACAACAGGACGAAAAAGCCCCGAGCAGTTGTTACTGTCGGGGCCATAATATTAATAGAACTCTGCTCTTGCAACGAGTTACAAAGTAGCATATTTGCGACCATATTCTATCTGCTGATCGATAAAACTATCACCATAGACAATCTTGTAGTCAACCACTTGACCATCTTTCTCCACCGGCACAATATCGGGGTTGATAAAGCCGCGATAGGGCTTAAGTTCAAGCTTTGCATATCTATCCCTCACTTCTTTATGGAGATCGGGATCTATATCGATAGCATATTTGAGCACAAGTGCCTTACCTGCCTCGTAATCGCCCTCTGACTTGATTCTCTGTATTTCACACAGAAATTCCCCAAAAAGCTCTCTCAGTCGCTCAAAGTCATTGATAACAAAGTAGGTCTTTCCGTCACGCACCTTTTTTTCAATAACGTTTTCAGCCTGGCCATGTTCAAACACCCACTCAGAGATGAGTTTGCGATTCTGCATATGAGCCTGTGTGTTGGTTTTTCCTAGTTCCACTCTTGTAAACTGAGTAAAGATACCATTGCGAATATAGTTCATATACTCTGCCTTGTAGGCTTCGGGATCATCAAGAATACCGAGCTCTACAAGTTTGGGATCGGCAATATAATAAAGAGCAAAAAGGTCTGCACGTGACTCTTCAATGGTTGAGCTATACTCTTTGAGTGCATTGGGAGAAACACCGGGAAGCAGCTGACCGGAACCATGACCAAGACATTCATGTAGGTCAGTATGAAGATCTCCCGTTACTGAACCATATTTCCTGCAGAAATCAATCTCCTCCTGATCCCAAGCAAATTCTGTCAGAACGCTTTTAGGGCTCTGCTCAGTTGCTTTATCATAGGCCTTGGTTATATTGGCAATAGTCACTGATTTGGAACCATGTTCCTTACGAATCCAGGCTGCATTGGGAAGATTGATGCCGATGGCTGTAGCAGGATAGTTATCACCCGCAATACAGGCTACATTGATAACCTTAGCGGAAACACCCTTCACCTCATCCTTTTTAAAACGGGGGTCGACGGGTGAATTGTCTTCAAACCACTGGGCATTTTCACTAATGATCTCAGTACGACGTGAAGCTTCTTTATCACGGTATTGCACTATGCCCTCATAGGTGGCTTTGCGGCCCAGAGGGTCGCTATAATCCTCAACAAAACCATTGATAAAGTCGATATCGGAATCCACATCCGAGACCCAGGAAACATTATACTGATCCCACATATGCAGATCACCTGACTTATAATACTCGATAAGTTCAGCTATATAGCGTTTCTGGAGATCATTCTCAGCCACCTCTGCAGCTGCTTCAAGATGGCCTATAATAACTTTGATAGCTTCGCCGTAGAGACCGTCAGCCTTATAAACCTGCTCAACTATCTTTCCGTCCACTTTTACAAGACGGCTATTAAGACCGTGTGAGATCGGACGCGGATCGCCTGGCACTTCACGCGCGTCATAGAATGCGTTAACCTCAGCCGTAGTAACTCCTTCATAAAAGTTGACAGCGGATGCAGCTACAAGATCTTTTTCCGTACCCTGATATACCATCTGGGGATAGAGTTCGGGATCAAATATCACAGGAAGAAGTTCCTCTTTTGCATCGGAACATCCCGCTTCATCCATTAAAGAGGCAAAATACTCCATTGAACAGCCGGGAATAATCTTGTCAAGGGCATAATGGTGATGAATGCCATTGCTAAAGAAGACTCTTTTAGCATAAATCATAAACTCGTCAAACTCCGGACCTGACTTATCACCGCAATTCTCAAGTATCGCTTCCAATACCTTTCGGATAGGGAGATTGTACTTAAAGTTCTGCGCCCAGATGATGTCACGACCTGCTTTGGCTGCCTCAGACAGATGGTAGACATACTCCTTCTGCTGTAGTGTAAGACCATCCCAGTTAGGAACTTGGTACCTCAATACCTCAATATCTGCAAACTGATCTATAGAATAGATGAACTCCGTTTGATCCTCTCCTGTTGAACAGGCGTTAAGAGCTACACCGAGCCCAACAATTATAATCATACTTCTGAAAAAATTCATAACATAGTGTTTTATATATACTCCGAGGGAGTTTATCAATCTTGTAGGTCTGTAAAAATAGGCGGCATAATCGATATCCTTGCGAATCATACTTTCGCCTTTTATTGCGTTGATCTCGAGTTCTCTTATCTTCGACTCGAGCTGTTTCATTGTCTTAATATTACTGTAATCCTTCCTCATCTTTCTCGAAAAATAAACTGATGAAAGCCCTTACCAGCCCGTTGACGAAAATACGCTTCCTAAGCAGGAAGAATACAAGGGCAATGACAAGGAAAATACCTGCAATTATAAGCATCCCATAAGCTTGGGAGCCTAAAATCTCTCCAAGCCAAACACCAAGTGCCATTGCCAGGAAAGAAAAAGCGACCAATATGACCAAAACTATAACAACCCAAGCAAATAGTACCGCAAGCGAAGCGGAAAGGCGCTTAGTCGTTTTAAGTTTGAGCTGGTCAAGACGGTTGTCGGCATAATCCTTTACTGAATTGCCGATATCCTCGAGAGGCCCGAGAAAAGTCCTGGGATCCATAGCCGAAAACTATCTTAGGGACTCTTCGACAGCGGCTTTAGCGGCTTCGCTGGCTTTTCTTGCCCTACGTCTGATATCTGAAGACTCCTTATGGATTTTATCCTCTACATCTTCAGCAAAGTCCTTGACTGCTTTCTTGGCAGATTCGTAACCTTTTTTTGCAGCATCCACACCCTCATTGAGAGTGCTCTTGATTTTTACACGGGCTTGCTCGCCCTTTTCAGTGGACAGGAATATGGCAGTAGCGGCCGCACCTAAAAGCGCTCCTGTCAAAAATGAGATAATGGTTGACGGTTTCATACTTTGTTGATATTATCTGTTGATATGATTGTTAACATACAAATATACAAATTATATTTTTTTCTGTACCTTTGCGCCATGGAAAAAAGAGGATTTATTCGCATTTTGTCGCTTTTTGCGCTATTATTCTGTATTTCATCTTGCTCAATCACTTCTTGCAAAGAAAAGCCTGAAGATGAAAAGGTCAGATCAGTGCTTCTCTATATTAGTGCCAACAACAATCTTTACAGCTATGCTGAGGAGTGTATCCAAGATCTAAAAAAGGGCTACATCCCTCAATATCAAGATAAGAGCAAGATCCTACTCGTATTTTACCATACCCCGGGTAAAACACCCACCCTATCCAGGTACAGTTGCAATAAGGATGGAGTCGTGATCAGCGAGACCATTTGCATATATGAACAGGAGATGAACTCTTCACAAGTTAGTTCCTTTAGCCGCGTGGTGGCGGATGCAGAGCGCACTTACCCTGCTACCGAGCGCGGGCTAATCCTTTGGTCACATGCTACCGGATGGCTGCCGGAGGGCTATTACACCAATCCCCTGGATATGGCAGGAGATAAATCCTCACAACCGGTCGAGGATCCCTATCGCTTTCTTGTAAAATCTAATGGGGATGAGCCTCTGCGGAAATCATTCGGCAGCGATAACAATAGTGAAATGGAAATCACCGAACTGGCTGCCGCACTCACACATACTTACGAATTTATCCTCTTTGACTGCTGTCTGATGGGTGGCATTGAGGTGGCTTACGAATTTAAAGACAAGTGCGAATATATGCTCTTCTCCCCGACTGAAATACTTGCGGACGGATTCCCCTACCACAAGATGTTCAGCCCTATTTTCAATTTGGAAAACCGTGAAGAGGCCCTAAAACAGGTATGCTCAGACTATTTCGATATCTACGATGCCCAGACAGGCATCTATAGATCAGCTACCGTATCCATGGTTAAGTGCAGTGCACTTGAAGATCTTGCCGGAGTCTGCGCATCCATCTACCGCAACAATCAGGACTCTATTCTCTCTATGGACGCATTCCCGCTCCAAATATACTACCGCTACAATAAGCATTGGTATTATGATTTCGAGGATATTGTCTCCAGAATCGCTACTCCGGAGCAATATGTAGAGTTCAGAACAGCCCTCAACAGAGTTGTAGTCTATAAAGCAGCAACCGACATATTCCTCAATATTGACATTGAGAGATACAGCGGACTGAGTACCTATCTGCCACGTACCCGATACAAGATACTTAATGACTTCTACAAGACTCTTAAGTGGAACATAGCCACCGGCTATGTGAAGTAGCGGTGCGGGATACGCGTTGCGAGTTGCAAGTTGCGGGGTGCGGGTTGCAGGGTGTAGGATGAGTTAGGAGTTATGAGTGTGGAATATGAAGTGTGAAGTGTGGAGTATGAAGTGTGGAGTTTTGAGTTCTGAGTGTGGAGTTTTAAGGAATTTTAACAAAAAAGGGTGAAATCCGTTTGATTTTGGGAAATTTTGTTATCTTTGCGCCGCTTTAAAAGGATCTGTTCCTTTTGGTGCAATGGGGTCCGGAAAGACCGGACTGAGTAACACATTTTAACTTTTATACACAATGAAACAGATTGAACTCAAAGGTGAGCTCAGACCCACCGGCAGTAAAGCAGATGTGAAAAGCATCCGCAGAGCAGGAAGAGTACCCTGCGTACTTTATGGAGAGGGCGTAGAGAATACCCCTTTCTCAGTTGATGCACAGGATTTGAAGGCTATTACCCACACTCCCAATTCCTACATCATCAACCTCAATATCGACGGAAAGAACCAACTCGCGATATTTCACGCGGTACAATACCATCCTGTGACTGACGAGGCTCTTCACGTTGACTTCCTCGCAATATCGGCTGACAAACCGGTAACCATTGATGTTCCCATTGTCCTTACAGGTAGTTCTGAAGGTGTAAAAATGGGTGGAAAACTCATGGTACACTCACGCAAACTCCGCGTTCGTGGCTTAATAGACGAGCTTCCAGACGAGCTTAAGATTGATGTTACACATCTGCAGTTGGGCAAACAGATTTATGCAGGTAAACTTTCATTTGATAAAGTTCAGATCGTTTCCCCGAAAAACACTCTCATCTGTGCTGTCAGATTGACACGTTCAGCTATTGCTGCCGCCGCAGCTAAGGAAGAAGAATAGTCTACTATTTAATAGCCTATGAAGTATCTAGTTGTCGGATTGGGCAATATCGGTGCAGAATACGCCGGAACCCGCCACAATATAGGTTTTATGGTATTGGATGCCTGGGCTCAGGCGTCCAATGCCGTATTTAAGGTAGACCGCTATGGAGCGGTTGCCGAAATATCATTCAAAGGCAGAAAATTCATCCTTCTAAAGCCCTCCACATATGTAAATCTAAGTGGGAAGGCTGTCAATTATTGGCTACAAAAACACAAGCTGACCAAAGAAAAATTAATAGTAGTAGTAGACGACCTCGCCTTACCTTTCGGCACACTTCGCATGAGGAAAAAGGGCAGTGACGGTGGCCACAATGGACTGAAACACATCGATTACACGTTGGCATCAAACGACTATGCCCGACTTCGCATAGGCATCGGCAACGGAGGTTTCGCTGAAGGCGGTCAGGTAGATTTCGTGCTTGGAGAATTTATTCTTGAAGAGAAACGTCAATTGCAAACCGTACTTGATGCGGCAATCAATGCCATCAAATGTTATGGTACAGAGGGTATCGATCAGGCTATGACTCTCTTCAATCACCCATTATCATCATCTATAAAGAAAGAGGAATAGAGCTCGTCCATCTGACGACGTTCCTTTTTAGTGGGCCTCCCTGCTCCCCTATCTCTTTTTATGAAAAATGTCTCAGTCGGAGCTCTGAGTTTGTCCAATTCGCTCTGAGGAGTAAGGTTCTGAGCATATTTTTCGACCTCTTTGGCTCCTTGACGCTTGTCTAGTGGGCTAAGCACCTTGTACGTATAGTGTACCGAACCTTTGCGAACGGAGATAGTATCGCCTGTTTTTACCTCTTTCGAGGGCTTTGCTTCGTTACCATTTACGGTCACTTTGCCGCCCCGACAAGCATCGGTAGCATCTGCACGAGTTTTGAAGACTCTGATAGCCCAGAGATATTTATCTATACGTGTGGAGTCCATGGTATCATGATTTATGGTTATGTCCGCAGTGGCAATGCTCACCATCTTCCTCGTCACAGTCGGAATCGGAATCACCACAATCTGCGCTGACATTTTCATCGATATAGTCGTCAACCTCCTCAGCCGGACGGAGCCAAACCTCGAGCAGTAAGGTATCCTTTTCAAGAGGAACTATAAAGAAGTCGTCGAGAGCAGCAGGAATAAGGATAGTACCTCCCTTTGAAATATCATATGAAACTTTTTTCCCTCCTTCCATTATCTGGAATGAGGCAGAGCCCTGAGTGCAGATATATATGATGAAGCTGTCATAGCGTTCAGTATAGATGTGCCGGGATTCCTGCAGGTCAACCGCACTGATTATGAAGTTGTCACTCTCAACCAAGGGTCCACGGGTGGTATCTGTCGGTATTACCAGCGATGAGAGATTACTCGCAGAGTAGTCAATACAATCAATAGCCTCCTCCAGATGCATTTCCCGGGCGGTTTTGGGGTCAAACTCACGTTCCCAATCGTAGAGACGGAATGTAATATCCGAAGGTTGCTGGATTTCGACCAATCTTATGCCACCTGCTGCGGAATGCACAGTACCCGGTTTGATATGGAAGTTATCTCCCTTACGTGGACGAATCTCATTGAGCAGCTGAACAACGGTACCATCCTTACACTTATCATAAAATTCTGTAGCTGTAACCTTCCTTTTGAATCCGAGATAGATTCGTGCACTATCATCCGCGTCCAAAATATGCCAGAACTCCTCTTTACCATAGTTATCGTAGCGTTCCAAGGCAATTTCGTCATCGGGATGAACTTGCACGGAAATATCTTTACTTATATCAAGCAACTTGACAAGTACCGGAAACTGTAGATTGTACATATCAAACACCTTGTCCCCTACCAGATCGCCAAGATAGGTCTCAAGCACATCAAAAAGGGAATTTTCAGCAAGAAAGCCCTCGCTAACCACATTGCTCTCATCACCCAGATCAGCAATCTCCCAGGACTCTCCGATATGGGAGAGATCTATTTCTTCTTCGGGACCGGGATGTTTGGAATACTCTTTAGCCAGGCGATTACCGCCCCAGATTTTAGTTTTTAGAATCGGCTGAAATTTCAGCGGATAGAGTTTTTTGACCATCAGTAGAATTAAGTTTCTTTATAAACAATAATGTAATACAAGTGAACACAATAATTGCAACAGCATAGGTAAATGCATACCAACCGGTGCTAAGCATATCCAAAAGTGCAACATCAATGGGTAGGTCAGGAAAAAGTCTGGCCATAATCATCGCTGAGAAATTATTGACAAAATGAAGAAAGATGACCAACCAAATTGAGCGGCTCTTCCAGTATATCCAGCCAAAAAATGCTCCCAGGGCGAAGGCCGGTATTGCCTGCCAGGGATTGAGATGTAGTAATGCAAACAGAAATGCAGACCAGAGAATCGCTTTGATAGGAGAAATATGCTCTAGCATTCCTCTTAGCATCATGCCTCTACATAGAAACTCCTCACAAAGCGGCGCAAGAATGATAACAGAAATAAATGAATCTACTGGAGAAGATTTATAAAACAGCATCTCAAATAGCTCTTTTATACTGTCAGGCATGGGTATGAGCGTAACCAAAGGTTCGATAATGACTGAAATGCATAGGGTGGCAAGGCCTGCAAGAAAAAACACCAGAACCGGATGCAATGAGCCAAAAGATGGGCTATTAATCTTGCGTGGTACATTCAGTTCGACAACTTCATATTTTTGATACTCCATCTTCACCTTGAAATAGATAAAAACGAAGACGGGTAACATTGCACAGATATAAAAAACTGAAGTCGATCCCCAGAAAACGGAGTTAACTGCAACCAGCTTAGGAATAGCACCTAAGAACGACCCTAGAAACACAAAAATGAGTACCAAAAGCAAGCTCTGGCCTATAGAAGGGGCATAATAACGCAGGTTCCGCAGTATCAACATCATCTCTTTTTTATTTCAAAATTACTATTATTTGACTACTTTTGCAAAAAAAGAAACGGCAATGAGATTGTGGAACAACTTTCTGGAATTCAGACAAAGGATCTTGTCACACAAAGTGTGGCGGATAGTCTTCAGCAAGTATACCATAGTCACCTTAATTTTCCTGCTCTTTCTGTTGTGTGATACAAATAACATAGCACAATGGTTCAAGACCGGATCAACCCTCCGTTCCCAGGAGCGCCAGATCAGAACCTACCGTGAAGAGATAAAACAAACTGAAGAGCAGTTAACTACTCTCCAGTCAAAAAAAGATTCTATCGAAAGTTTCGCCCGCGAAAAATACTACTTTCTTGAAGATGGCGAAACCGTTTACATTGTAGAATAATCCTCATTTAATCAGATCATGGGAATTTCATCGGTGTCTTCTTCATCTAGGCGATTTTCCCAGAGATATTTTCTTGTCTCCCGGACAATCACCCCGGAAAGCAACAGAACTGATACTAAGTTAGGTATGGCCATAAAGGCATTGGTGATATCTGAAATATTCCAAACCAGATTGAGAGACATCACAGAGCCCATATAGACTCCAACAATCCACACACACCTGTAAATCCATATCACAATGCGTGACAGTTTAAAGTTGTGGCCACAGAGATACTCAATAGCCCTCTCGCCATAATAGGCCCATCCGAGTATAGTGGAATATGCGAAAGTAAAAATCCCAAATGCAAGTATAAAGGGACCAACAACAGGGATCTTGCTGAAAGCGGCCTGAGTCAGAGCTGCACCCTGTGTATGATCAATATCGGGATAGGCAATGATACTGCTCACAAGCACAAGACCTGTGATAAAACAGACTACCACTGTATCCCAAAAAGTACCGGTGGAGGAGACAAGAGCCTGGCGGACGGGGTTGCGGGTCTTCGCAGCGGCAGCTACAATAGGCGCAGAACCAAGACCGGACTCATTGGAGAAAAGTCCACGAGCAATACCATAACGACAGGCCATCAAAACCGTTGTGCCGACAAATCCACCTCCTGCAGCACGTGCACTGAAGGCCGATTTAAATATGAGTATTAGTGCCTCACCAAGATAATTCCAGTTGAGAGTAAGGATCACAAAACATCCCAACACATATACAATTGCCATGAAGGGAACTAGGGCTGAGCAGACATTGGCTATACCCTTAACTCCAAAAACGATAACCAGCATCACCAAAGTCGAAAGAATAATTGCTACCAAGGTCTTACTAATGTCAAAGGTCTCGCCAAGGAGCAGTGATATGGAGTTTGCCTGCACAGTATTACCTATACCGAAGGCTGCAATGGCAGTAAAAATAGCAAAAAGCACTCCCAACCACTTCATATTCAGACCTCTCTCAAGGGCATACATCGGCCCCCCGAGCATTGTGCCACTCTTAGTCTTGACACGGTACTTGACTGCCAGAAGCCCCTCAGAATACTTAGTAGCTATACCGAATACACCGGTAATCCAAACCCAGAAAACCGCTCCGGGGCCTCCTAGAGAAACGGCAGTGGCAACTCCCACTATGTTTCCCGTACCGATGGTGGCAGCAAGGGAGGTCATAAGCGCTCCAAACTGACTCACATCACCTGAGGCTCCTTTGTCTTTTTGGAAAGAAAGCTTGATTGCCTTGAAAAGTTTCAGCTGGGGAAATTTGAGGCGAATTGTCATGAAAATGTGGGTTCCAAGCAGCATTATAATCATTGGCCAACCCCAGATAAATGAAGAAAAGCTGGAAATAATCTCGGCAAAATTATTCATACAACAGAAAAAAGATATTTGTGAAGAGTTTTTTTATATCTTTGCAAAGATAGAGAAATGATTTAATTCTAAAAAAAGAATAATGAACCGAAAGATACTGTTCAACACACTTGCAATTATTTTTGCAACGTTATTGCTTTCTTCATCCAGTTGTAAGGATCCTGTAAATCCCGAGCCACCTCCCGAAACGAAAGACCCCGATTACTTTGCCAAGGTCTTTTTGAGAAGGGAATATATGGATGTATACTATTATTGGTACAAGGATGTCAAAAGTACCAACGCAAAGCTTGATCCTCTCAAATACGATATCTATGAGTTCTTTGACGAGATGCTCTACGTCAAGGATAGATGGAGCTGGATGACAGACAAAGAAAGTTATCTCAAAAGCGAAGAGGGTACTGTTACCGGCACCTATGGCGCAAGTATTTCACAACCGATAAAATATTATGGCGATTACGATGTAAAAGTGCGGCTTGTCTATCCCAACTCTCCTTTCGCTAAAGAAGGTGTTACTAGAGGGTGGACTCTTACAGCAATAGGAGGCACAGCCACGATGGAACTCATCAGAGCAGGCAAGTTCAATAGCGAATACAACAAAAGTCCACAGCAGTTTACATTTACTGATACGGAAGGCAACTCACACACCTTTACTACAACGGCCGCCACAACACTTAGCACAAGAAGTGTTCTGGTGACCAAAGTTTTCACCAGTGAAGATTTTGAGGGATTGACATCTCCTGTCGGATATATGCATTACCTCAAGTTCAACGCCAATATGCTGAATGACATTGACAATGCAATGCAATCATTCAGGGAAGCCGGCGTGAAACATCTTATCCTGGATTTGAGATATAACGGAGGCGGTGACGGCCGTGCCAGTCAGCACCTTGTAGACTACGTGGCCCCTAAATCCGCAATCGGAGAAACCTATGTAATCCGCAAACACAATGACCTTCTTGCCTCACAAGACCAGTATTCCAAGATCCAAGGCATAGCAGGTTCTCTTGAACTTGATGCCCTCTATTTTATCACTGGCAAAGGCAGTGCCTCCGCAAGTGAAATGGTTCTTAACGGTCTGGAGCCTCTAATGGATGTAAGACATGTTGGTGATACTACATATGGTAAGCCCAACGGAATGTATGTATTGATGTACCCGGGCGAGAATGCCGATTACACCAGATACAACAAAGGTGATTATAGCAAACTGAAATGGGTATTCCTCCCCATTTGCTTTTATAATCAGAACAAGGATTTTCGCGATATTCCTGACGAAGGCATTGCGCCGGCTAACTACCGTCCAGATGATCTTTACCACGATTTCGACACTTCCGAGGACAATATTAAAGCCTGTCTGACACATATAGTTTCCGGCACTTATCCTCCACTGCCGGATAAGCCGACTAAAGCCATGACAAAAACATCAGTGCAAAGACCGGTTAAGATCGCTCTCACACAAGAGGAGAAGGACCCCAAATATGGCTCATACACAATACCTTGGAAAAATCGTTAATTGCTAAAAAATTAAAATATTTTTTATTTATTGAAAAATTATTCCTAACTTTCCGAAAATATTTATTCACCTAACAACTATAATTATATGAAAGAATTACTTGACGCAATCAAAGCTGAAATTGAAGTTTTCTCCAAGAACGCTGAAGCTCAGCTTGTTAAGGGCAACAAAGCTGCTGGCACACGTGCAAGGAAAGCTGCTTTGAACTTAAGCAAAATGATGAAAGAATTCAGAAAGGTATCTATGGACGCTTCCAGGTAACCTTTGGTTGTCCGAAAGATTAAGGGGTGTTCGATGCGAACACCCCTTTTGTTTTTACTAATCATTCACCCCTCTAATATGATACCCGTCTTCTGGAGTTCGTTCCATAGCCAGACGGTACGACCTTTAATCTGAACTACGACGAGCTTGACAATAAGGATGGTTTCTTCACCTTTATCCCTGGTATAGGTGATATTGCAAATGACCTCCTGGTCTACCACAGCGGGGAGGTCGCTCATAAATGCGATATGTACATACATTATCTGGTCATCGCTCTGCATACGATAAGTCCTTCGTTTTTCATTGAATGATTTCTGGAATGTATCTTCAGCATAGCGGACAACGCAAGCACCCTTAACATAAAGTCCTTCGTAAGTATTGGCCATAAAGGCTTTTTTCTCAAACGAATCAGTTGGAGTAGGAAATGTTATGGGTGGCGGTTCAGGTCCGGGACAGGAAATCGCCATAGTCACTGCTGTTATTAATAGCAGCAATAACCTTGTAAAAAATGACCATATCCTCTCTTTAGAAATCATATTACTGGCTTATCGTTTTTTTCTTCACAATAGATTCGACCGAATTGTCCGGATAGCCAATTTCAGCTTTTATCTCGAATGTTCCTTTTCTGTCAAATTTTAGTTTTCCGTCAGGCACTTCTACTCCGTCCACAATCCAGCGAATAAAAACCACTTCCTCCGCAATGTTTAGGATGGTCAGATGAAGCTCATCCCCTACCTTGTATGATTTGTCCATATCTGCAATCATTGGAAATATAGAGAACATTTCCCTTGTGGAAAAACTCATCTGATAGCTCTTCCCAATTATGTTGTTACGTGAATAGAACAGACGGCAATAGTAAGTGCTTCCCGGTATAAGATCGGTAAAAAGATAGTCTCTCTGTGTAGCAGCAACGACTGAGGTATCGGCATAGACACTATTTTCCAGATTCCATACTATGTTCCATTTGCCACGTGGATCCTCCTTGTCAGTACTCCACTTCAAAAGTGCTGTCCGTTGCTGTGGTTCAATGGAATATTCATTAACTACCGGAATGTCCCATCCGTTGTCAACAACTATTTCCAACAGCATTCCGGCGGAGCCTTTGTGGATGTTAGATATGCCATATCCGATGCCTTGACCGATCCAGTCCAGCAAAGGAAAGGATTGTGAAGAATGAATATGCGTGACATTGTTTTTGCCGGGGAAAAAGAGCATAGAAACATCCGAATAGCTATTGCCTGAAGATGCAATGGGAAGCGCACACGGATGCGAAGCACAACCGTTTACCGCGTTGTTGCTCCAACGCATATTAGCGCTCATAGAACAAGCGCTTCTAAATGACTTGTCAATATGATATATTACAAGACCCTCACCACCGGCATATGCATCCCAACCGGTACCGTCTCTATATTCAAGGTAAAATTGCTCTCCATGGGAAGAAGCCGGAATAATGTATGCTTTAGTTTCCTGATGAACAGGTAAAATTTCCAGGTTTGCAGTACCATATATGCGGGTTGGAGAGGCTGCTCCTAGCATCTCACGCTCGAAAACCGTCAAATAGGGCGGTGTCTTCCCACCGTTGTTGTAGTTGCCGCTATCCATTATTGAAAGAGAGCCCAAAAGTAGCGGAGTATACCCTTCCGTTTCACCGTTGATATCGTACATATCTAAAAGGCCCAACATATGGCAATATTCGTGGCAGATAGAGCCAATTCCTGCAAAATTGGCACCTGAAGAGCCCGAAAATTCGGAATAACAGGAAAAATTGGATATTTTCTTACCATCAAAATAGAGTTCTGAGGAGGAGATATTCCAAGACTGTGGCCAGATGGTGGCATCTCCGCCCCCCTCTGCTTCGTTGTAACCGGCAAATATTATAAATACATTGTCTACAACACCATCACCATCTGCATCAAAATTGGCAAAATTGACTTTAGAATCAACAAGAGTGCAGGCCTGTTCAACCATTTCCTTCACATTACTGTCGGAAGATGTAGGTGTATGCTCCCCATAATACCTGTAACCGTTTGGCAACGTTACGGGGTCGGTAATATGGAATGTCAGATCATATCTATCTCCCAGATTATCCCTAAAATACTCTCTGACACTGCCTGTGGCACCATCTTCTGAGTAATTGATTTGGTTGAACAGATTAAAAAGTCGCGATCTTATGGATTGTGTTGTAAATTTCATGTCCGAAAACTGCACCGGAATTACCACGGTGCGGATTGTTCTGACTGCCTTTGTAGCACAATCAGGAGCAAGAAAACTTTTGAAAGACTCCGAAACTATGTGGCGCTTTGAGTGATATATTACAGGAGGTATTGATTTAGCGTATCCTCCGGTAGGAGCACTATCCACTCGCCTGGTCGAAATATTAAGCACTCCGCGGCTGAAGTCTGCATAGTAATAATATCCGTCAGCGGCCTGGGCCACTATGTGACCGTCAAGGGTAGTTTTAAAGGAAAATGATTCGTCACCATTTATCCTCAGCATAAGGTAGGAACCGTCCGGCTGAAACACCTTAACCGGATATGGCGCACTTCTGACTCCGGCTGCCTCAAAGGCAAACACAACGAGCATGATGATTATTGCAGCGAAATATCGCATATGCCTAATACATGACGAATTAAAATTACATAATTACAAAGAATTATTGAGTTTTCAAAAAACATAACTGTAACTTTACACAAATTTTTGGAAATGAACCCAACTTTAAAATATGACTTGACAATAATCGTCCCAGTTTGTAACAAAAGGAAAAATATCGCACTACAGGAGACAAAACTCTACGATTATCTGAAGAAATCCTCAAGCAAGTCAGCCTGCATTTTATTTGTCATGATGTATCCTCAGATGAAGGAGATATTTCGGTGCGGTAAGTATGTAGCAGACATAATGACTTTCAAAACTGTAAAATGAGAATAAGGAGAATTATTTTCTAACTTTGCAAAAATAAAATTATCCAGATGTCAACAAATGTACCCCATGCCCAACTGCAAATAAGCAAAAGCGGAATGGTTCAGAACTACCAATATTTCCGTTCATTACTCAAACCAAGTACCAAATTGATGATCCTTCTCAAAGCCAATTCATACGGACACGGTGCTGTAGAATTTGCCCGTATGATGGAAGAAGAAGGTGCAGATTATTTCGGAGTAGCTACTCCTGCTGAAGGTATTGAACTCAAGAAAAGCGGAATTAAAGTCCCCATAATCGTACTTGACAGTGGCATTGATAGCTACCCTGATATCTTGAAGCATGATCTGGAAACCGTAATACCAAATTACGAGTCCCTCGTTCGCTTCAGGAAAGAGCTCAAAGAACAAGGAATAACAAGATGGACCGTACATATCAAACTCGATACCGGTATGCATCGCCTCGGCTTTATGGAACGCGAAATCCCGGCTCTGAAGGAATTGTTATTGGAGTCTCCGGAGATGTTCGTTAAATCAATATTTACACACCTTGCAGCAGCCGATGATCCCCAGCATGACCAATTTACCCTCGGCCAATTCGCTCTCTATGACAGAATGAGTAGCGACTTGATGACAATTCTTCCTGAAAAACCCTTAAGACACGTCCTAAACACAGCAGGTATAGAAAGATTTTCACAATACCAGTATGATATGGTACGCCTTGGCATTGGCATATATGGCATCAGTTATGTTGACCAGAACAAAGTGGTCCCCGTAGTCTACCTCAAGTGCCCGATTATCCAAATTAGAGAACTCGAGGCTAATGACGGCACTGTCGGATATGGCCGTCAGGGCAAACTCGGTCCCGGAACAAAAAAAATTGCTACCATTTGCGTAGGGTACGCTGACGGAGTCAACCGCCACCTGGGTCGAGGCAATGTCTCATTTGAAGTAAATGGTCAGATGGCCCCGACCATAGGCAATATCTGTATGGACATGTGTATGCTGGATATTACCGGAATTGATGCAAAAGTGGGTGACACCGTCACGATATTCGGTAAAAAACCTAGAGCGATCGACCTTGCAAACATCCTTGATACAATACCTTATGAGATATTCACTTCGATAGCCAAAAGGGTGAAAAGAGTGGTTGTGGATTAAGAATCCGCTATCTTGAGAACAAGTTCCTGAAGCAACTCTCCGTCGGTAGCATTGCCACGGGCGTTGCTTTTGCTTTTCTGGTCATAATCCTTGAGCAGAGCTATTACTTTCATCGTCTTCTTAACCGGATAGTGGCTGATAGCCGTATCATACTCGCTACCGAAATAGGGATGAATGCCAAGCTGGGAAAGTATCGTATTCCTGGGCACTCCCTCCTGTAGCAGTGCATGGTATCTGAGGATCCTTATAAAATGAGATGAGAGCGCAGCCATAATCATCTGTATGGGATATCTGTTCCCGGATTCCGAGAAAAAATGGACGATTCTGAAGGCTTTCCGCATATCCTTTATCGAAAGGGCTTTGGTCAACTCAAATACGCTGTAATCGCGGCTTATACCAACATTTTCCTCAACAGTTGCTACTGTAACAGATCTATTGCCTTCGGGAAGGAGCTTTATAAGTTTATCCAGCTCAAGCACAAGTTTGCTAATGTCTGTGCCGGCAAATTCAACCATTAATTTCGCAGCCATGGGTTCAATGGAGAGACCCTGACTGCGGGCATATTCCTCTATCCATCTGTCCAGTTTATAGTCCGGAATCTGGTTGGACTCGAACACTGTGCCGAATTTCTGTGCCCGCTTGTAAAACGATGTACGCTTGTCTATGTTCCTGGAAGATCTTGTTGGGTCATTGGGTGTCTTATAACAAATCACAAGAACAGTTGTAGGCTGAATGCCGTCAAAATAGACATCGATGTCCTCAACTCTTCTCATCATCTGCGCCTCTTTTACCACGACAAGCTGACGGGAAATCATCATCGGGAATTGACGAGCAGCATTGACTACCTGGTTGGCAGAAACTTCAGACCCATAATAGACCAGCTGCCCGAAATCTTTTTCCTCCGGAGGCAGAACTTTCTCCATCAAAAGGTCGCACAACTTGTCGATATAGTAGTGCTCCTTGCCAAAAAGCAGATAAAACGGCTTAATGTCTCCCGAAAGAATCTCTTTTGAGATAGCATTAAACTGTTGTACGGTATCTATAGTCTGTTTTGCCATTATTTACAAAGGTAACTCTTTTTGGTTACAAAAAAGGGGGCCGGCTAAAATTAGTCGGCCCCACCCAAACACACAAACTATGTAATCATAGAAATCTATGAATGTCTGCCGTAAAGTTCTTTTATCGCTTTTGCAAGGCGTTTGATACCTTCAATAATTTTCTCATCAGATGCGTATGAGAAGTTCATACGCATTGTATTCTTACCGCTGCCGTCACAGTGGAACGCCTCTCCGATAACGAATGCTACATTTTCCTTGATAGCAATGTTGAAGAGTTCACGAGTATCATACTGCGGCGGAAGATTGAGGAATAGGAAAAGACCTCCCTCGGGATTGGTCCAGGTAACACCTTCGGGCATATAATCTTCAAAAGCCTTAATCATCACATTCTTCTTGTGCTTGTACAGATCCTTAATCTTAACAATATTCTCCTGGAATTTTCCGGATTTGAGATAACGGGCTGCCACCATCTGATTAAATATCGGTGTACAGAGGTCAGCGGACTGCTTTGCAACAACAAGCTTATCTATAACATTGTCGTTGGCAACCACCCACCCCAGACGGAATCCCGGCACAAATATCTTGGAGAATGTACCCAAAAGAACAACTCTCTCGGGACACATAGAATACATCGAAGGAAGTGACTCACCTTCAAAGCGTATCTGCTTGTAAGGACTGTCCTCGATAATGAGAAGATCATATTTCTCAGCAACCTCAATCACATTTTTTCTCTCCTCAATAGTCATGGTCACACCTGACGGGTTCTGAAAATCAGGGATTGAATAGATAAATTTGGGACTCTTACCGGCTGCCACAAGGGCATTAACAGCCTCTTCGAGGCGGTCATCTTGACGCAGGCCGTAAGGCTGGCACTGATAAGCCCAGAATGCCTGCAATGCGCCAAGGTAAGAGGGCAGACCGCAAATGATGATGTCACCGGGATCGATGAATATGTGTGAAAGAAGATCTATCGCCTGCTGCGAGGCAGTGGTTACAAGAATATTCTTGATGGGAATGTTAAGTCCCTCTTCTTGATAGAGTTTGGAAATCTCTTCGCGTAGCGGAACATATCCCTCTGTAGAACCATACTGGAGAGCTGCCGCACCCTGCTCGTCCATCACATCCATCATGATCTGCTTCAACTCAGCAATGGGGAAAGAGTCCGGGCTGGGAAAACCGCCTCCGAATGAAATAATTTCGGGCTTGTTTGCTACACTAAGAAGGTCTCTGATGGCTGAACGCCTCATACTCTTTGCGTTAGCCGACAATAAATGGTCAATATTCATTTTACTATAACTTTATTTATACTATACATCTACGCAAATATAATGAATTGAAAGCAATCTGCAAATTTTTATTATCAATAATAAGCAACTTTGTGAAATTTCTTTCATTTTAATATTATACCACTCACTTTTGATACAATAGCTTTCCATTCCCGGAATGCTTTTGATGAAAAACCTGAAATATTTCTTACATTTGTAAGATGAAACGGGACGAAAGACTTGGAAAACTCTTCCTTATTGATGGACACTCACTGATATTCAGAATGTATTACGCATTTCTGAGAAGGCCGATGATCAACACCAAAGGCCGTGACACTTCAATCCTGTTCGGCTTCACCAAATATCTTCTGGAACTCGTTTCCAGAGAAAAACCTACACATATCGCAGTTGCTTTCGACCCTCCCGCAGAGACATTCAGGCATAAAGTCTATCCCGAATACAAAGCCAACCGCAGCGAAACTCCCGAACTTGTACGCAGCTCTCTCGACCCCCTCATAGGTCTGCTTGAAGCAATGGAGATCCCTGTGCTGATTACGCCGGGTTACGAGGCCGACGACGTAATTTCCACAATTGCCGTAAGAGGGGCGTCAAAAGGATATGATGTCTATATGGTCACACCTGATAAGGATTTTGGACAAATTATATCGGACCATATCTGGCAATACAAGCCCGGGAGGTCGGGCAATGAAAACGAAATTATCGGCAAGGAGGAGATTTGCGCCAAATATGGTATCAACGATCCACGACAGGTGATTGACATTCTGACCATTTGGGGAGACTCTTCCGACAATATCAAGGGTGTTTATGGCATAGGAGAAGTGGGTGCCAAGAAACTCATTTCTCAATACGGATCGATAGAAAATATTCTCGAGCATATCGATGAACTCACTCCAAGACAGCGAAAGGGATTTGAAGAGTCGGCAGAGCACCTTCCGATGAGCCGTTTTCTGGTGACTATCAAGACAGATGTGGAGGTGAATATAAATGAAGAGGATTTGCGCTGGAGTGCATGTTTTAATGAAAAAGTCAGGGAGCTTTTCAATGAATACGAATTCAATTCACTTAAATCGCTACTAACAGAGGATACTTGCGATAACGACAATCATAAGACACCGACGATTTCATTTGAGGAGGTCTCCCCCGAAGAGTTCGAAAGGCGCATCTCCGGCAAAGTATCTCTGAGATCGGATGAGCGCATTGTCTTCAGCGATGGCGAATGCTGCTGCACTATTCTACCGGAAAATCCCATTGCAAAACGTATTCTAAGCAACCCCACCATAGAAAAGATAGGATTTAACCTGAAGAGTACGATGCTTACTCTCATAGAGCACGGCATCACCATGGAGGGTGACCTTTACGATATCGAGTTGATGCACTACTTGCTCAACCCTGAGAGGACCCATAAGCTGGAAATTCTCGTTCAGAGTTACCTCAATATGTCACTCGATTCTACCCTATCCTCCTCTCCTACACTGCAGGAGCAGCCTGTTTTGGATCTTTTCTCTGCCTCCGGGGCGGAAAACACAGATAGTGAGGCGCTTAAGTTGGAAGCTGAAAGACGTCTCATGCGTGAAGCAGTCGCATTATGGCAGCTCAACGAAATAATCTCCAAAGAAATGGAGGAGGAATCGCTCTGGGATATATACAAGCGTATCGATATGCCTCTGATGGAGGTTTTGGCCCACATGGAGTACTACGGAGTCAAAGTAGATACAGAGCAGCTTCAAGATTACAGTAAGGAGCTCTCCTCGGAACTTGAGATGATAGAGGAAGAAGCACGTGCTCTTGCGAATGAACCTGAGCTAAATGTCGCTTCCCCAAAACAGGTTGGAGTGGTAATTTTTGAAAAACTGAACCTTAACCCTAGGGCGAAGAAGAGTAAAAATGACAATTGGCCAACCGATGAGGAGACTCTCCTGGCCCTTGCACATAAGCATCCATTCGTGAACAAAGTGCTCGAATACCGCTCCCTTCGCAAGCTGATATCTACCTATCTGGATCCGCTCCCATCACTGGTCAACCCTGACACCGGACGTATCCACACCACATTCAACCAGGCTCTCACAGCCACAGGACGTCTCAGCAGCGCAAGACCCAATCTCCAGAACATTCCGATCAGAACAGAGCGCGGACAAAAGATCCGCATGGCCTTTATTCCATCCGCCGCCGACGGGTTTATTCTTTCCGCAGATTATTCACAAATAGAACTACGAATAATGGCCGAACTTAGTGGCGATAAGAGACTGATCGAAAGTTTTCTTCATGGGAATGACATACACACCGCTACTGCCGCCGCCATATTTCATGTTTCATCGGAAGAGGTGACAAAAGAGCACCGCAGGCAGGCAAAAGTTGCCAATTTCGGCATCATCTATGGCATCTCCTCATTCGGACTTTCCCAAAGACTCGGGATTCCGCGTAATGAGGCTAAGAATTTCATTGCTAAATATTTCAAAACTTACCCGGGAGTACGGATCTATATGGACAAATGCATTGCCGATGCACGCGAAAAAGGCTATGTCTCTACCATTTTCGGTCGCAGACGATACCTGCCGGGAATTACATCAAAAAATCACGTAGTCAGGGGGCTTGCTGAAAGAAATGCTATCAATACACCCGTCCAGGGCAGTGCAGCCGATATCATCAAACTCTCTATGATCAACGTTTTCCGAAAGATGAAAGCTGAAGGTCTAAAAAGTAAGATGGTACTCCAGGTACACGACGAACTGGTATTTGATATTATTCCTTCGGAGCTGAACCGGCTCTGCGACATAGTTAAACAAGAGATGGAAAGTGTGGTACAACTCTCCATTCCACTGACAACAGAATGCAGTTATGGCAAAAATTGGCTCGAAGCACATTAGCATTGATGATTATAATCTGGTAGTTGCAGCCCGAGATGGTGACCAGAAAGCATTTGCTGCCTTATATGACAAATATCGCAGCGCATTGCTGGCATTCCTGCTCAAATATGTCTCTATCACTGAAGATGCCGAAGACATCTGCCAGAGGAGTTTCGAGAAGGCATTTATGAATATCAACAGGTACAATCCTCAATATGCATTCTCCACATGGCTCTATATCATAGCCCAGAATGAGGCAATAGATCATATTCGTAAGGCTCGAAATGCACTCAAATCCGTCTCTCTAAGCGGAGGTGAAGCCGACTTGCGGGACACCTCTGCCACATATAGCCCTGAAGAAATAGTGATACTAAAACAGGATATGGATCATTTTACATCCCGGATCCTCAACCTACCTGAAAAATATCGCGAAGTGGCTATACTGAGGTTTCTACGTGATTACGCTTACGAAGAGATTGCAAACGAACTTCAACTTACCCTAGGTGCGGTCAAGACCAGAATCAATCGTGCTAAAAAGATTTTAAGGGAAACAATTTAGGAGAATGGATAGGATATTACGATATTTTCCTGATCTTTCACAACTTCAGAAAGAGAGATTTGCAGCACTCGAGGGTCTCTATGTAGAATGGAATTCTAAGATAAATGTGATTTCGAGAAGGGACATCGGTTCATTTATCACTCATCACGTATTGCACAGCCTCTCCATAGGTAAAACTGCATTATTCGCTTCCGGCGAATCCGTTCTAGATCTCGGTACCGGAGGAGGATTTCCCGGCATTCCGCTTGCCATACTCTTTCCGGAAACAAAATTTACTCTTTGTGATTCCATAGGCAAAAAAATCAGAGTAGCCCAAACTGTGGCACAATCACTCGGTCTGGGAAATGTCAGATGTGTCAATAGCAGAGCCGAGAGTATCGGTGAAAGTTTCGACTATGTGGTATCACGTGCCGTTGCACGTCTCAGGGAACTTTATCCCTGGATAAAGGACTCATACCGCAAATACATTATCTGTTTAAAAGGCGGCGATCTGCAGGAGGAAATTAGGGAATTTCAAAAAGGTTGTCGCGTTAAAGAAGAGCGAATCGTTGTCTTAGATATCCCCATTTTTTTCAATGAAGCCTATTTTGTCGGAAAAAAGATTGTTATTATCTCCCGATAAATTTGTATTTTGAAACAAAAACATTACCTTTGCACTCCCATTTTCGATAAATAATAAAATAATAAATAATGAAACGTACATTTCAACCCTCACAGCGAAAAAGACGCAATAAACACGGATTTCGTGAGCGCATGTCCACTCCGAACGGACGCCGTGTGCTGGCAGCACGCCGCCGTCGTGGACGCAAGAAACTTTCCGTATCGTCAGAGGAACTCTGGTAGCATTTGAAATACGGTTTAAAAAGAGATATAGACTGACTCAGGTCGGTCTATTTTTCATTATGAAGAATGGTCTGCATGGAGCACAATTCACACAGATACGAGTTTGACCAGCTGTTGGAACTCTATTCCGCCGATCTGGAGCAACTTCGCGCACTTGTACTGGCAGAGCGTGAGGTTAGATATGGACGTACCATCTTTTTCAACCGTAATTTCCATATCGAGCCGAGTAACGTATGTATCCACAGATGCAGGTTCTGCTCTTACAGACGCGACAACGAAGAGCATCCCGGTGCCTGGAGCATGGACCTCGACCAAATTAGGGAGTATTGTCTGCAAAAGTACAGTACAGGCATAACTGAAGTACACATCGTGGGTAGTGTGCATCCGGAGAGGGATTTCGAATACTACAGATCCATAATTTCGATGGTGAGAGGAATACTGCCACAAGAGGTTGCAATCAAGGCCTACTCAGCAGTGGAAATTGATGATATGAGCACTTCATCAGGACTCAGTATAGAGCAAGTGCTTACGCAACTGAAAGAGGTCGGACTAGACGCTCTTCCTGGAGGCGGAGCTGAGATCTTTGATAATTCTGTCAGAGAGCAAATATGTCCCGACAAGACCTCCGCAGAGCGCTATCTGGAGATTCACCGCGCCGCTCACAAATTAGGGATCTCCAGCAACTGTACAATGCTATTCGGCCACATTGAAAGCAGGGAACACAGGATTGCTCATATGCTAAAACTGCGAGAACTTCAGGAGGAAACAGGAGGATTCAATGCATTTATACCCCTAAAATACTCCTGCGCCAACAACTCCCTTTCGGAACTTGGAGAAGTCTCAAAGGAGGAAATACTGCGCACAATTGCGATTTCGCGCCTTGCGCTGGATAACATTCCCCATATAAAAGCCTACTGGCCCATGCTTGGTAAGAAAACCAGTATACTTGCAATGGAATATGGTGCAGACGATATGGACGGTACGATAGAGGATAGCACCAAAATTTACAGCATGGCGGGTGCAGAGGAACAGCAACCTGCACTTGCTGTAGCTGAGCTTAGAGAACTCGCGCTCTCCTCAGGATTTCACATTGCAGAAAGAGACAGTTTTTACAAAATTATTTCTTAACTTCGCAATATGAAAATCAATTGGATTGTACGCAATATTCTGCTAGCCATCGGCATTATAGCCGCCATTATCATCATAACTTTCGGCTCGCTAAACATCATTACACGACACAATAGGGAGCTGACTGTTCCCGACTTTACAAATATGTCCCTTGAGGACGCCCATAATCTTGCGGAAAAACGCGATGTACGTCTCGAAGTCACCGACTCGGTATTTGTCAAACGCCTTGGAAGAGGGTTTATCTATTCACAGAATCCGGTTGCAGGCAGTAAAGTCAAGAAAGGCCGGCGTATCCTGATTACCATCAATGCCATCAATCCCCAGATGGTGGAAATGCCCTCTCTTGTGGGTTTTTCTCTTAGACAGGCTTATACCGAACTCACCTCTAAAGGACTCAGCATCGGATCGCTCATATATGTCGAAGACATCGCTACCAATAATGTGCTGGAACAGCGATATCAAGGCAAACCCGTCTCTCCAAAGACGCTTCTCGAAAGTGAAAGTGAGATTGACCTCCTGCTCGGACTCAATCCTGAGGATTCCCAGACCTATATCCCGCATCTTACAGGTTATACATATCAAGTTGCAAAGGATTATATCATAGACAACTCTCTCAATGTGGGTCTTGTAAGATTTGACGAGACTGTTACCAGCTATTCCGACTCCCTTGACGCGGTGGTTTACAGCCAGTCTCCGGCATTCTCGGAATCACTTCCCTTTGTGTGCGGTACAAAAGTGAGCATATATCTCACAAAAGACCAGTCCAAATTATCAGCCAAACAGGAAAGAAATGAATGACCTGCCGACTGATCCAGATTTACTCCAGGATGAGGAGCAGGAGATGTTTGAGCATTACCGCTTTGAGGCGGAAAAGGGCCTGACACCACTTCGTGTTGACAAGTTTATAACTAACCGGATGGAGCAAACCTCCCGGCACCGTATCCAACTGGCAATCAATGCGGGGTATGTGCTGGTGAATGACTATATTATCAAGGCCAACTACAAAGTCAAACCGCTTGACGTGGTCACTATTATGATGCCATATCAGAGACGCGGCTTTGAAGTGCTTCCTGAACCTATTCCACTGAATATTCTCTATGAAGATGAGGACCTGCTTGTAATAAACAAACCTCCGGGGCTGGTGGTGCATCCCGGTCGCGGTCATGCAAGCGGCACTCTGGTTAATGCGCTGGCCTATCATTTAGGCATTTCACCGAATGCAGATCAGAGCGATGAAAGAATGGGGGTGCTGGTACACCGTATAGACAAAGAGACATCCGGACTACTTGTCGTGGCAAAGAATGAGGATGCTCAATTCCATCTGACAAAACAGTTTTTCGACCGTACGGTACAGCGCAAATATGTGGCACTGGTTTGGGGCAACGTTCAACAAGATAGTGGCACAATAGAGGGGAATATCGGAAGAGACCCCAATGACAGACTCAAATTCAAGGTATTTTCCGATGAAGAACAGGGAAAGCCTTCAATCACCCACTATAAAGTAATTGAACGCTTCGGATATGTAACAATGGTGGAGTGTATTCTTGAAACAGGACGTACGCATCAGATACGTGTCCACATGAACCATATCGGCCATCCGCTCTTCAATGATGAGCGCTATGGCGGTGACAGGATTTTAAAAGGTACGGTCTATAACAAATACAAACAATTTATAGATAATTGTTTTGCTCTATTGCCACGTCAGGCACTTCACGCAAAGACATTGGGATTTGTGCATCCACGCACAGGCCTGGAGATGCTTTTCGACTCCCCTATCCCTTCAGATATGCTCGATTTGATCGAAAAATGGCGCAAATATGCCGGAGTTCGCGAACTCGAAGAGGATTAAGAACACGACATTCCAAAATTACACCCTTGAAAGTCACTATCGGCGCATACCTCCACCATGCCCCCTACCCATACCTCTACCGGGACCACCCATACGGCCGCCCATGGGTTGGTTGCCGAAAGTACCAAAACGATAGGTTAGATTTACAATCAAATATCTGCCAAGAGTATTGTTGCGGGTATCCTGGACAAAGTTATCCGTTGTGTTACGATAGGTGTTCCTGGACTGATTGAGAATGTCATAGCATTTGACACTGATTGTCAGGTTTTTGAGAATCTGCCGACTGATCTCGGCATTCCACACTAAGGTAGGCTCGTTGTAGCCCTCTTCATAACCATAGTAGAATGTATATCTGCAATCAGTCGCAAAATTGACAATATTGGGAATATTAGCTATAACATTGGCGTTGACATTGTTGGTCCATGTAGGTCTCACATTCTCCGATGTAATGGTGTACCAGGCCTGAGAATAGCGAACATTTCCACCAACAGATACCTCAAAAATGTCGTCTCGATAGACAAATCTAAGGTTTTCGGAGAATGAAAGATTCTGGTATTCGTTCTCTTCAAAATTGTTCACATTGAGAAATGTTGAAGGATCGTCAATATCAAGCAATTCATCTTTACCAACAAAGCTGACTCCGGTAGAGTAATTTACGTTAAAAAAGGACATAACGGAGAATTTACTCTTTGCTATCGGTGAGTTGAAAGTCACTCTTGCATTTGTGGAGAATGTGCCTTTGTCATTGTTCATCGGAATAGTGTACTGCACGCCTTTTTTGTCATACCAACTGGCATTGACAATATTTTTCTGGTTATAGTTGAAATCGGCATTGACCATAAGCGAAGAAAATGTCTGCACATTGTTCTTGTTATACATCATATTGAGCCTGTGCGAGAAAGAGGGGTCTAGATAAGGATTTCCGAGGGTTACTCTCTGGGGATTGGAGTTATCAGGTACGGTCTGCAACTGAGTAATTGAAGGCTGACTGGTACGTCCCCTGTATCTGAATCTCAACATCTCATAGTCGCTGAAATTGAAATCAACTCTGGCGTTCGGAGCCCAGTTGACCACTTTCCGATCAATGGTAGTGGATTGTCCACCCACCTCGGTAACATTGATGGTTCTTGAGGGTTGAGCTGTAGCACCTATGGTAATGCTATATTTATCCTCCTGCTTCATAAGATTGATGCCGGCCCTCTGCAACATAGATTCGTTGGTTATATCGTTGGTATAATCATGATTGATCACTGCGCCGGTCTCAAAATCGTCGTAAGTAGTCTTATAGGAGTTCCTATAGTTGTAATCGTAGGAGTATGTAGCCTCGGCAAAGAAGTTTCTGCCAAGAGGCTCTGTATATGAGAGACGGGCACCTGCTCCATATGATTTAGCAGACTGGTGGTAGAACTGGTCCACTACAGATGAGTCAGCCAGTACATTATCTCTGTAAGAGTTAGTCAGAGAGCGGTTGATACCGTCCATCTGATTGTTGGAAAAATCGTAGTCAATATTGATGGAGATAGTTCTTCCGGGCTTACCCAGACGCTGTCTGAAAAGGAGAAAACCTCTTGCGGTCTGATTTGAATTCTCACCTGTTGAAAGACTATAACCGTCATTAATCTTGGATCTCTGTCCGGAAGCGGAAATATTATCGGTTGCAAAATCCGAACGCTCCTCAAAATCACCGATACCGAAGTTGAATTGGGGTTGAAACAGAATTGATGTCTGATCTGAAATCTTCCAATCCGCACGTGCCCCAAATCTATGTCCATAGGTGTTGGTGATACTGTAACCGTCATCAGTAGCAAAGAGGGATGTACCATCCTGTTTGAATGTGGTCTTTGCAGTACTCTCCTCAACGACTCTTTCGTTGCCGTTAAACATATAATTGCCTGTCAATTCAGACTTATTGTCAAATGTTTTGCCTCCGTTCAGGCCTGCCATATAGGAGGTGGAGATACCATTACGACCTCCCCATCCGCCACGCATTCCGCCACCACGCATGCCACCGCCACGCATGCCTCCCATCATACTTCCGGCAAGATCATTGAAACCACGGTTGTTCGTATTGTTGGCATTGCCGATAAAGGCAATGTGGTCACTCTCAGAAAATTTGGCTATCATAGTAGCTCCCTGAAAGCGGAAATCATTCTTTATAGCTACACCATCATCGTCTTTGCCACGTACGTCACTACCACCACCCGCCATGATGTTACCAAACCAACCATTCATCATTCCCTTCATAACACTAAGGTCTATGATCGTCTCTTCTTCACCGTCATCAATGCCGGTAAACTCTGCCTGCTCCGACTGTTTATCCACTACCCTTACCTTTTCAATAATCTTCGCAGGAAGATTCTTACTGGCAAGCTGAGGATCATCCAGGAAAAAAGTCCTGCCGTCAATGGTGATTTTCTTGATCTCCTTACCATTTGCTGTGATTGTACCGTCTGATGAGACTTCAATACCGGGGAGACGCTTGAGAATATCCTCAAGGGTTTCGTTATCGGTAACTCTCATCAATCCTATATTGTGCTCGATGGTGTCTTTTTTAATGACAATGGGATTTCCAAGGTCGGTAACTGTTGCACCTTCGAGAAAATGGACCTCAACATTCATCTTTTTCGTTCCCAGATCGATATTCTTGTCCACGATAATTGTATCCTGATAGGGCACATACCCCATAAGTTCGCCTTTTATGTAATAGTTTCCGGGCCTTACACCTTTAATCTCAGCAAGACCTTTCTCATTTGTAAGAACATATTTGTAAGCTTGATCAGAACCCTCCGCGGTGAGGGATACTGTTGCAAATTCAACTCCGGCTCCAGTTTCAACATCAGTCAAGGTAACCTTTACCGTAAACCCTCCGCGCTGCGCGCTGAGAAGCGTCGGAAACAAGAGTAAAACAAATGTGACCGCCTTAAAAAGTTTATTTTTCATATGGTAGTATTTTTTTAACAAATCTTATCCAAGAAAGATTATCAACTTGTTAATATAGACTTGAAAAATGGGCAAAGGTTAAATCAGGAACTCACTTTTTTACCCTAGACTGATGTGCATCAATAAAGGATTTCCATGTAGAAGAGGCAGAAACATCTACAAGTGGGTTTGTAAGCTGGTAGAAATGGCACATGGCGATGGCAAGTGCATCCGATGCATCCAGAAATGAACTTTCCATCTTTATTCCAAGGGTTTTTTCCATCAAGATTCTAACCTGTTCCTTCGATGCGTCTCCGCGACCCGTTATTGCCATTTTGACCTTCCTCGGGGCATATTCAGACACGGGAATGCCACGATGAAGAGCCGCCGCGATAGCGGAGCCCTGAGCACGACCGAGTTTGAGCATAACTTGTGGATTCTTGCCGTAGAATGGAGCTTCGATAGCAAGATCATCAGGGGCGTACTTATCCATAAGTTCCCCTATTTCCTTAAAAATGCGTCTTAACTTAAGGAAATGATCCTTCTCCTTGCGCAGGTCGATCACTCCCATATCCACGTAATGTACCTTCCTTTTGTCAACAAGAATGACCCCATAGCCCAAAATAGAGGTACCGGGGTCAACTCCCATAATTATTCTTTGTGGATTTTCCGTCTTTGTCATTATCCTATGATGTCGAAACCTGTGTATTTGCGCAATACCTCAGGCACTACAATCTTACCATCGGGGGTCTGGTTATTCTCTATTATAGCTGCAAGAATTCTCGGCAAGGCAAGAGCACTGCCATTGAGAGTATGGGCAAGCTGCGATTTACCCTCTTCATCCTTATATCTGAGTTTGAGACGATTGGACTGATAAGACTCGAAATTGGAAACCGAGCTTACCTCAAGCCATCTCTGCTGTGCCGCCGACCACACCTCAAAATCGTAGGTTAAGGCAGAAGTGAAGCCCATATCCCCACCACAAAGCCGCACGATCCGATATGGAAGAGCTAGAGCTTGTACCAAAGATTCAACATGGAACACCATCTTATCAAGCGCTGCATAGGAATTTTCCGGAAGCTCAATACGTACAATTTCTACTTTGTCAAATTGGTGCAGACGGTTGAGGCCTCTCACATCCTTGCCATAAGAACCGGCTTCACGGCGCCAGCAGGGAGTATATGCAGTTATCTTTATCGGGAAATCGGAATCCTGCAGGATGACATCACGATAGATATTAGTCAATGGAACCTCAGCAGTCGGAATTAAATAGAAGCCGTCAATTGTGATGTGGTACATCTGACCCTCCTTATCGGGAAGTTGTCCTGTACCAAAGCCTGACTCTTCATTGACAATATATGGGGGTTGATACTCAACATAACCTGCGGCGGAATTGCGCTCAAGGAAAAAGGAGATAAGTGCTCTCTGAATCACGGCGCCCGCACCTTTGTAAAGGGGAAATCCTGCACCAGTCAGCTTTACCCCAAGGTCAAAATCGATAATATCCAGCTCCTTGACCAGTTCCCAGTGAGGTTTGGGACTCTCTCCCAAATTGGGCATAACACCCCCCTGACGCACAATAACATTATCTTCCGCTGTACAGCCCTCAGGCACTAGTGAGGAAGGGAGGTTGGGAAGAAGTACCAGCCGGTCATCCTGCTCCTGCTGTGCAGCAGACATCTCCTCCTCCAGAGCTCTGGAGCGCTCCTTAAGAGAAGCCACCTCCAATTTAATCCGGTCTGCCTCATCACGATTACCTTCTTTCATAAGTTTACCGATTTCAGATGCTTTAATCTTCTGCTGTGCAAGGCAGGAATCCAGTTCCTGCTGTGCCGAACGACGCTTTTTGTCCAGTTCTATGATATCGTAAACAATCTCTTTTGCATCGAAGTGCTTGACTGCAAGGCGTTCGATTACAAATTCGGGCTGCTCCCTTAAAAGTTTTAATGTCAACATAAATTTATGATTTGGTATGCAAAGGTATAAAAAAAGAGCCACTTCTACACGAAGCGGCTCTATTTTTCGATGGTGTCTCCCTTTACGCGAAGGGGAGCACTGATACGTAAGACTTATTATTAGCCTTTTTCTTAAAAACAACAGTACCGTCAATCAAAGCGAAAAGAGTATGGTCTTTACCCATTCCAACATTTTCACCGGGATTGTGAACTGTTCCTCTCTGGCGAACTAAGATATTGCCAGCTCTGGCACTCTGTCCACCGAACAATTTAACGCCCAAGCGTTTGCTGTGTGATTCGCGGCCGTTTTTAGAACTACCGACACCTTTTTTGTGAGCCATAATCTAATACGTTTTAATTAAGCGATTGTTTCAATTTGAATTTGTGTCAAATA
>JAAYDZ010000016.1 GCA_012728975.1 Bacteroidales bacterium
CCATTGTCCCTTTTGAGGAGCAAACATACACTCGCAACCCTCCTCGGGTTGTGCCATTGCTGGCACAACCATAAGGATAGTCAATAGTAATATGCTTAATTTCTTTAACATTGTTTCTGTTTTAAAATTAATCACTTAAGATTCAATCAGAGTGTTTAATTATTTCAATAATTGGTCAATAATTGCCTGGTACTCAGCTTCAGCTAATTCGAGTGCCTTCTGGAAGATAGCAAGTTTTTCCTCGGCTTTCGCTACTTTATCTCTCTGTAGCTTAACAGCCATCTCGATAGGATTGTAACCTGCCTCGAACTGAGCGAGAAGCTTCTTCCAATAACCGAGTTCACCTGTACAATCTTCGAGATATTTCTCCCAAGCTTCCTTGTATTGCTTCTGATAAGCATTGTAGTTGGCAACTATTGCAGCGAAGTCAGCAGCAGCATTTGCGCCAAGGTCTTGAGTCATCTCTTCGATCTTGATCTTATACTCGTGAGCAACGTTATTAGGTTCAGTGTAAGTATATTTCTCCCAGTCGTAGGTATAGATCTTGGCAGCTGCGGTATATGCATTGTCAAGAACACCCTTGATGGTATTGAGGTGGTAAATGGTGTGAGTGATGAAGTAAGCACGATCATCGAAGCCCTGGAGGGTTTCAGGATAATCTCCATGCCACTTCTGTGCAAGCTCAAGCTGTTTGCCACCGAAATACTTGGTATTGTACTTCCAGTCTTTGATTATGTCAGCAACTTCGTAAGTACCAGGTCCGGGTGTGGGGATCTTAGGAACATCTGTTGTGAAGAAAACAGGATTACCGGCTGCGTCATATTTCTCAATGCCATAGAAGGCTTCCTTAAGAGCATTTACGCTAGCAACGTATGTTTTGTATTTTTCCAGCTTGGCAGGATATGCGTCATATGCCGCCTTATCTGCAGTCCACTGAGTTTTTGCTGCCTTATATGCAGCTTCATCTGCCGCTGTTCTGGCATCAGCAATATCATCCATCCAGCTGTCAATTTGAGCCTTAATTTTTGCAAGAGCCTCTATATTGTTATTACCACCCAATATGAAGGCAAGCTCAAATTCAGCTTTAAGTTTCTTGTAGTACTCAGTGTTGTACGCAGGATTGCTGCCGAAGATGTTAGAATTGGTAAGAACGTCGCCGGCACCTCTGAAGTAAGTAGCGGGCTGAGCACCATCAGTCTCAAGGAATGAAAGAACTGCACCGAGTCTCTCGTTCCACCTGATTGCATGACCGGGAACGATAAAGATAATCAGTTCATCAGGAACAGTAAAGGTCTCATCTGCCCAGTTGATAGGTAACTCTGGAGTAGCATAAGCTTGATTCCAGAATGAAGCATAAATGGCCTCATATTCAGCTTCCTTTGCTACAACCTCAGCCTTAGCAGCAGTATGTGCATCCTCAGCATCTTTTACTGACTGGGGAATGAAGGGATCTCCCACACCATTCTCAAATGAGTAGGGCTGGGCGTCATTATAGACATAACCATAGTAATTGAACTCTGTAAAGTTTACGCCATGGGCAGGGTCGTTAAATTCAGTATCCACAATGTCCCAGGTAGCGCAAAAGCCGGGAGTCCAGAGAGAGTTCAAAGTTCTAAGCAGAGCATCGAAAACTGCCGGAGCCCAACCAGCATTTTCTGCTGCTTCGAGAGGACGACGATTAATTTTTTCTACGCCAAGTCCTCCTTCTTCAGTTTGGTATCTGTCATATGAATAATCCGAGAATATTTTATGGTCAACCCAACCACCTGATCTTTGTGCATAACCATCCTTTGTAATATCTCTAAGATCAACATCGAACGGGCTAGAATCCGTTTTGGTTCTGGCGGTAAAATAGTTCGTAGGCTTATTAGCAGGAAGTTTTGCAACAGTATCCTCGAAGAAGTTCCATCTTGCGGTAGCAAAAGTCTTGATACCATTTATGAGGTTTATCGAGTCGTTCACGTTAACCGGATTGTCGGGAGTAGTTCCCAGACCATAGGTGAACGCGTAGTTTGCAATAAATCCTTCGGTAGGTGTGCCGTTTGCAAGAGCCTTTCCGGCATTAACGAGAGCCTGCGCTCTGGCCTTTGCATCAGCTTTTGCCTGCTGCAGAGCATTATAAGACAACACGCTGTCGGCAATTGCATCAACTAGGGGCTGATAGCCTTCCTTGCCTGCCACGAGAATGTTGCGGTGTGCCCAATAGATGGAGTCAGCGTCGTGAGCGGCTTTTTGAGCAGCTTTAAGAGCAAGCTCATCACCCTCAGTAAGAACGAGATATCTGTCGAGTACTGAATGGGCGCCATAAAGACCGATGTAACGGGAATTCTTAAGAGTTATGTCAGCAGTACCCTTCTTGTATGTGAATGTTCTGGGAGTCTCTACTCCTTCTTCACCGAAGAGGAAATTAACCATTTCCGGAGTAGCATTGGTCTCAATACCTGCTGTAAAGCCATCTGCCGGAGTACCGGTTCCCCAGAAGAAAGCGGTTGAAGAATCTACTCCAACGGGAGCTGCAGTATGAGCATAAAGACCAATAAGGTCAGCAAACTTCTGGTAAACCTGAGATGAACCCCACTGTGCCGGAGTTACCTCAAACACCTCAAGTGCCAATGAGTCAGTGTAGTCGCCCTCGCCGTCATAATCAGCTCTTACGGGCTCTGCACCAGGATCAGCGGGCTTAGGACCGGGATTAGCTACCGGTGTAATAGCAGCAAGGTCATCCAAGTACTTCTGTTTAGCTGCCTTCCACTCTTCCTCATAACCGATGTTAGCCTCACACCAGGTGTTGATCATGTAGTTAACGGAGTCACGACGGAGTGCAGCCCTTGAATAGTTAATAGCATCGATAGAATCCTGAAGATTGTCTACCTCAGCCTTCCAATCCTCGAGGTCGAGCTTCTCGGGAACGGCCTCAAGAGCTGCCTGTGCTCTGTCAACCTCACCTGCAAAGAAGTCTACTTGTCCCTGGAAGTTAACTACCCAGTCGGTAGAGTCGTTGAGACGATACTCAAGCTCCCAAAGAGTTGCCTTAGCCTGCTCAACAACGTTAAGTTGTTCGTTATAGGCGTTGAAAGCTGCTTCGTAGCGGCCAAGAACGTCAGCAAAAACTGTACGCTCTCCTGCTGTAAATAGGTTCTGAACTGCAGCAATATCGCGGAGGGTTACTCTTAGGTTCTCCTGAGCCCATGCGAGTGCAGCTCTGGCATTAGCCATTCCGGTATCATGCTGAACCTGGAGAAGTTCTTTGAGCTTAGTAAGAGAGTCAACCTCATACTCTGTACGTGCGGCCTTGATCTGAACGTCATACTCGTGAATTCTGTTCTCGATCAGCTGCCACTCGGTTTGTGCGTCAACATAGGCAGCTCTAGCATTCACATAGGCAGCATTGGCTTTCTGTAACTCAGCGTCTGCCAAGCGTAGTTGTCCGAGTGCATCGAGATAGTCGGCTTTCGCAGAGCGAAGCTGCTGGATACCAACCGGCTCAACATACTCAAGACACGAAGTGAACAGAGTGCTTGCAGCAATCATGATCACTAATGAATAAATAATCTTTTTCATAAAAAAAAATTGTTAAGTGTTTGATATTTATTGGTTAAACATAAATGAATTGCCGAAAAAACACAGTTTTTCCATAGTATTTAATGGCCAAATTTAGTTATATTTTTTTACTTTTCAAAAAAAATTGTTAATAATTATCAAAAAATGTTGAAAAAATCTAGAAGAATCGGGCTCTGTTGTCCTTAATCTCGACAGTTTCGGACATTACCTGCTGCAACAACTGGGTCTGATAAGCCGATTTGCGCGAGAGCGCTCTCTGCACATCACCCTCTGTATAGAAGGTACCTGTCTGACGGTCGACAACCTGGAATACATATACTCCGATGTCTCCTGCAACCGGTCCTGAGATGACACCCGGCTGAGCGGAAGCCACTGCGCCGATAAACTTGGGATCCAGTTGCTGGAGTGTAGTACCGAAGGTAATGCCACCCTGATGGCTCACGGTAGTGCCGAGAACCTCGGCCACCTGCTCCATAGTAGTGCAACCTTCAATCTGCTCACCGATGGTAGAAGCCATCTTTTCGATCTGCTTCTCTGCGGTGATGGTATAGATAATATCTTGCTGTATATCGCTCAGAGGAATTGTACCCTCTTTATAAACGGCGGTCACAGCAGCCACAAAATAGTATTTGTTATCAACGGAAATCACATCCGATACCTCGCCTGACTTAGTCTTGCGATCAAATGCCCAGTGCACCACGCTGCGTGCGTTGTCCACAACGCCGATACGCTCTGTGGTCTGGAGCAGACCATTTACGGGGATGACGGGAAGTTGCTCCTCGCGCACAATCTGTGCAAACTTGTCATAGTCGCCATCAGATCTGTCTGCAAGGTCGGCAGCCTTGATCTGGAAATCACGGTAAGTCTCTTCGGATGGAATGATATTCTTGACAAAAGTGGCAAGCTGAGCCTTTTTCTGAGCCTTTGTGCGCTCTGCCACATAGATTATAAAACATGCGTTGGCGGTATTATTCTTTATCTTAAATACCTTGCCGGTTGTGGGCTCGAAAGCTCTCTCAAACCCTTCCATACCGGTGTATGAAAGGATATCCTGTGTGATCCAGCCCATCTCCGTGAACTCTTCGGAGGGCTCTCTCATCTTCAAGGCTCTTGCGAGCAACTCATCAGCCTCTGTTTCACTCTCAAGAGGAAAGGCAGCATACAATACCCTTGCGGAATCGGCCATCATCTTAATATCGGCCAGGCGGGCTGCAGCAAGCTGGTTCTCTCCTGAACTGATCTCGCTCACCGCGGGAGCATTCTTTCCAAAAGCAATTGCCTTGAAATAGGGCTCGGACTCGAGCTGCTCCTCAGTGTAATAGTAGGGATCCCACTTGCGGTCCGAGTTGAGAGCAATGAAGTTTTTGGGATTGTCCGCTACTGCAAACTCGGCATATAGCTCATTGAAAGCCTCTGTCTGTCTCTCGATATCCTCTTCCGAAGGCACAACCTCGTAGAGTACGTATTCTATATTGCGGGTAGCCGGACGGGTGAAAAGCTCCTTGCGTGCCTTATAGTACTCTTTTACCTCCTTGGTGGAAACGGTAATGGCAGTATCTCGTTCAATGCCCAGCGGGGAAAGGACGAAGTCAACCGAAGAGAGGACGTTGTTGTCAATCATCATACGCTGTTGCTCAACCTTGTTGAGTACATTTGACGCATCAATCAATGAGGTATATTTATTATAGAGCCTTTCGGTATAAACTGAATTTTCTACAGAATGCCAATACATCTCATACTGGCCGGAAGGATCAGTAGGTATCGCCTGTACAAAACTTGCAAGAGCTTCGCGGTTGAAGAGGCCGTTCGCATCCTGGAACATCTGCTGATTTGCCACCACGGGGGAAATATTTGTGCCTTGCGTGAGGTCAAACATCTCTTCATCGCCAACGACTATGCCGGCATCTGCAATCATGGGCTGGAACAGGTGCTTGTCGAGAAGAGACTGCCACGCTGCATCGCGGATGGCTTTCTGTGCCTCCTCGCTGTTGGAGCTCTGTCCCATCATTTCAGTCAGTCGGGTGAAATAATCAACCTCCTGATAAAAGTCAATATATGAAATGGACTTACCGTCCAGTACGCCTACTTTATTGTCGGATGAAAATCTTTGTGCAGTCGAAGTCAGTGTTTGAGGATCGATAATAAATGATAACAGCGCGACTGCGATGAGAACTGTTATAAGAATACCTAATTTGACGCGAATTTTTTCAAGAACCGCCATTTTGTTTGTTAAGTTTTAGTTTATTTTTAATCTACTTTTAGTACCATTTAGCAAAAACGGAGCACAAAAGTAAACAAAAATATATAATATAGATGCATAAAAGGTCAAAAACGTTGCATGGGTGGCCCAACAAAATTTAGAGAATCGAGTAAAATTGTTGTGCTGTCTTCGGCAACTGCGTAAGAATCGAAGGGTTTTAGCAGGATTGCATTCCTGGCCATCTCATCGGATTCCATACCATAACCCTGCATCATTCCCTGTGGCGAGGAGAGCCGGACATAGCAGTTGGTATAGATCTTCTGTTCCCGGCGATCCCAGTAAACAGTGTCGCTCTCCATGCTCTCCTGCTTTATATAATTTGTAATTATTACATCTCCGTAAGCGAGCCATTGTTCCTTTCCTTCGGTGGTAATGTGCTTTGCCTCTTTAGAAGTAATGCGTGTCTCGAGCTCCCCGTCAGGCGTGAATGCGTTGACTGAGAATCCACCGGTATATAGATCGTAATTCACCTCAACCGAATCTACAATATATGAGTATTTGCGCATCTCGGGCGCATGCATTCTCATCTCCACACCTCCATTGACAGTCTGTACCACTTCCATATTTTTTACCACCTGTATAGGAGTTGCAGTCGGATCAATCGGATCTCCCGTCGGCTCTTTCTTACAAGATGAAAGCACAAAAAGCACTATAGCCATCAAGTATAAACCGATGGCTATAGGTTTGTGTCTGTTGTGTGATGTAAGAATCAAGAGACTATTTCTGTGTTCTTACAGTTGTGATTTCCGTCATACCTCCGCAGGATACGGTATATCTCTGGCCATCAGTAACGTCATACATAAAGGCATCGACCTGCATGGGGAAGTATCTGCGATATTGTGCAGCGAGCTCGTCTGCGTGCTCGGCAACTTCGGGATCTGCATTTTTCGCTTTTACCATGTAATCAACTGCAACCCAATATTTGGATCTTACGTCAACTTCACTGCCGGGGCAATCCTGTGATGCCCAGATGGTACCAATGAGAAGGTAGGCCTTACCTGCAATGCTCTGGTCATATTCTATGGCCTTCTTTGCGGTAGCTACTGCAGTAGCGCCACGATTGAGCTTCTTGAAGTAGAAAGTAGCTAACTCCAGGTTGTATTCTGCTGCTGTCTTCTCATCATTGGGATCAAGGAGTGAAACAGCGGTCTCGAAAAACTGTGCCGCAAGTCTATCCTCGTCACGAGAGGCATAGAGTCTGTAAAGACCATACGCCGAGCTGGAAGAAGGATTGATCTCGTGAAGAGCAACTGCGCTCTTTAGGAAGAGGTCTGTGTTGACGCAGTCTGCCCTTGTGAGCATTTTTACCATCGTAGTAAGAAGGTTGGCATCTGTAGGATTAGCCTCGAATCTGGGAGTATAGAGTTCAATAAGATTGTCGCAAGACGCAACTCCGCTCTCGGCAAAGATAGTTTCGATATCCTGTTTCACAGTACGAAACTCTTCTTTTTCAGGGTCCATGGTAATCATCTCCTCGATATGACAGATGTTATTCTCAAAACATGCCATCAGATCCTCAGCAGGCAGATTGCCGGCCTGGTAGAGAGCAACTCCTCCTTTCATCTGATTGATGAAGACTATGGGGCTGCAGTCTGTGTGGATAGTATTGATGATCTCGGTCAGTAACTGGTACTGTTTAGCGGGATCATCGCCACAATAATTATAGTTGATAATATCTATTGCCTTGTTGTCCATGCTCTTCACGCGGTAACTGGGATAGTATTCCGAGCGAAGGTCATGGAGCATTATCAAAGAATCGATGAGTTCTTGTCTGCGTGCCGGATTGTTGGCATTTTTGCGAATGTCAATACGGAGAAGATTCTGACCGTGCAAGAGCATGTTTTGACTGGCTGTCGGAGGACAGAGGGATATGGCCTTCCTCCAGTGTGGGGCAGCTTCGTCATAATTTCTCTGTTTGTAAAGTTCCGAATAGAATGAAAGATATTTTTTACATTCCACACTGTCTTTTCCATACTTTCCCTGGGAAAATGCAGGAAGAGAAAGAACCATTGCAAATAGGATAATTGCGATTTTCTTCATTGTTTCCATTTTTTAAAATATCGGGTAAAGTTAATAAAAATAATCTGATCTATTGATATAAGGTTTTTACAAACCAGATATCGTGCAGGTCGAACGAAAGGGTAAAGAGAAAATATCTCTCCCTTATCAAATTGTCTGTAACCGAACCTCTCTGGCCTATATCTATGCCCAAAGTCACTGCATTGTAGTAGCGAAATACCGGAAACGAGACTCCGAGAGTAATGCCTCTCCTTGCAATGGAAGAGCCATTGAGAGTAAAATAATTTTGTTCGTAGTAGGCTCCTGCCCTGTAGGTGAGCGTCCTGAGATAGTATCTGATATCGTAACGGTTGGGAGTTACCTCAAATCCCACCCTGAATGCCTGTGCTGTAGTCGGTTTAACATCCACTCCGGGGGTCTCCTCTAGGAAATGTTTTGTCCAGTTGGACCACGTGTAATCAAATCCCACCATCCATTTCTCGGTATTGCGTATTGTGAATCCCACTCCAAGTTCGGATGGTGTTGACATTGTCTCAAGGGGATTGTTGCGATGAAAAACAGTATCCTTACCACTTGTCGATACTCCATAAGCATAGCGTATATTCTCTCCTCTAAATGCTGTAGCCAGATCGTATGTTACTCCAATAGTGGCCGAAGTATTGCCGGTCAAGGGCTGTTTGTACTGAAGTCCGAACTTTCCCGATATCGCACGTGTAACGAAAGTCCAGCCCGAATTGATCGATCTGAATGAGGTATTGGTGGTAAATGTAGCGCTGCTGTATCGGTCTATCGTACCAAAATAAAACTGCAGGTCCGCACCCACACTAAGCCTATCCCAAAAAGTAGCTCCCGCTCCTATGAATGTCTGATATATGCTGCCTTGACCTATCTTGGAGTACTTTATATCTCCTGCTTCGGCAATTATATCGTCATTGCTTTCGGTTGTAACAAACTTATATCCCACATTACTATAAGGCACTATGCCGACCTTGAATGCCGAACTCTTCCAAATTGGAAACGATGCAATGATGTGGTGCATATTGAAGGTGTTGTTTACACTCTTGAGCAGGTCGGAACCTGTTCCTCCAATTGCTGTGGCCGGATTGGCAGCATAATAGATATTGCCCTGCTCTATACCGAAATCGAGCATAAAGGATTGTGCCTGGCGCTCTGTCACTGCCGCCGGATTGAGGTAATTGATATAGCGATAATTGCGGTCGCCGATGCCAATACCTCCCATTGATAGGTTGTATGAAATGCCCGGTCTTGCCAGAGACCCCACGCCGAACATCGAATAGGGAGTGAAACTTCCATCAGCCGCCACTTTCTGTGCAGAAGAGGGAAGAGCTATAAACAGTACCAGTATCGCAGGCAGTGCGGCTGCGATTCTTCTAAATTTAAGTATGGTACTATTGTTCGGCATAAAATTGTGCTATCTGTGAGAGCCCCATCAAAACAAGATTGTAAACGACAAATATGGAACTTTTAAGCTTTTCGGCAAAATAAATCGCATCCCCGCCGGTAAAAATCACTGTTCGTTCAGGATACTCTCTCTGATATCCTTCTATTTCAAACATTGTGCCGAGAATGTTTCCTGCAGCCATCGCAGTGTCCAAATCAAAGCCGATTGGGCTGATTTTCTCATCCTTATGGGACTCCATGAACTCTCTGGGATTAAGTAACGGAATACGTTCCGTAAAATGACTCAAAGCCCGATATCTGGTATTCAGTCCCAGGGAAATTGCACCTCCTGCATAGCACGCAGGGGTCTCCTCTTTGTGGCAATTAATAAATTCTACCGTAATGGCTGTACCAAAATCAAACACCATAAGGTCATTTTCCGGAAAGAGATTATTGGCGGCCAAAATAGCCGCTATGCGATCTGCACCCATACCTTCAGGCATATTGGCAAGCACTTCAAACTGAGCAAGTCCTGTCTCTATCAGACGTTCGCACTCAGCCACATCGAGCACCACCAAACGGTCGCAGTACTCATTGCGCAACATCGCCTCCAGATCGGGATCATCAGCGCGAACATTGCTTAAAACAGCTACTTGTACCTTTTGGCCCGGATATTCGGATTCGAAGGTATCGCGGATAAACTGCCGGATATCTTCTCCCGCGTAGCGGAAGATTTTTCCTATCCTCTCGTTATCGGCAAAAGCTGCCTTGCATGCCGTATTGCCTATATCAATAAGTAAATACATTCTATCTATATATGACATTTAGGGTTGCAAAGGTAAGAAGTTTTTATGATCTAAATCAGTTTTGAGAGAAAGAGAATGGCTTGACGCACATCAGGAATACTTTTTACCCTGATATAAAGTTTCCCCTTTACCTCATTGACCCTGCAGCGATCACCGAGTGATTGTATGGTGGTAAGTATTTCGGGAAATAGATTTCCCCGATAATAGGAATGCATGTTATTGGAGATGAAATAGGCCAGCATTACCCCGTTTTTGAGGATTATTTTTTCAAAACCGAGATTCTGAGCTACCTTCTTGAGCTGCACTATACGGATCAATTCATCCACTTGCTCCGGGATCGGGCCGAAGCGATCCTCCATCTCCCTACGAAGGGCCTCAATCTGCCTCTCATCACTGATGTTTGTCAAATCTTTGTAAAGACGGATTTTTTCCGAAGTAACCTGTACATATTCATCCGGAATATAGGCCTCCAGATCGGTCTCTATCTGAGTATCCACCATTGGAGCTGATCTCATTGCATCGGGCAAAGCAGTATCCTCTCCCTTGCTCACCTTCTCTTCACGCAGCTCAGACATCGCCTCGTTGAGGATACGCATATAGGTCTCGAACCCCATCTCGGCAATAAATCCACTCTGCTCCGCTCCCAGCAGGTTGCCCGCTCCACGGATATCCAGATCCTGCATTGCTATGTTGAATCCGCTGCCCAGCTCCGAAAAGGCCTCAATGGCTCTGATGCGTCTGCGCGCATCGTCAGTAATGGATGCAATCGGAGGAATCAGGAGATAACAAAAAGCCTTGACATTGGAGCGGCCCACTCTTCCTCTAAGCTGATGGAGATCACTCAGTCCAAAGCGCTGCGCCTGATTGATGATCATCGTATTGGCGTTGGGGATATCGATGCCGTTTTCAATTATGGTGGTGGCCAGCAAAATATCGTGCTCTCCTGCTATAAACTCCACTATCCTCTTCTCCAGTATCTCCGGCTCCATCTGACCATGTGCCACGCATATCTGTGCCTGAGGCACCAACCTTTGCAATATATCGCGCACCGACAGTATATCTTCTATCCTGTTGTGTACAAAAAATACCTGTCCCCCTCTTTCGAGCTCGGAGTTGATAATATCGGTTATAACCTCATCATTAAAATTTATCACCTCGGTGTAAACTGGTTTGCGGTTGGGCGGAGGAGTGTTGATAATGGAGAGGTCTCTCGCTCCGAGAAGTGAAAATTGCAAAGTTCTGGGAATGGGAGTAGCGGTGAGGGTAAGAGTATCTATATTGCTCCTCATCTGGCGGATTTTTTCCTTGGAGGAAACTCCGAATTTCTGCTCCTCATCAATGATGAGTAATCCCAGATCCTTGAAGAGTACTTTTTTGTTGAGAATGCGATGGGTACCGATGAGAATGTCCACTCTGCCGGCATGGAGCTCCTCTAATATGCGCGATATCTCTTTGGTGTTGCGTAGGCGGCTGATATACTCCACTCTACAGGGGAAATCCTTCAGACGAGAGGAAAAGGTATGGTAATGCTGAAGTGCAAGAATGGTAGTAGGTACCAAAACAGCTACCTGTTTACTGTCGCAAACAGCTTTGAAAGCGGCCCTGATGGCCACTTCCGTCTTACCGAATCCCACATCTCCACACACCAGGCGGTCCATCGGAAGGTCACTCTCCATATCTTCCTTTACTTTTTTTGAAGCAAGAGCCTGGTCAGGTGTATCCTCGTACATAAATGAAGATTCCAGTTCGTGCATAAGAAAGTTATCCGCTGAAAATGCAAATCCTTTAGAGTGATGTCTAGCGGAATAGAGTTTTATCAAATCTTCTACAATATCCTTTACCTTGGATTTGGTTCTGGATTTGAGATTATCCCATGCCTTGGTGCCGAGTTTGTAAATTTTCGGCGGTTCTCCATCTCTCGATTTGTATTTAGAAATGCGGTGTATACCGTGAATTGAGACAAAAACCACATCATTATCTTTGTAGACTAGTTTAATCGCCTCTTGTATCTTACCATTTACATTTGTCTTGACAAGACCCCCAAACTTACCTACTCCATAATCTATATGCACCACATAATCCCCTATCCGGAAAGCCATTATCTCATTGATAGTAAGGCGTTCGGATCTCTCAACCTGTCTTTTAACCTTTACCTTGTGATAGCGTTCGAATATCTGATGGTCGGTATAGTAGCAGTTTTTAGAAATCTTATCCACATAACCTTCATGCAGTGACAACGGTAGAAAATCGGGTCGCACCTTTTCACCTGTATCTACCAGAATCTGCCTGAGACGGTCGGTTTGAGCCTCATTTGGGCTGAGAATGGTCACGGTATATCCATGATCCATCTTGCTGCGAATATCCTGTGAAAGTATTTCAAAATTTTTATTGAATGTAGGTTGAGGTATTACATAATTTTCTCCGGTGGGATTTTCTCCTCTCAAATCCCATAGAACACTATTTTCGGGAAGAATTTCCCAAAAAGGAACGAGCGAGGAATTATCTGAAATTATATGGATATCGGGAAAAATATCGACACTTTCCAGATTCTCTTTTGAAAGCTGGGTATTGATATCAAATCTTCGTATCGATTCAACCTGATCTCCAAAAAAATCTATCCTTACCGGCAGGTTGTCAGCAAACGAAAATATATCTATTATACCGCCCCTCAATGCAAATTGTCCCGGCTCTGCCGTAAAATCCACTTTCTCAAATCCGCTGTCGTAGAGTACTTCCTTTATAAATTCGTGAGAAAGCCTCTCCCCTTTTTTTATCGAAAGTATAGAGCTTTTGATTTCACTCTTATTGAGCACCGGCAAATCCAATGCATCGGGATAGGTGATTATCAGCACGGGCTTGTGCCTGGAATTGTACTCCATATTCATCAGCCGGTCAGTAATCACAAATGATCCTGCTCCTGTTTTTTCACGCCAGAAAGCGTAAGAAGCTCCTTCAAATGAATTCAAGGCTGACAATGTAGCTGTGCGTTGCACTTTGGCTGTGGCCTCTTTCAGTTCATTTTTATCTGTCGGCGAGGGATAATAGTAGACACACTCGTCAAAAAAGAAACTATAAAAGTCGTTGGTAAGAAAATAGGCATTCTTCTTGGTATCCGCCAGTACAACATGTACAGACGGGGCATCCATCAAGGAAATTACCGATGTTATGTAAACTGCTTTTGCCGACGAGGTAAAACAGTTGTCTACATAATTCCTGGGTATATTTTCGGGAATATGCACCTTATTTTACTGCAGCACCTATATCCATTTTTAAATAGAGCTCAGAGAGTTCTGAAAGATCTACCGAACCCTTTTTGTACCACTTATCGATTACAGGATTAAATGTTTCGAAAATAGCTTCTTCATAAGGAGCAAGACGCTGTATATATCCTGTTCCCTCTCTATTCCAGAGGAGATCAAAACGGAAATATTTACCCCCGTTTCCTCTAGAAACAGGGAACACGCTTGCCTTTCTATCCATTGCTAGGTCACAAATCTCACAGTTCTTTGGATTTAGACCTTCACTATTTTCACCCCTTGCCACCACCTGTACCGGAAGGTTATTTGTACTCTTGACAAATAAGGGAACTGCAACGCTTACGGGAGGATACCCCACTACACTCCACATAACAGTAAGCTCAGGATTTTCACCCGGAAGTACACCCTTCACCACAGTTGAGGCAGAAGTGGATTTGCGTGGAATAAAATCCTGGTCAACAAACCAACCATTGGGGGCTACCTCAGGATTCTCGGCAAGATTTATATCGAGAAGAGAGTGATAAAAATTGCGTGAAAGTGAATTAAAAATCCACTGTGGTGTCATAGGTTGATTCTTTACAAAACGATCATTGAAGATATCGCTTGCACTAACATAACGTATATAACCCATACCGTCGTTAATTTTTCCTGTAAAGGAGTGATTGGTATAGATAAGATAACCCTCAGGTGCAATAGATGGATCATTAGCATCCACTTTTACCCAATCTCTGCAACTCACTTCATAATAAGCCGCTCCGCCCTCAGCGTCAATCACACCGAAATTTGCCTCTACTCCTGTAGGAAACTTCATTTTTGAAAGCATTTTTTCAAAATCTTTAAGCGTTCTACAGGTAGCAAGTGCATTATACATCACCACTCCTTCCTGATCCTGAATGGATACTTCTTCATATGTAAGATTGTAAGAAGCGGTATTCATAATTGAAAATCCAACTTCATTGGTACCTATCCAGGCTTCTTTGGTATCCTTAGGACTATCCACAAGGGCTATAAAGGCATATTTAATACTTTTATCTTTAGATTTATCAAAATATTCGATACGGTTATCCAAAGTACCGGTATCACGATGTTTCCAAAGCAAAGGACGTCCATCAGGTGTTGCTTTTCCAGTTATAATTGCTGAAGTACAAGCTTTACTCTCCTGTAAAGGGATAAAAAATAAAGCAGCTATTACTATAATAAGTATTCTTTTCATTTTATGTTGTGTTGTTATTTTAATTGTAATCTTAAAAAATCAAAATAGTAAATTTTCCCTGCCGGGAGGTTTTATTCCAAGATGATTATAGGCAAGTTCCGTTACCACCCTACCACGCGGAGTACGAGAAATAAATCCCTCCTTAATTAAAAAGGGTTCATATACCTCCTCTAAAGTACCTACATCCTCACTTATTGCTGTCGCTATCGTACTAGCTCCCACCGGACCTCCTTTAAATTTTTCTATAATAGTTGTTAAAATCTTATTATCGATGGCATCCAAACCCCGCTTATCTATATTTAAGGCATTCAGGGCTATACGCGCAATCTCCAGATCTATAATACCGGTACCTTTAACCTGCGCAAAATCTCTCACTCTCCGGAGTAATGAATTTGCAATTCGGGGAGTACCGCGGCTACGTAAAGCTATTTCCCATGCAGCATCTTCATTAATTTCTATATCAAGAATAGAGGCACTGCGGATGATAATCCTTTTTAAAACTTTTGCATCATAATACTCCAGATGTGATTTTATACCAAACCTTGCCCTCAAAGGAGAGGTAAGAAGTCCGCTGCGTGTAGTAGCTCCTATAAGCGTAAATGGATTGAGTACTATCTGTATAGAGCGTGCTCCGGGACCCTTATCTATCATTAAATCTATGGTATAGTCCTCCATTGCGGAATAGAGATACTCTTCCACTATTGGTGAGAGACGGTGAATCTCATCTATAAAGAGTACATCCCCTTCTTCGAGGGAAGTGAGAAGTCCCGCAAGATCCCCTGGTTTATCCAGAACAGGACCGGAGGAAATTTTCATATTAACACCGAGTTCATTGGCTACAATATGGGCCAGAGTAGTCTTACCTAAACCGGGAGGACCATGCAAAAGTATATGGTCAAGAGCCTCTCCTCTGAGAAGTGCTGCCTTTACAAAAATTTTAAGATTTTCTATAACTTTGTCCTGTCCGGCAAACTCCTCAAACTCCCTTGGACGTATTTGCCCCTCAATATCGCGTTCTTTGGCAAAGGATTCCTCCCTCGGATCAAATCTTTCTTTACTCATATCTGACGGTGTTGCCTTGTCGGCATTTTAAACAACACAAAAATAAATAATATTATTTAATAAAGTATTATTGTAATTATTAGTGTGTTGATAATGTGGATAAAATTTATAGGTTAATTATAAAAAATATATTGACATTTTATAAACATATACATACCTTTAATATTGCAGTTTTAAATTGATTTGTTGATAGTGTTAATATCCTAAAATATTTTTTTCAACAATAGTCTTGTGTTGATAGTGTTTGTAAAAGAATTGAAAAAGGAGTTTGCGGAATTTATAACTATTTTTAAGGAGTTGTTTTTTAAATAAAGTTATCAAATAGTATAAACATATAATCAACTGTTATTAAAAAAAAATGGGGCCGAAACCCCATTATTTTTAATATTAGTCGTTGGCCATTCGTAACTAGTCTTTTAACTTAGCTGAAAGAAATTCACGGTTAAGTCTGGCGATATGTGCTATAGTGATACCCTTAGGACATTCCAGTTCACAGGCACGGGTATTTGTGCAACTACCAAAACCAAGTTCATCCATTTTGGCTACCATTAATTTTGCACGACGCGCCCCTTCAATTTTACCCTGAGGCAGAAGAGCAAGTGAACTTACACGAGATGCTACAAATAGCATTGCAGAGCCATTTTTACAAGTAGCAACACAGGCACCACAACCCACACATGCCGCTGCATCCATACTTTCGTTGGCTTTTTCTTTCTGTACTAGGATTGCATTTGCATCAGGAGCGTTGCCGGCATTTACCGATATAAATCCACCTGCCTGGAGTATCTTATCAAATGCTCCTCTGTCTACAACAAGATCTTTTACAACGGGAAAACCACGGGTTCTCCAAGGCTCTACGGTAATAGTCTCACCATCTTTGAATTTGCGCATATAGAGTTGGCAAGTGGTTATTTCATCGTCTGGACCATGTGCACGGCCGTTGATGTAGAGCGAGCATATACCGCATATTCCTTCACGACAGTCGTGGTCAAATGCCACGGGATCTGCTTTTTTCCCTTTACATCCTTTGTTGACTGCCACAGGATCTATGCCTTCATTAATAAGTTGTTCGTTGAGAATATCCAACATCTCGAGGAAAGATGTACCTGGAGAGATGTTTTTCACTTTATAGGTTTCAAAATGACCTTTACTCTTGGCGTTTTTCTGGCGCCATATTTTTAATGTAAAATTCATAAATTACTCCTTACTCTTTATATTTTCGCGTAACTGCGCGATGCAACTTTTACAAATTCAAATTTTAATTCTTCTTTGTGAAGAACTGGTTCCTGGTTATCACCTTTATATTCCCAAGCGCTGACATACATAAAGTTTTCATCGTCACGTTTGGTTTCACCATCTTCGGTCTGCATCTCCTCACGGAAATGACCTCCGCAGGATTCACGACGATTGAGGGCATCCAGCGCCATGAGTTCACCCATTTCCATAAAATCGGCAACCCTCAGGGCCTTTTCGAGCTCCATATTGAATTCATCATTTTCACCGGGCACACATACATTTTCCCAATACTCTTTGCGGAGTTTTCTAATCTCTGCAATGGCTTTCTTTAAACCTTCTTCATTACGGGCCATTCCCACATACTCCCACATTACATGGCCGAGTTCTTTATGGAATGAATCAACACTGCGTTTTCCTTTCACATTGAAGAGTTTATTTATTCTGTCTGTGATAGCCTTTTCAGCCTCTGCAAATGCAGGATGATTTATGTCAGTCTTGGGATCCAGAATCTTACCTGCGAGATAATCACCGATAGTGTAGGGAAGGATAAAATATCCGTCTGCAAGGCCCTGCATAAGAGCGGAAGCACCCAGACGGTTTCCACCATGATCGGAGAAGTTTGCCTCGCCGATAGCATAGAGGCCCGGAATAGTAGTCTGTAGATTGTAGTCAACCCAGATACCGCCCATTGTATAGTGAATGGTTGGGTAAATCATCATAGGTTCTTCATAAGCATCTACATCAGTAATTTTTTCATACATCTGAAAGAGATTGCCGTATCTTGCCTCGATTACCTCCTTTCCGAGTCTTTCAATAGCTGTGCTAAAATCAAGGAATACCGCTTTGCCGGTGTTGTTTACGCCAAAACCTGCGTCACAACGCTCTTTTGCTGCGCGGGAAGCTACGTCACGGGGTACGAGATTACCGAATGCAGGATATCTGCGTTCCAAATAGTAATCCCTGTCCTCTTCGGGAATCTGTGAACCCTTAATCTCTCCTGACTGGAGTCTTTTTGCATCTTCTATCTTTTTAGGAACCCAGATACGTCCGTCGTTACGGAGAGATTCTGACATGAGGGTAAGCTTGGATTGCTGGTCGCCTTCGACCGGAATACAAGTGGGATGAATCTGTGCAAAACAAGGGTTTGCGAAGAATGCCCCCTTCTTGTAGCACTGCCAAATTGCAGAACCATTACAGGTCATTGCGTAGGTGGAGAGAAAGTAACAATTGCCATATCCCCCGGTGGCGATAACCACTGCGTGTGCACCGAATCTTTCAATTTTACCTGTTACAAGGTTACGGGTTATTATACCTCTCGCTTCACCGTCAATCACCACAAGGTCAAGCATTTCATGTCTGGGATATGATTTGACGCGTCCTTTGAAAATCTGACGATTTAGTGCAGCATAAGCACCGAGAAGGAGTTGTTGTCCGGTTTGACCGCGTGCATAGAAGGTACGGGAAACTTGTCCGCCTCCAAATGAGCGGTTATCAAGAAGTCCGCTATAGTCGCGCCCAAAAGGAACACCTTGAGCAACGCAATGGTCGATGATATTATTGGATACTTCGGCGAGGCGGTAGACATTAGCTTCACGGCTACGATAGTCACCACTCTTGATGGTGTCGTGAAATAGACGATAGACAGAGTCATTGTCGTTTCGATAATTTTTGGCAGCATTTATGCCCCCCTGAGCGGCAATTGAATGTGCGCGACGGGGAGAGTCGCTGATGCAGAATACCTTAACATTGTAGCCGAGTTCTCCCAAAGAGGCAGCAGCAGAAGCGCCGCCAAGACCTGTACCGACAACGATTATATCGAGTTTACGTTTGTTGGCGGGGCTCACAATACGGATGTTGTTTTTGTGAGATGTCCATTTTTGTGCGAGGGGTCCCTCAGGAACGTGAGAAACTAATTTTGTCATTGTATATCTAGGTGTATTTATATTATATAAGTGTTTTGTGAAAGAAATTAAGGCGCAAAGATACCATTTTATTTATAACTTTGTCCCAAAATTAATTATTCGGTTAAATATGGAAAGGTTTATTACAGCGGGCGGTATTGCGGTCCATATTCTCGATTCAGAAAAAGGCGAAAAATGCATCATTCTGCTACATGGTTATCTTGAAACGATGTATATATGGAGCGAATTCGCAGACCTTCTTTCCCGGCAATATAGAGTGATTGTGATGGATATCCCCGGTCATGGTCTCACAGATTATGCTCCGGCTGACACAATGGGAAACAGGATTAACACAATGGATTTTTGCGCATCAGTTGTAAAGGAAGTTCTCGATAAATGTTCTGTTTCTAAAGCAGTTATTGGAGGTCATTCTCTTGGTGGATATATAGCGCTTGCCTGCTGTCGTCTCTATCCTGAGATTTTCGAAAAGTTAATTCTTTTCAACTCTCATCCATATGAGGACCCTGAAGAAAAGGCTCTCGACCGCAAACGCGAAATCGATATTATAGAGAGCGGTAAACTTTCCATGTTGGCCTCGGTATCTATACCAAAAATGTACTCCAGACCCAATTTGCGAAAGATGGACGAGAAAATCCGTGAAACAGTGGAACTTTGCGAGACACACGATCCTATGGGTATTGTAGCCTCGATCAAAGGTATGCAACTTCGTCCCAATAGTAGTTCATTGTTATCGAATTCCCCAATTCCGGCGATGGTGATTGTAGGAGATGAGGACACTTTTATGCCAGTTTCAATGATTAAGGAAATGCGTAAAAGCTTTCCAAAGGTGCTTTTAGAGGAACTAACCGGATGTGGACACAACTCTTTCCTCGAGCGGCCGGATGAGGTACTCAACAGAGTTGTTTCTTTTATAGGATAAGGGATTTATCTTTTCTTTCCCATCAGTTCAACTACCTTTTCTACCGGTAGTGCCTTTACGGTTCTGCCTTCCTTACCTGTCATGTCAGTGGCTTTGAAAAGAGAATTCCATAAAGCTTCTGCCGTAGCTTCGATGGTAGCTTCGAAGAGAGCTGACATATCGTCGTTGTGCAGTAGCACGGGATTGTACATTTGAGTAGATTCGTTGATAAGATTCTCTTTACAGACAGAGAGCGCTATTACATAATCTCCGCTACCGTTGGATGCTATACCCCCGGTCTTTGCAAGTCCCATCATTGCTCTTTTTGCAATTCTTTTAAGGTTGCGGGCATCCACCGGCGCATCGGTTATAACTACCATCATACATGAGCCGTCAGGGTTAAGTTTTGGGTCTTGAGTAGATTCACAGGAGCCGGATTCATACGAGGTAGACTCGTAAGCGGAACTCAATGCGCATTTTTCCTCTTCAACTGCCTTCTTGAAACTATACTGCCCCAACAATTGACCCACAGGTACACCGTCTACCTCCAAAATACCGCCATAATTAGACTGCACCAGCACTCCTACTGTATATCCCCCCAGGGATTTGGGAAGTACGCGTGAAGAAGTTCCTATTCCTCCTTTAAAACCGAAACAGATGGTACCTGTACCTGCTCCTACACACCCTTCTTCAACTTTTCCTCCCGATGCAATTTCTATTGCTTTCAGTACATGCCCGGCGGTAACATGCCTACCCCGAATATCGTTTAGCCCACCATCATTTGTTTCGCCAACCACTGCGTTGACAGAACCCACGGACTCGTTGCCCTTTTGTGCGAGTGTGTAGGTTATCACCCCTTCGATACCTTGTGCCACAGAGAGCGTATTTGTCAAAATTATCGGTGATTCGGTATTTCCCAGTTCCTCTATTTGTGTAACCCCGGCAAGTTTACCAAAACCGTTTCCAACATATACTGCAGCAGGACATTTTAGACGAAATAGATTGCCTTCGTGTGGGATAATGGCTGTTACCCCTGTGCGAATATCCTTTCCCTCAATGATAGTTACCTGTCCAACTTTGACTCCGGGCACATCGGTTATAGCATTATATTCTCCTGTGCGAAAAATTCCCGGTTTTATACCATAATCCCTGATTCTTCCTTGTGAAAACAGAGATAGGGAGATTAAAAGCAATGTAGTGATGAGTAGCGATCGTTTCATATTGAATATAGATTTTAATCTTATATTAATACAAATATAGTTTTACTTTTGTAAAAAATTTGAATTGATGATAAAAAAGGAACAAATCATAAAGGGTCATAAAGAAGAAACAGCAGTCTTTGTAGCCCTAATTCCTCAGGGGGTAGATGAAAGAGAAGTAAATGAATACTTGGATGAATTGAAGTTTCTTGCAGAAACAGCCGGAATTAAAGGCGGAAAGCGTTTCACACAAAAATTAGAAAAACCTAACTCCAGGACCTATGTAGGAAGGGGTAAACTTGAAGAAATTGCAGCCCATATTGAAGAGAATGAGGTCGATTATCTCATTTTTGACGATGAACTTTCTCCTTCTCAACTTAGAAATATAGAACAAACTGTCGGCATAAGGGTTATTGATCGTACAGGACTCATATTGGATATTTTTGCTCAACGCGCTAAGACTGCTTATGCTAAAACACAGGTAGAGCTTGCCCAATACCAATACCTCTTGCCTAGGTTAACCGGTATGTGGACTCACCTAGAAAGACAGCGTGGAGGTATTAGTATGAGAGGTCCGGGTGAGACTCAGCTCGAGACTGACCGGCGTATTGTTTTAGATAAGATTTCCAAACTCAAGGAACAGCTAAAAAAAATTGACCGTCAGATGGCCTCTCAACGGGGTAATCGAGGATCATTGGTTCGTATCTCACTTGTTGGCTATACAAATGTTGGCAAAAGTACCATTATGAATCTTTTGGCTAAAAGTGATGTTTTTGCAGAGAATAAACTTTTTGCAACACTAGACACCACTGTTCGTAAAGTGGTTATAGAAAATGTCCCCTTTTTACTAAGCGATACAGTCGGATTTATAAGAAAACTTCCTACGCAACTTGTCGAATCATTTAAGAGCACGCTTGATGAGGTTCGTGAAGCCGATATTTTGATGCACGTTGTAGATATTTCACATCTAAATTTTGAAGAGCATATAAGGGTTGTTAACCAAACCCTTCTCGAGATCGGGGCCCAGGAAAAACCGTTATTTATGGTTTTTAACAAGATAGATGCTTATCATCACGAAGAATATGATGTGTTTTCAATGCAGGAAAAAAAGTTGATCAACTACACTATTGATGAACTTAAGGAGTCATGGATGTCAAAGGAACACACACCTTGCATTTTTATCTCAGCTAAAGAAAGAACGAACATAGATAAACTTCGTTCAGACCTTTATAAAATGGTTGCAGAGATACACGCCGGACGATATCCCTTTGATAATTTTCTTTGGTAGGATATTTGTCTTTTAGCTACATTGGCTATTTTTTCTAGGTCGTTCGATTTTGCCGCTTTATTGATAAATACCACATATTATGTAATAAAAAATCCCTTTCATGGTGAAAGGGATTTTTTCTGATCTTTATCTGACTAATTAGCGGAGCTGGAACAACACAGGGAAGGTGTAGGTAACCTTTACAGGCCTTTCTCTCTGTTTGCCAGGAGTCCACTTAGGTGAGCTGGAAACTATCCTGACAGCCTCTCTGTCGAGAGATGCGTCAACACCTCTGAGTACCTTAACGTCTCTTACAGATCCATCAGTGTAAACTGTAAACTGAAGTGTAACACGACCTTGTACACCATTCTCCTTTGCGATTTCAGGATAAACAAGTTTGCTGTTTACCCATTTTGAGAAATCATTGGCATCACCGCCTTGGAATTTGGGCTTTTCCTCTACAAGCGCAAAAGGAATGGCTTCCTCTTCAACCTCTTCTTCCTCAACAACAGCAACATAGTCCATAATTTCAACACCGATGCTTGCGTCATCCTCCATATCTATAAACAGATTGTCAGTTACAACTATGTCGTCATCAACGATGTCGATAATATCAGACAACACAGGAATCTTGGGTGCTTCAGGTGGGGGAAGTTGTTCTTGCTGTGTTACAGGAATGAACTCCTCTTCTACAATTTGTGCGTCAACTGAAAGGTTAACTGTCTCAGATTTTTCTGCGGTTGTCCACTCAAATGCAAGCAATACAACTGCGAGGGCGATTATCAGTCCAATCTCTCTAAACAATAATTTTTTGTTTTCAAGATCTGCTTTGGGTGTTTTTTTAACTTCCATATCAGTAATTTATTTTGATTGTCCAATTTGTAAGGTCTATGACCTTCGAACCGTAAAAATAATAAGAAAAAATCATTTATAACAAATTTTTGTTGATAATTTTATATTTATCTTTTTATGGTCTTTATAATCAGGACGTTACACAATCAACCTCTTTTATAAAATTGTTAGTAATTCATATGTGGTATCATTTTAGTGCTCATCTCAAGAGCTTTACAATCCTAATTTTCGAACTTGTTTCAAATTATAACATTTTTATTAAAATTTTACCATATAACACTCTATTTCACTATTTTTGCTGCAAAAAATAAGCCATATTTCTCTCAAAACTCAATTCAGTAAAGCAATGATAAATTATTTTAATGAGGATATAATTTTCAATTTAAATGATAAGATAATTATCTCTAAATGGCTGAGGAACATAGTTTCTAAAAGGGAACTTACAATTGGGCAGCTTAATTATATATTTTGCAGTGATTCTTATTTACTCGAAATAAATAATAGATTTCTTGGACACGATTATTATACTGATGTAATTGCTTTTGATTATTCTTCCGACTTTGAGATCCAGTATGGAACAAACTCTGTTAGTGGCGACATATTCATTAGTATAGATACAGTTCGACGTAATGCAGAGATTTACAAAGAAACTTTTGATAAAGAACTTCATCGGGTTATGGTACATGGTCTTCTTCATTTATTAGGTTTTGATGATCTGACACCGGAACTTCAAAAAGAAATGAGAGCTGAGGAAGATAAAACACTTAGTTGCTTATCTCCTTTATTATCAGAAAGATAAATGAAAACACCGCTATATGACATAATAGTAATAGGTGCGGGTCACGCAGGTTGCGAAGCTGCTGTGGCAGCAGCACGAATGGGTTCTAAAGTTTTGCTCATAACAATGGATATGAACAAAATAGCCCAAATGTCTTGCAATCCCGCAATAGGAGGAATTGCTAAAGGTCAGATTGTATGTGAGATCGACGCTCTAGGTGGGTACTCTGCAATTGTTACTGATGCTTCAACAATACAATTCAGAATGCTTAACCTTTCTAAAGGTCCGGCAATGTGGAGTCCACGTGCTCAATGTGATAAACTCCATTTTTCCATGAACTGGCGTTACATTCTTGAAAACACCTCTAATCTAGACCTTTGGCATGATATGGTGACCTCTTTAACCTTCCGAGAATCCAATATTTATGGTGTTCTCGTCTCTATGGGTGCAGAATTTCATTGTAAAAGCGTTATTTTAACTGCGGGCACATTCCTTAACGGCAGACTTTATATCGGTAATGAGATGGTTGATGGTGGAAGGATGGGTGAGTCGCCATCCCTTGGGCTTACCGAACAACTCTCCGAAATGGGGTGTACTACGGCAAGAATGAAGACAGGTACTCCACCAAGAATTGATGCAAGGTCTTTGGATCTCTCTAAACTAATTATGCAAGAATTAGATCCCAACCCTTCCAAGTTTTCATATCTACCTTTTAAAACAGGTATCCAGAGGGGTAAACCCCAAAAGCCCTGTTACATTGTCCATACAAATAAGTGTGTTCACAACATTCTCAGGACTGGTTTCGATGAATCTCCACTTTTTCAGGGAAAGATTACCGGCATCGGACCTCGTTATTGTCCATCCATTGAAGACAAACTGCGTACTTTTGCCGGTAAGGACTCACACCAACTGTTTCTTGAACCTGAAGGATGGAATACCCATGAATATTATCTGCAAGGATTTGCTTCATCCCTTCCCTTAAGGGTGCAGATGGATGCTTTACAAGAAATAGAGGGACTTCGTGGAGTCAAGATATTCACACCTGCATATGCTGTAGAGTATGATTTTTTCGATCCTACCGAACTATGGCCGACACTTGAGTCTAGAATCATACCTAATTTTTATTTTGCTGGGCAAGTAAATGGTACGACCGGTTACGAGGAGGCAGCAGCTCAAGGACTAATGGCGGGTATTAATGCTCATCTAAAACTTAATGACAAGGAGCCTTTTATTCTTAAAAGAGATGAGGCATACATAGGTGTTTTGATTGACGACCTTATAACCAAAGGCGTTGATGAACCTTATAGGATGTTCACTTCTCGTGCTGAATATCGTATTCTTTTAAGACAAGATAACGCTGATATTCGTCTTACAGAGATGGGATATAAACTCGGCCTTGTAGATCAATTCAGGTATGAATATACCAAGCTAAAGTATGATACCATCTCTACATACGTAGATTTTTCTAATGCTACTTCGCTTAGCCCAGAAGACATCAATGATTACCTTAGAGCCATAAACAGCGCAGAAATCGCTACAAAGAAGAAAATTTCAAACCTTTTAACTCGTCCTTCAACTTCAATCAAGTCTCTCCTTAAAAATGTTCCACGTGGAACATTTATCGATTCAAATCTTTCTGAAAAATTAGCAGTTTTATCATCAATTAAAACAGAGCAAATCCAAAACCTTTTAGAAATGCCCTGGGGCAAAACAGCCGGCAAAGAGGAAATAGATCCTGAATATGTGTATGAAGAGGTGCTCCAGTCAGCAGAAATTAGCATAAAATACCAAGGCTATATCGAACGCGAAAAGGCTATAGCTGACAAATTAAGACGTTTGGAAAATCTCAGAATTCCTGAAGATTTTGATTTCTCAAAAGTAGCTTCTCTTTCTATGGAGTGCCGAATAAAACTCAATAGGTATCGCCCACGAACAATTGCCCAAGCCGCACGAATTTCAGGCGTTTCTCCAGCGGATATACAGGTTCTTTTGATTTATTTTGGAAGATAAACCTCTAATTTGATATTAACTTTTGGGCACGCTTGTCAGGTCTGTACCATGGAGTGGTCACACTAGTCAAATAAAATACCTCAAATGTTCCACGAGGAACATTTGAGATATTTGTTTACTATCTTATTTTAAAGAGGAAACGAAAATGTAGAATGTGTGGATTCTGTTGAGAAGCTATCATTGAGTGATGCTAGCAACAAGTAGGGATAGCGGGTGTCGTACTGAAATGGGGAACGAGGATTAAAAGTAGCTTCCTCAATAATGTAGTTAAGTAAATAATGATTCCACTGAAAATAGTCCGACATCAATCTCTCATCTCTTGTCAAAAATAAATTGGCCCCATCAAAATGTGAAATAAATGCTCTGTTTTCAAATAATGGTAATGAGTCGGCGTTCCGGTAAATAGGAGTATTAAATCCGATTTTTTCGTAAAATGAGACAATACTAACATTCGAAGGATGCACTATCATAAACTTCCAGCCTTGTCTTTTAGCATTATTTCTAATGTATGCTATAAGAGATTTGGCATAACCGCGGCCGCTGTATGCGGGCAATGTTGCAAGGCCGCAAATGTATACTCCGGCATGAGAATCCCTGTGTCCTCTAGTGCGTGAACTTGAGATATACGATATGCTCATAGTTTGCACCACCGAGACAACTTTACCGTCCCTTTCGTAAACGAGAGTGTGTCGTGGTGTGCATTTTTTTAGGAAGAAATCGATATATTCTTCGCTCGTATCAAAGCATTTCCTGTAGATCTTGCGTATATCCGATATGTCCTGTTTTGTGGCTGAGCGAATCATAGCTAATTTAAGTTTCTTCTTAAGTCTAATTGTCTTCTGATTTTTCGGTTTTGAATATATCGTTGATGAGATTTGCGTATTTTTTATGGATATTACGGCGTTTTAGCTTGAGAGTTTGAGAGAGCATATCATTGTCGGTAGTCCAATCATCAAGTACAATCTTTCCGCGCTTAACTGCTTCGTGGACTGCCAGGGTTTTGTTAACCTTTTCCACTTCATCATGGATAAGCTTGATAATCTCCTCAGATGCAATGAGTTCCTGATCGGTCTCATATTGGATTTTACGCCTTTGAGCAAACTCCTTAAGTTTTGGTAATGAGGGGATTATGATTGCAGAGGCGAATTTCTGATTTTCCCCGAACACTATACAGTTTTCAATGTAAGGTGACTCTTTTAGGCGTGTTTCTATTACCTGCGGAGCCACATATTTTCCAGAAGATAGTTTAAACATTTCTTTTTTTCGGTCGGTGATCTTAAGATACTGTCCATCAACAAGATAGCCTATATCTCCGGTGTGTAGCCACCCATCTGAATCTATTATCTCGGCAGTGGCTTCCGGATCCTTATAGTAGCCCAGCATCACATGAGGCCCTCTGGTTAGAATTTCGCCGTCTTCAGCAAATGAGAGTTCCGTACCTCCCATCGCTTTACCTACTGTGCCAATTACATTTATGCCGTCAGCAGGGCTGTTTACAGCAATTACCGGGGAGGTTTCAGTCATGCCATAACCTTCATAGATATGAAGCTTAGCTGCATTAAAAGTACGCACAATCTTAGCCTGAATCGAGGATCCGCCGGATACGATAATCATCTCCTTGCCTCCCAAAGTGGCTCTCCACTTACTGTATACCAACTTGTCGTAAAAATTACGCTTAGCCAGATAGAATTTCTTTTTGTTATAATTATCAAAATTGTTAGCAAAATTCCATGCGAGCTTATAGATTGTCCTCTTGATACCCTTAAGTCTCTTACCGGCAGCCTCAAGCTTACCGTACATTATCTCCAGTACGCGTGGTACTGAACAAAATCCATCTGCACGGCAATCTGCAAGGTCTGTGGCTATGGTGCTGAGTGACTCTGCGTAATAGATACTGATGGCCAGCTCCTGGAACTCATAGTTCATTGTGCGCTCATATACGTGGCATAGCGGTAGAAAACTAAGCATTTTATGGTTCCAATTCCATATTTGACGTACCGCGTGGCCATGTGAATTGAAGGTGAGATTACGATGGGATAGCATAACTCCTTTAGGCAAGCCGGTAGTGCCGGAGGTATAGACAATGCTGCAGCAATCATCAGGTGATATTACTTCTTTGTTGCGCTCAACAATGGGCGCAAATTGCTCTTTATGTTCGCGTCCAAGCGCCTCCAGTTTGGATATGCAGAAAATTTCATCAGAGTCATCCATCATTATCACCTTGAATTCGCGATCGATTTCAGCGATGACCGGAGTAATTTTCTTGTAGAGTGTTTTATTGCCCACGACAATAATTTCTGCGTCAGAATGGTCGAAAATGTGTTTAAAATCTCTTTTGCTTAGCGTGCTGTAAACAGGTACATGAATCATATGTGCGAGGTTGGCACCCATATCCACAAAATTCCACTCAGGACGATTGCTGCATAGGGTTATTATCTTGGTACCGGCTTTATAACCAAGTGCCAAAAGGCCGTATGCAACATTGTGCGAGTGTTCTATATAATCATCAATACTGTATTTAATCCACTGGCCTTGTACTTTGCGTGCCAGGATATCATCTTTTGGGGGGAAAGAGGCTTTCAGATTTGAAAGCAAGTCAAATGTGCGGGTTATTGTCATTTTTTTTAAAAAGTTAGAACTCCAAAGTTAATAAAAAACAGTGATTAATAAAAATAAAAAACAAGGGAGGCCCTCGCCCGGGCCTCCCTCAACACATCACATTTGATTTACAAATCAGATTATTTCTTCATACTGCTTAGCAGAAAGAAGAGTATCAATTTCCGAAGCGACGGAATACTTGATCTTAATCATCCATCCCGCACCATAAGGGTCGCTGTTGACAAGCTCAGGAGCATCTTCAAGTTCAGGATTGAACTCTACGATCTCTCCTGAAAGAGGCATAAGCAAGTCTGCAACTGTTTTTACAGCTTCAACTGCGCCGAATATTTCATCTTTCTCCACAAATTCTCCTTCTGTTTGAATATCGACAAAAACAATATCACCAAGCTCGCTCTGTGCGAAATCGGTGATACCTACAATAGCGATGTCACTCTCGATCCTTACCCATTCGTGATCTTTAGTGTACTTAAGTTCTGCAGGAATGTTCATTACAAAAAACCGATTAAATAATTAATACTGATTTCAAAAATGATTGTACAAATATAGCATTAATATTTGAAACTAGCAAAAATAACTGAAAATTACAGCAGCTTGAGAGCCTTTTTTATCAATTCCTCAAGAGTAACCGAAGGGTTCTCTTTTAAAAGCTTATCAAGAGCTTTTTCGACATTGGGTTTAGTGAAGCCCAAGAGGACCAAAGCGGTAGCCGCTTCCTGACGAAGAGATGAAGATGTGGCCCCGCCGTCAAAGGGAAATCCGGCAGCGGAAGCACCTTTGCTAATCTTGTCCTGTAGTTCAAGAATCACCCTTTGTGCTGTTTTTACGCCGATACCTTTGACGCTCTTGATGCGGTTGACGTCCTGTGTAACAATAGCGTTAAAAACCTCGTCAGGCGTCATGCTGGAGAGCATCATACGTGCTGTTCCGGGACCGATTCCACTCACTGAGATCAGATGGCGAAACATAACGCGTTCTTCCTTATCAAAAAAGCCGAAAAGGAGCTCTTCATCTTCGCGGAGATGCTGGTGTAGATATAGTTTCACGCTCTCCTTGCCACCTTTCTGAAGGCTAGAGTAGGTGGTAAGCGAAATTAGTATGTGGTAGCCGATGCCACCGGCCTCAATTGTCACATCTGCAGGGTTAAGCTCAACGAGAGATCCCCTGATATAATCGTACATTCTGTTTTTGTTTAATTTTCTCGTAAAATTATGCTTTTTAGACCAAAAACCAAAGTTTGTTTAGTACTTTTGCAAGTTATGGAGATTATCGAACAGATACGTGAAGAATTTCCAGCGTTGCACCAGCAGGTCTGGGGTAAGCCGCTGATATATTTGGACAATGCTGCTACTACACAGAAGCACTGCAAAGTACTAGAGCTGCAAGAGCGCATGAGTTCTTTTACAAATGCTAATATTCATCGTGCCTTACATAAGCTCAGCGCGGACGCCACCGATCTGTACGAAGCTGGTCGTGAGGTAGTGCGTCTTTTTTTGGGAGCAGAGAGCAGAGAGGAGATAATCTTCACTTCCGGGGCTACTGCCGCCCTCAATCTGATAGCAACTTCGCTCGTTCGAAGCTATATGACGGCGGGAGACAAGGTGCTTATATGCGAGGCAGAGCATCACTCCAATATTGTTCCCTGGCAGCTTGCCTGTGAGGCCTTTGGTAGATCAGTGGAGGTATTGCAGGTAGAGGAGAATGGCGAGATATCGTTAGAGCGTTTGAGTGAGTTGCTGGAGGCGGATCATCGCATCCGAATCCTTGCTGTCAGTCATATCTCAAATGTGTTGGGAATTATCAATCCGGTAGCTGAAATCGTGCGTATAGCTCACTCCAAAGGGGTTTTGGTGGTGATAGATGGGGCTCAGGGGGTGGTGCACGACAAAGTTTCGGTTAAAGAGATGAATTGTGATTTCTATGTTTTTTCCGGACATAAAATATATGCTCCCACCGGTATAGGAGTGCTCTATGGAAAGCGTTCGCTTCTTGAGAGTATGCCGCCTTATATGGGTGGAGGCGATATGGTGGATAGTGTGAGTTTCAGCGGCACTACTTACGCGCCTCTGCCACTCAAATTTGAGGCAGGAACTCCCAATTTTGTGGCTGCAGCCTGCTTTAAACCTGCCCTGGAGTTCGCTGCTGCAGTCAGAGATGATGTGCAGGTGCAGGAGCACGAAAAGAGAATTGTGGCCACTATGGTAGAGGAACTGCAGCGGATCAAGGGGCTAAAGATATGTGGTTTACCAAAGGATCTTTCTCTAAAAATACCAATTTTCTCCCTGAGTATTGAGGGGGTTCATCCGTCGGATATCGCACAGATGCTTGATAAGATGGGTATTGCGGTAAGATCCGGATTAATGTGTGCAGAGCCGATTGTGAGCCGCTTTTCGGAACGAGGATTGCTAAGGGTTTCTTTCGCCCCGTATAATACTATTTTTGAATGTGAAACGTTTATAAGTAAGTTAAAACTTGTAATAAATATGTTATTATAACAGAGATGTTAAAATGATTGAAATTGACCAAATTAGGAGTATTGGCGAGATAGAGGGGGAGATTGTCTCAGAATTCTCACTGTTTGATGAATGGCTCGACAAATATGAGTATCTGATTGGGCTCGGTAAGGAGCTGGAAAGCATCAATGAGAGTGATAAAACGGATGACAACCTGATAAGGGGCTGTCAGTCTCGTGTTTGGCTTGTTTGCCGGAACGATGGAGGACGTCTGTGGTTCGGAGCAGACAGTGACGCTGTTATCACCAAAGGTATCATTTCACTCCTGTTAAAGGTCTATAATGGCCAAAAATATGATGATATAATAGCTTCAGATTTTTCGTTTATCGAAAAAATCGGACTTAGAGAAAATCTCTCCCCGACACGGGCCAATGGTCTTTTGTCGATGATAAAACAGATTAAAGCGTATGCCCTGGCATACAAAGAGAAGGAAGCACAGCAATGATAGAACCCAAAAGCGATATAGAGAAGGATATACTCCTTGCGTTGCAGCAGGTATTCGACCCCGAAATTCCGGTTAATATTTACGAACTTGGTTTGATCTACGGGCTTGAGGTGGATAAAGCCAATAATGTTCTTGTGACAATGACCCTTACCGCACCTAATTGTCCCGCGGCCGACCAGCTTGTGGAGGATGTCAAAAGGGCTGTAGAGGATGTGCCTAAGATAGCGGATGTGGATGTAAAGATTGTTTTTGAACCTGAATGGAGCATGAAAATGATGAGTGAGGCGGCTCTGCTTGAGCTGGGGATGTTGTGATTTTCCTGCTCCTGGGTAGCAATATGGGCGATAGGGCTGCAAATCTTGCGGGTGCGCGGGAACGATTGCGTGAGAGACTTGGATTTGAAAGCTTTGGGAACTGTAAGTTGCCACAAGTCCGTTTCTCGCCGGAAGTAAGGACTGAAGCGATCGGATTTGAGGGTCCATTTTTCCTCAATCAGATCGTAGCTTTTGAGAAGCCGGAGATCACTCCGCGAAAGCTGCTTAATATATGCAAGAAGATTGAGATTGAAATGGGGCGGGAGGCACATCAAGCAGAGTATAATACCGAGGGACGAAGGATTTATAGCGACAGGATCATCGATATTGATATTCTCGCTTTCGATGAAGTACGTTGTGATACAAAGAGGCTGACACTGCCCCATCCGCAGGTTTGGAGCAGACCTTTTGTGATGGAGATAGCGGAATTGCTGCCGGAAGAAATTTTTAATCATTTTCAAACGATTGTAAACAATTAGAAACGATTATATGACACAAGAAGAACTTTTCAAAACCCTTACGGCTCATGCCAAAGAGTATGGATTTATTTTCCAGTCAAGTGAAATTTATGATGGTCTGGGTGCCGTATATGATTATGGGCAGATGGGAGTTGAATTGAAAAACAACATCAAGAAATATTGGTGGGAGGCCATGGTCCACCTCAATGAGAATATTGTAGGTATTGACTCGGCAATTTTTATGCATCCTAAAATTTGGGAGGCTTCAGGCCATCTGAGCGCATTTAATGATCCTTTGATTGACAATAGGGACTCAAAAAAGCGCTATCGTGCCGATGTTTTGATTGAAGATTATCTGTCGAAACTCGAGGAAAGGATGAACAAAGAGGTCGAAAAGGGACGCCGCAGATTTGGCGAAGCCTTTGATGAAGAACAGTTTAGGGCAACCAATCCCAATGTGCTCCGCAATAAGGCCAAATGGGATGAGGTTAACACCCGGATGGTTGAGGCACTTAAAGCTGATAATCTTGCTGAATTAAAGCAGATTATCATAGATTGTGAGATTGCCTGTCCCATTTCGGGAACCAGAAACTGGACGGATGTACGTCAATTCAATCTTATGTTCAGTACCCGGTTGGGAACCATCTCGGAAGAAGCCAGCACCATTTACCTGCGTCCGGAAACAGCACAGGGCATTTTTGTTAACTTTCTAAATGTTCAGAAGACCGCCAGGATGAAGATTCCCTTCGGAATAGCTCAGATAGGAAAAGCCTTCCGCAACGAGATTGTCGCCAGGCAGTTTATCTTCCGAATGAGGGAGTTTGAACAGATGGAGATGCAGTTTTTTGTGCGCCCTGGCAGCGAACTTGAGTGGTTTGAGAAATGGAAAGAGGCCCGTTTGGCTTGGCACAAAGTTCTTGGGTTGGGCGATGAGAAATATCGCTACCACGATCACGAGAAGCTTGCGCACTACGCAAACGCAGCTACAGATATCGAGTTTGAATTTCCATTTGGTTTCAAAGAGCTCGAGGGCATACACTCCCGTACCGATTTCGACCTTGCACAACACCAGCAATTCTCCGGTCGCAAAATGCAATACTTTGATCCCGAGACCGGCGAAAGTTATATTCCTTATGTGGTTGAGACCTCTATCGGACTTGACAGAACCTTCCTTGCCATCCTTTCCGCAGCATACTGCGAAGAGAAGCTGGAAAACGGAGAGGAAAGAGTAGTATTGCGCATTCCGTCTGCTATCGCTCCAGTCAAATTAGCCGTACTTCCCCTTATCAGGAAAGACAATCTTCCCGAGAAGGCCCGCGAGATCATTAAGGAGCTCAAATATGATTTCAATTGTCAGTACGATGAAAAGGATAGCATAGGCAGACGTTATCGTCGTCAGGATGCCATTGGCACTCCTTTCTGCATCACAATTGACCACGATACTTTGGAGGACGATTGCGTTACTATCCGCTACCGCGACACAATGGAGCAGGAAAGGGTTCCCATCGCTTCGCTTCGCAGCATAATGGAAGAGAAAGTGAGTTTGCGCAGTTTATTGGAAAAACTTTAATAAATCAGTTGTTAAGAAATACTTAATAACTGATGTTGATAGGAAATAAGAATTAGATAAAATTACGACTTGTCGGAATTGCCGATAGGCTCAAACCGAAAACAGCGCCGGGAGTATGCCTGACGCTGTCTTTTTTATCTTGCGGTGAGAGGGGGATTCGAACCCCCGATACGGTTGCCCGTACGTCAGTTTAGCAAACTGATGGTTTCAGCCACTCACCCACCTCACCGTTGGGAGTGCAAAGTTATGCAATTTTGCTGTTTTCGCAAAATATTTCAGCAAGTACAAAAAAAAGGTTATCTTTGTCGCCCCGTTAAGGGATGATTTCGGGATGTGGCGCAGTTGGTAGCGCACTTGGTTTGGGACCAAGGGGTCCTCCGTTCGAGTCGGAGTATCCCGACAAAAGGAGCGAGCCATCGCTCCTTTTTCGTTTTAAAAACTTATCTTTGTAAGGGAACTGCCAGATAGTGCAAGTAATTGGGATTAAGAAGATTAATCTCTTCGCATGCAACGTTTTGTATAATTTTTGCATCTATACAATATAAGGTGTCTTGTCGTACAATTTTTAATTAGTGATGGAAGTGTTTCGGGAGTCAATGCGTATATATAATTAGACAGAAGTTATTATATTTGAAAATCTCAGTATTCTGTAAATCATGAAAACGAAGTCAATTTTATTTGCGTTGATTGCCCTCCTGCTCTTTGGAGCGGGGTGTGAGAAAAACAATCTGCCGTATGGCAAATGCAATTGTCTTACAATGGAAAAAGCCGATCTGAATCTGACAAAGGAAAAAGCCGTTTTTCGCATTGTCGCCACGGATGAGGAAGAGATGAAACTGCAACCCCTATCACATGATGATCCTATCGATATAATTTACAATAGGCAATCAGATATGGCTCATATAATTTATCGTGCAGGCTGTTCGGTTAATATTTGCCGGATTTGTAACTTCCCTGATTTTGCAAAAAAATGGAATGTATCCGATAAAGGTCAGGATGTCTATTTTGAGGGCCAAACCTATGTATCTTGTCAAGAGTTTACCGGACACACTGACGGTTTACATTTTTATTATGATTACGTATTAACCACTTTAATGAAAAAATAATCATGAAAACGAAAACGGTTCTAATTACACTGCTTGCTCTGTGTTTCCTGATTGGCGGAGCGGGGTGTAATAGAGATAATCTTTATGAAGAGATTAAAATTGAAGACTTTTCCTATCAAGGATGTAAAGAGATTGTGACCAATCTCACAAAATCAGCTGAAAGTGAAGAATCTATCGAATATCACGCTCTGGCCGGTGGTTATCTTCATATCAAGCACGTTAATGCCGTATTCAACTGCTGTCCGGGCACTATCAAATCAGATGTTTCTGTGGAAGGAAACAACATTACCATTGTGGAAAGTGAAACAGATCCACAATGCAAATGTATTTGTGATTATGATTTAGTCTCTAAACTGGGCCCATTATCTTCTAATGAAGAGTATACATTGATTTTTTATAGGGACAATCGTGAGTTTGTGAGGTTTACCATTAAGTACAATTCCTCTTTGGAGGGTAAAGTTGTCATTAAAAGATTCAAATAATTATGAAAACCAGGATATTCATATTCGCGATAATCGCTATTTTCCTTATAGGAGTAACAAGTTGCAATAAAGAAACATCGAATGAAAGTCTTCGGATTAAAGAATTTTCTTATTTAGGATGCAAAGAAACAAAAAGTCCCAGAGCATCATTACACGGTGAAGAGTATATCGAATATATAGCGATAGCTGACGGCTATCTTTATATTAAGCATGTTAACGCCGTATTCAACTGTTGTCCCGACACTATTAAAGCAGATGTTTCTATGGAGGGCAATATCATTACCGTGGATGAGAGTGAAACAAATCCTATCTGTGATTGTATTTGTGATTATGATTTGGAATATAGGTTAGGCCCCCTGGCACCCAATAAAGAGTATATATTGATTTTCAGCAGGGGTGCCTATGTTTTCGCAAAGTTAATTATCAACTACACTCCATCCCTGGAGGGTAAAATCACAGTCCGGTACTAAGAGGTTATGAGAACGAAGTCGGTTTTATTAAGTGTTATTTTCCTGTTTTTCCTGATGGGAGTAACGGGGTGTGAAGAAAAGTACCTTGATACTACCGATGCAATCATCATTAAGGAATTGCCTAAAATGTATCTGCTGTATGGAAAAATGAAGCAGGGAGAAGGAAAGGTGGTCCAATCGAATAAGGAGTTATTGGCTCTGTTTAGTCAAACAGAGATAGATAAATATCCTGATTTAAAGGACGTTGATTTTACTACACAAACTTTGCTGATAGGATGCGACGATTATCCTTGTCTGGCGTATCTTAATTATGATTTTTATAAAAATAAGGATAACGAATTTATTTTTTTCATAGAGATTGGGGGAGATGCAACACAACCCGATCCCCATTTTTATTACGGGATTGTTGTTGAAAAATTGGCCAAAACAGCAAAAGTTATATTCAATGTTGTCAGACTTTAAATCAATTCTACTCCTAAGTCTCCTCTTTACGCTATTTTTTGTGTCAGGGTGTGAGAAAAAAGGCGAAACAATTTATCCTACAGATAACCTTCCGGAACAGGTAACTCTCTTTTTTGAAAATAGTTTACCAATAGTAACTGAATCTCCTTGTTTTTTCAAATCCACCAACGAAGATATCGTTTACGTAGTAAATAGCAATAAAGAGTTACAAGCGCTTTATTCATGCAAAGAGGTTTTGCCCGAGATAGATTTTTCACAATACTCAATCATTATCGGACAAAAAAGAATGCCTAATTCTTTCTACTTTGTAGCAGATCAGAAAATTGTTGTATCATCAAGGGCTTTGGAGTTAAATGTTGTTGCAAAAACCCTATCTGAAGGAGTATGGCCGGCATTTAGTACAATGTATTACTGGGGCGTGTATCCTAAATTACCAAACAAAGTAGTGAATGTCAATGTCATAATCAAATAGTATCCGGCAAAGAACATTTTGTTGTTGTTTGTTTGTGTAAAATAACTTATATTTGCAGAAGAGCCCCAAACTATCGTTAATCATGTTTTTCTGCAGAGAACATTTCAATCCTTTCAGGATGCGCTATGTAGCCGTTTTGTTCTTCGGTTTTGTTCTGCTTTCTGTATTTCCAATCCATTCACTCTGCTGTACATCTGTGATAATAACGGGCAAAATCACTCCCGATGGCCGTCCCATGATGTGGAAAAACACTGATGCACTTGTCTTTGATCAGCGTCTTTCATTTGTTAAAGGTGAAAAATATGACTGGATAGGTCTGGCACTTGAAGATAATCCCGTCAATGCCTGGTTCGGCACCAATTCGGCCGGATTCTGCATAATGAACACCAAGTCCTATAACTTCGTGGATAACGACTCCTGGGACATCAACAATGGATTCATAATGAAATTGGCACTGGATAAATGTGCTTCCTTGGAGGAATTTCTTCATCTGCTTGACACCATTGCCAAGCCGATACCTGTCTCTTCCAACTATGGAGTGATAGATACCCTTGGCAATGCCGTTTATGTGGAGACTTATCCGACCGGTTATCATGTAGTGGATGTAAATGACCCCGCCATCGCTCCTGAAGGTTTTCTCGTCTATACCAACTATTCCAGATACGGGAAGATGGATGAAGGTATGGGTTATATCCGCTATTATGCAGCGGAACAGATATTAAGAGATGCCATTGCCGTTGGAGAGCGATTGACTCCACATTTTATTTTTGAGAAGATGGCGCGTAGTTTCTTTCATCCATTATTAGGTTTGGATCTTAGGAAGATGGCTGATGAGGGAAATGATCCGCGGAGCGGATTTTTTCCCGACTGTGACTTTATTCCGCGTAGAATTAGTGTTGTTTCTTCAGTTATTCAGGCTGTGCGCCCTGGTGAAAATCCACAGCTGACCACTCTTTGGACGGCTTTGGGTTATCCTCCCTGTTCCATCGCTGTCCCGGCCTGGGTAAGTTGCGGTAAAGAGGGATTACCTGTTGTTATAAGGCAGCTCGAGGGGGATGAGAAACATGATTCTCCTATGTGTATCAAAGCCAGTGCTTTGAAGTTGGAGGTATTTCCTATCACTCGAGGTAATGGGAAGAATTATTTTCGTTTCAGCACTCTCTACAATAGCAGAGGTACGGGTATTATTCAACGCCTTGCTCCGATAGAGGCTCATATAAGGGATATAACTCTCCCATTACTTGAAAAGTGGAGAAGCGAAGGACGTATATCGGATATAGAGCGGAACTCCCTATGTCGGGAAATTGACGTTTTCCTTATGGAAAACTTTATAAATAAGGAGTTTGTCGTGAATAAATAGCTTTTTTTGAAGCTATGTTTTGTTTTGGTACATTTCAGAATTGATGGTTCAAAGTGCGGTAGACAGTGTTTTAGTTCTTTGAAATCTCCTAAAACTTCTATATATGTGTTACAAACATCGCATAATAACAGTAATGGTATTGCTGTTATTGTTGTCTTTACAAATGCTTGCTCAAAGCGGAAACATTTCCGTCAAAGGTACCGTATTCGATGAAAATCACGATCCGGTACCTTTTGCAAGCGTTGTTCTCAAAGGCACAACATCCGGAGTCGCGGCTGATGCTGACGGCAAATATTCTATCTCGGTACCGCGTAATAGCGTACTGATCTTCTCTTCTATAGGGTACTTGAACCAGGAAATCCCGGTAAATGGACGTGCTACGATAGACGTAGTTCTTGTACCTGATTCTGAAGCTCTGGAAGAGGTGATGGTAGTGGCCTATGGTACTGCTACCAAATCTTCATTTACGGGATCCGCAGGCAAAATAAGCGGTGAAAAAATTGAACTTATTCCCAACACAAATCCTCTCAACACTATTAATGGTTCTGTCCCCGGCGTTCGTCTTACATCTGCGCTTGGCCAGCCAGGAGCAAGTGCAACTATCACTATTCGCGGTATCGGATCTATTAATGGTAATACCGATCCACTTATAGTACTGGACGGTATGATTTACTCTGGAATACTCTCAAATATACCTGCCGGTGATATCGAGAGTATTACTGTGCTAAAGGATGCTGCTTCCACTGCACTCTACGGTGCACGAGCTGCAAATGGTGTGATAATGGTCACTACCAAACAGGGCAAAAGCGAAAAAGCCAATATTAATGTAAAGGTTTCCACAGGCTGGGTGACTCGTGAGCGCGAAGACTACCTGACGATGGGCATCAAGGACTATATGGAGACCTACTGGCGCCTCTATTACAACAACTACACCCTTAATGGTGTTGATCCTGGTGATGCGGCCCAACAGGCTTCCCTTGCTGTTACTACCGGTCTTAATTTTACTGACGAGTATAATCCCTGGTCCTGTAATATTTCTGAGGTTGTAGATGCGAACGGCAATTATAACACAGGTGCCACTTTTAAATGGCTGGATGACACAGACTGGAGAAAGGAAATCGAGCAGGTTGGGTTTGTCCAGGATTATTCGATAAGTGCGAATGGTCGTCACGGCAAAAACAGTTACTATGCTTCCGTAGGTTATTCTGATAGTGAAGGGTATGTTGTCGGCTCAGGATTTGAACGTTACACCGCAAGAGCTAATGTTTCTACACATGCTATGGATTGGCTCAATATCGGAGTCAATCTAGCCTCTACATTGAGTACAAGATATGGTATTCAATCTACCTCTCAGGGAGATTTGAGCAATGTCTTCCTCATCGCAAGACGCATGCCTCCCGTCTATGGTGTTCGTCTTCACGATAACACAGGAGCTTTTATTTTGGATGACCATGGAAATCCGATTTATGATTTTGGAGAAGGTTATACTACAGCTTCAGGACTAACTATCCCGGGTCGTGCGATCTATGCGGGAGTAAATGCTCCCAGGCAGCTTAAGAACCGTTACAATCAGCAGGAAAGAGCAATGATAGATGTAAAACCCTATATTGAGATTTCATTCCTCAAGGATTTCAAGTTCACAGCAAATGCCGCTCTCTACAACAGTAACTATGTATCGCATTCAGCCACAATTTTCTACCCTGAAAAGTCATCAAATACACCTTCCACTTCCAAAACAATCTCCAATACACGTACCTGGTCTTTCAACCAGCTACTTACCTGGGGCCGCAATTTCGGAAAACATCACGTAGATGCATTGCTCGGTCATGAAAGTAATAGTTACATATATTTGCTCGATGCTTCGGCTTCCATGCGTTATCAGATAGTAATTGGCGATAATTATGAATTTGACAACTATATTGAAGTGAGTGCACAACCGAGTTCATACAAAAATGTTTATAACACTGAAGGTTATTTTGCCCGCGTCAATTATGACTATGACGGCAAATACTTCTTTTCCGGTTCATTCCGTAGGGATGGCAGTTCCAGATTTGCGAGAAATTCACGCTGGGGCAACTTCTGGTCAGTCGGAGGATCCTGGGTTCTTGATAGAGAACCGTTTATTCAGAGTATTGACTGGATTAACGGACTCAAGTTACGAGCATCCGTGGGAACTGTCGGCAGTGATGACCTTGGCAGCTATTTCCCCTGGATGGCACTCTATGTGATCAACCAGAATGTAGATGAGCCGGGTTATACCCAGAGTACAACTTCTACGGGAAATCCCAATCTACAATGGGAGGTTAGTACCAATTGGGATGTGGCACTTGAATTCTCCCTCTTCAACAGGCGTTTGAGGGGATCGTTAGAATATTTTGACCGCAGGACCACCAACCTTTTGATGGAGGTAACTCTTCCTCCTTCAACCGGTCTCACCTCTCACAACGAAAATGCCGGCGGCCTCTATAACCGAGGATTTGAATTTCAGCTTGGCTATGACATTATCAAGACCGGCAATATGAGGTGGAATGTGGGAATTAACGGCACATACCTTAAAAACCGCATTACCTCACTGCCTATTGACGCCTTCCTGAGAAACGCTTCATACAATAAAGTGGAGGAGGGACACTCTGTATATGAATGGTGGCTTTATCAATGGGCAGGCGTGGACCCTCAGACAGGTTTGAGCATTTATGAGATTGCAGAAGACTACATTGGTGATACGTCTGATGATATTGTGAATGTCAACGGTATTGATTACACCACTAATGTTGCTAAAGCACGTGAAGATTACAGTGGGTCCTCAATACCCAACCTTTTCGGAGGTATCACTACCTCATTCAACTGGAAAAACTTTACATTTTCGCTAGACCTCTATTACCAGCTGGGTGGATGGACCTATGATCGGGCTTATGAAAATGTGATGATAGGTGGATTGGTAAACACCAATCTGGTAAATCTATCGCCTGATTTAGCTGCCAATATGTGGCGTCAGCCGGGCGATGTAACTAACGTGCCTCTATTGACTACCAACTCAACTTACGCCTCCAATGTTCAGGCAACGCGTTCAACTAGATGGCTTACTACTACCAATATGCTTGAAATAAACAGTCTCAACATAGCTTATTCACTTCCGCAGAAGTGGTGTGAAAGGTTAAGACTTAGTAAAATACAGGTATATGTAGCGGGAGACCATCTTTATGTGTTTAATGCCCGCAGGGGCCTCAACTCAAATTATTCGTTGAGCAATTACGACTCAGGCGGAGACCGTTACAGTCCTTCGAGGACCATTTCTCTTGGTGTTAATATTACTCTCTAAAGCTTACTGATATGAAACGAATATATCCTATCATAATTATGACAGCCGCGTTGCTAACCACCTGGTCTTGTAGCAAAGAGTTTTTGGACACAGCACCTACATCTTCTGTTGATGAGGCCAGTATTTTCAGTAGCACCGAAAATGCTATGATGGCCATTAACGGTATTCACCGTATGATGTACGAAGGTAACTCCAGCGGCACTACAACCTCCTATTATGGACAGGGAGGTTATCCAACTTTCTGTCTCCACCTTGCCTTTATGGCTGATGATGTGGTATGGACTTACGATAATGTAATGTTCAAATTCTGCACACAGTTGACGCATCACCGCGATCTCTCTCATAGATACAATGACCTCAATTACTACTGGAAATTTTTCTACAGAGTAATTAATAATGCCAATAAAGTTATTGAGGCCTATGATGCAGGAATGCCCGGTTCGGAACAATACGGCTATATGGCGGCTGGGGAGGCATATGCTTATCGTGGATTTGCATTGTTTGAGCTTGTGCAGGCCTGGGCCAAAAGGTACGATCCTGCAGGTAATAACACCCAACCGGGTGTGATCCTGCGTTTGACTCCTTCACCTGATCCGATGCCCAGAAGTACAGTTGAAGAGACCTACGCACAGATTCTTGCGGACCTTGGTACTGCGTTTGAATATCTCGACAAATGCACTATTAAAAAGGCAAATAAGTCACACTTTGATAAATATGTCGTAAGAGGACTACGTGCCAGAGTCTATCTAACAATGGGAAAATGGAGTGAAGCAGCAACCGATGCCGAATATGTTATCAAAAACTCCGGAGCAAAGCTACAGGCTGATACTTATACTACTGTAGTCAACCGTGCAAGCGACGCAAACAACACTGAGTGGTTATGGGGACTTATCGCAAAAGAAGATAATACACAGGGAGGAGCACTGCGCTCCTGGCATAATTTCATCTCCAATAACTACGCATCCTACAATAGAAACAGCCCAAGGGCAATTCTTAATCTACTTTACAACACCATTCCTGAGTCAGACGTGAGAAAACGCCTCTGGGTAGAGGATCCTTACACCGCCAAGGAACTCTATCTCCCCGGTAGTTCAGCAGCTCGTAAGGCCTGTTGGATGTCACAGAAATGGATTGTAGATGACAACCAGACACAAAATGACTACCATGATGTTGCCTATATGCGTCTTCCTGAAATGTATCTGATAGCAGCAGAGGGCTATGCTCGCGCAGGGCAAAATGAAAAGGCGCAGAATATGCTCTACACCATAGCCCATCATCGTGATCCTGAATATGCTATGCCGACAAGTACAGGAGAGGCTCTTGCAGAGGCAGTAATTTGGCAAAGAAGGGTTGAACTATGGGCAGAACATGGCACCCGCTGGCACGACCTTAAACGTCTTGACCAGGCCATAGACCGTGGCCCTAAGCCACGCGAAGGCTACAATCAGGGTGGTACAGCTAATGGATGGGGTACAAATGTCAAAATGGCTCCCTGGAACAACTCTAAGTGTCCACCTCTCGATCCTTTGGCCTCAAACTACAATATGTACGGTGAGCAGATGCCGGGTGAAAAGGCCAGAACTACCGGCAAACCTTCGGCTGACGAGTTTTGGCAGTGGCTGATCCCTTATAATGAAATTAGCGGAAATCCGCTCTGTGAGCAGAATCCGCTGTAGTTTCTATCTGAAAAAGAATGCAAAGAGCAGTCTATCGAAACTTTCGGTAGGCCGCTCTTTGCTTTTGTGTCCGTTGCAGAGCGTTACAACTCCGTTTTTACGAATTGGATCGAATGTCATACTGCTTTTCATACCGTATACCGATCCGGTATGACCATGAGCTATAATGCCCGGAATCCAAACATCCTGCATTGTCCTCATCGCATAGCCGTAATAGATGCCCCGGGCATCGGTCGGAGTTTGTATTGACTGCATTAAGCGTGCACTGCTCTCATCGACAATCCTGACTCCGTCAAGTGTGCCGTAATTGATGTGCAACATCATATATCGGGCAAGATCGAGAGCACTCATTTTCATTCCGCCTGTGGTAGAGAAAAGAGCGGGATCATAGCCGAGTATATAATCCTGGTCACTCTTTGCCAAAGGATAGTAGGCTTCCGGCCTATGGATAAAACCTCCTTTACTTTCATTGTATTCATAAAGAGGAACACAGATTGTGGTATCCGGTATGTCGGCCATATTTAGACTGCCGGTAAGACCGAGAGGATCTAGGATGTTTTGTTTGATATAGCTGTCATATCTCACTCCGGAAACTTTTTCCACTACAGCACCGAGCATATTAAAATTGAGGTTACAGTATCTGTATCCCATTCCCGGGGCATAATTGCTGTAACATTTGGTGTAGTTGGGATTTTTCGAAGGATTGATCCTGTCAAGAGTCTTGTAGCCCTGAGAGTCATTTAGCGATGATGTATGGCTCAAAAGCATCGAAACAGTTATTTTGTCATCAGGAAATTTGGGGTTTCTTACCTGGAAGCCCAAAATGTCCCCAACATCGGCATTCAGGTCTATTTTTTTCTGCTCCAACAACTGCATTATTGAAAGGGCACAGAATGATTTGGAAATGGAAGCGATACGTACAATATCACGCTCATCCCCTCTGAAGGGATTGCCTTCAAGGTCTTTGCTACCAAAGGAGTGGTGATATACGATCTCATTATCTCTGACAACTGCAGTGATAAGTCCGATTGCTCCATATTTTTTCATTCTCTGATTCATCAATGACTCAAAGATGGCCGGATCTTTTGCGCCGTTTTTCATTTTAAGAGGTTTGCCGGCCAGCGTACCGTTGTACTTGCTGTTTTCGATGGTTATTTCTCCGTTTACCAGCTGGAGTCTAAGTCCGGAAGCATATGCAGAGGCATTGGCATAGGTAGAATTGGCCCTAAATTCTTTTGGCTTGAATACGAGAATGTCAGCATAATAGCCCTCTTTTATGAATCCGCGCCCTTCAATTCCATATGTCTGTGCTACTTTACCGGTGCTCTTGTGGATCATCTGCTCCATCGTAAGTATTTTCTTGTTAAGCACGTAGTGTTGTATTTTATGGGGGTATGAACCGGTAGCACGTGGATGCCCTCCGAAGCTGCCGTCAGTACAAGTCATTACCCAGGGTTGTTTCATATAGTTGCAGATATCTTTTTCGCTTAGATTGAAGTTTGCGATGGAAGGAGCCCCTTGTCGGAGGATTTCCACTACTGCATCTTCGATGGGGAGTTTCATCTCTTTTGCGATGGAGTTGAGGTACCTCCCAATATGTTCTTTGATAGGGCCTTTTATGATCATTATAGAGCCTGCGCCGCCACGACTGGAGATATTCTCTCTTATACCCTCTCTAATCATATTCAGAGTGTCAGGATGATCAAATCTTTGTAGATAAGCCTTTCTTCCGCCGTTTTGCGCCCATTTTGGGAGCAATGCCGAGGAGAGTGAGGTACTTGAGGCCAGATAAGGATATTGATCTGCGGTGATGTATAATCCTTCGTTCTGAGCAGCTTCTATAGTTGCTATAATCCTGCCCGAACTACCGTTTGTGCCTCCGCTGGATTTGATGTGTGAAATATTTAACTGCACTTGAGCCTCGCGTGCTATGCGTATAGCTTCATTAACTGCGCTATCAAGTCCCACACCTGACGTACCTTCGCTGCGCATATGGGTGGTGTAGATGCCACCGTAGTCAGATATAGCGGATATTACTTCAATAAGTTCTTCAGTACTAGTGAATGTACCCGGCAGATAATAGAGTCCGGTGGAAATCCCGAAGGCGCCCAGATTCATCGCTTCGATTGCAAGCTGTTTCATCTTTTCGATTTCCTCCTTGGTAGCATCTCTCATCTGATCCTCTCCCAGCACCGCCCTTCGCAGAGGAGAATGACCCAGGAAGAGTCCGCAGTTGGTACCCATACCTTGGCTACGCATCTTTTCAAAAGTTTCGGTCATTGGCCAGGATCCCGATCCGCATTGTCCGCAGAGGACAGTGGTTACGCCCATCTGTAAGTAATTTTCGTTCGATTTTCTCTCTTTTAGGAAATCCCCATCGGAATGGGAGTGAGGATCAATGAAACCCGGAGTGACAATATATCCTGAAGCATCAATAACTCTGTCAGCTGTTTTGCCGGTATAGTTTCCGACAAACGCAATTCGGTCTCCAACGACCAGCACATCACATTTGACAGGTTTTTCAAGGGAGCCGTTATACACAAGGCCGCCTTTAATGAGTATGGAATTGGCAGGAGAGCGCCCGGCCGTTTGGATACAACATAGGGCGAAGGCCGTCAGAATCGTTAAAAACAGTCTCCTTTTCATGATGAATGTGTTATTATAGTTGTTCTAGATCAATCCGCCAAACAAGATGGCGTTTGCAAATATTTTGGATGTGTTGTACCAGTAGGAACGGAAATTCATATCTTCTGCAAAGAAAATAACCCGTCCGCGTCCGGCCTTACAGGTTATGATAGCTTGTCCGTTACGGAATTTGTTAAGATGGTCATTGGTGATATAACCTGAAACATAAGGATCCTGTGAGTATTTCATCGGTGTGGAACCCTTTTCACATGAATAAACTGTAGCTTTGTGTTTAAACACTTGCACAGTGCTCTCTTTGAAGCCCCAGAAAAGCGGGGATTCCAAATCCAGATTACACTCTAAAATTACCCCATAAATACCTTTATCGGGAGTTGTGACGATCTCGGCAAGTCCTGCTCTCTGGGCTATAGGCGCAGCATCTCCTCCAAGTATAAGTGTGCCACCGCTCCTCACCCAACTACCGATAGTCTCATAAAAATCATTTTGCTGTAGAGGGGAAGGTGCTCCGCCTAGTATCACCATCACATTGTAAGAAGAAAGGTTGCGAGAAGAGGTAATGCGCGAATGGTCGATAACCGTATGATCAAACCCAAATCTGCGATCAATGGAGAACCAGGCCTCTCCCGTGTGGGAAGTACCCAGTCCACGTCCTGTGACTATTGCCACATCGGGTCTGTTTAAACTGGAGAAAATAGGGCTACCCAGATCGTGATCCTTCATCATGCCACTTTTGAAGGAATGTACCTGTACTCCAGTTTGTTCCGCAAGAGCCGAAATCCTTATGTAGAGTTCATCCTTGTTGGTAGGTTGTCCGGTAACGGGCACCAGGATAGTACCGGTAGGAAAAGTGAATTCCCTGTTGTCTTCCACACAAGTCAAACTTTTGCCGGCGACTCTCAGGAGAAAGCCCTCTTTAAGTAGTTCTGAAGCCATCTTAGGAGCGTAGTACTCGTTGTTGCTAAAGGCATATCCTATATTACTGATGCCACCAATTACTTCTCCTTTGGGAAATAGTGCTTCCGTAACTCTGTCTGCAAGGCGTCCCTGGACAGATTTGAGATTCTCGCTTTCAACCCCGAATGCTGAAGGAAAACTCCAGGTGGAGATATCGTAGAAAATACTGTCTTTAAATGAGGTTATATGGTCCCACATTGCCCTGAAGGTATAGTAGCGGTTTTGTACCATCGGAACTATGTATCCCTGCTCTTTAGTGTCGCGATAAACTTCGATATCATGAGTAAGGAGCACCTCCAGTAGATGGTATTCGCGTGCTATATCTTCTTTGATGGAAAATCTTACACCTGCCACAGGGTCTTTCTGAGCTGTCTTTAGTTGGTCTATGTAGTAATTTTTCTGATAATCGAGCAGTTCTTCTCTCATCCGAAACCCCGATGTAACCACTGAGATGGCAGCAAGGGTCTGTGTGCGTATAGTTTCGGGAAATGTCAGGAGTCCCCAGGGGGTATTGCGGAGATATCCGTAAGAGGCTCCCTGCTCGTGGAGTAGACAGATTGAGCCCTGAAGGTCGCCATAAGCAGCTCCTTTACCGATAAAAAAGTCATCATAATTTTCTTTAGAGAAATATAGAATGCCTTTTTTGTCAAGTTCAACTGCAGTATTCTCTGCTATTTTAAGAGTCAGGTCCTGATTGGTCTGTGAAATGCCCCTGTAGGTTCTGTAGGGGTCTCCAGGACTGAAATAGAAGCCCGAGGTAGTACCCTGTTCATGCATATCAAGAACGAGATTGGGCATCCACCATTTATACATAGAAACACTGTTTTTTCCTTCGGGATGTTGGACATTGAGCCAGTCACGGTTGCAGTCGGCATAGTAGTGGTTGGTGCGACTGCTGGGCCAAGGTTCCATCTGTCCGGGGCCATTAATGTCGGCTCTTTTATTTTTACTTGCTGTGGAGTTGGTCCAGTGAGCAAATCTGCTGATGCCGTCCGGATTGAGTCCGGGAGTGATGACCACAATCGTGTTTTCAAGCATCTCTTTGATTTGTGGAGAGTCTGATGCTGCAAAATAATATGCAGCAAGTACGGCGGTATTGACTCCGGAAGCTTCATTTCCATGAATTGATGCCATCAGATTTACCACAACCGGCATTTTATCTGTCTCAAGCAATGGGGAGCGTGATGGATCGCAAAGCTGAAGGTGCTCTTCTCTTATTTTTTCAAGATTGGAGATATTTTGTTCGGAAGAGATGCATATCTGAATAAACTCTCTATGGTTGTATGTCCGACCGAATTTTTTTATGGAAACTCTATCAGAGGCAGCCTCAAGGCGTTCCATATATTTGCAAATAGCGTCCCAATTGAGAAAATATGTCCCGATCTGATAGCCAAGAACCTGTTCAGGAGTTGGTATCGAAGTGTTAAATTGGTGATTTCCGTCCGGAAGATACCATTCAAGAGAGCCTGGATAAGGATTTTGGGCTGATGAAAGTGCAGAAACAAGCAGGAAAAGGGCAAGTACTAAGACTCGCGAAAATAGTTTCTTAATAAATGAGTCCATCGTAATCGTATTTTTTCAAAGGTAAGAAAAAAAACGCACCCGCAAGTCTGCAGATGCGTTTTTCGTTAAATAATCTATAAAGATCTATTTGCTTCCTTTTGAGATACTTTCCCGCATTTCGGTGTCGGCTTTGATATTCTGGAATTTGTAGTAATCCATAATTCCTAGATTGCCGCTTCTGAAGGCTTCAGCCATTGCGAGAGGTACCTGTGCCTCTGCTTCGATAACTTTTGCACGAGCTTCCTGTGCTTTTGCTTTCATTTCTTGCTCTACGGCCACAGCCATTGCGCGTTTTTCTTCAGCGCGGGCTTGGGCAATATTCTTGTCGGCATTTGCCTGGTCAATCTTCAATACAGCTCCGATATTCTTTCCGATATCGATATCGGCGATGTCGATAGAGAGGATTTCAAATGCAGTACCGGCATCCAGACCCTTGTTGAGTACCACTTTGGAGATTGAATCAGGATTCTCGAGCACTTCTTTGTGAGATTCGGAAGAACCGATACTGGATACGATACCCTCGCCCACACGTGCAAGTACGGTCTCTTCACCGGCACCTCCAACAAGTTGTTTGATGTTGGCGCGTACTGTCACACGAGCCTTTACAATGAGTTGGATACCATCTTTGGCTACCGCAGTAACGGGAGGCGTGTTGATTACTTTGGGATTTACCGACATTTGTACAGCTTCAAAAACGTCACGACCCGCCAGATCAATGGCGGCTGCCATTTTGAAGTTGAGGGCGATATTGGCTTTGTCAGCGGAAACCAGAGCATTGACCACTTTGGGCACGTTTCCTTTGGCCAGATAGTGGGCTTCAAGTTCGTTGGCATTGAGCGTAAGTCCCGCTTTTGTGCCGGTAATCATCGCCATAACGATGGTTCCGGGAGGGACTTTTCTCCAACGCATAAGAATAAGTTGAAGGAGGGAGATCCTGACACCTGAAATAAGTGCCTGAAACCACATTGTGATCGGGAAAAACCACAAGAGGACAATGAGGCCTACAATGGCGACTCCTATCCAAATAAAAATTGATGCAATTCCATCCATAGGGGTTTAATTTTAGATTGTTATTTCTTTTTTACAAATATTTTTTCGTCTTCAATAGAGTCTATGACAATTTCCGTACGTTCGTCAACAAGTCCGTCAATTGAACGCACTTCAAGGTCAAATCCTCTGATTTTTGCCCTTCCCATAGGGTTAAGGCGGGTAGTAGTGATTCCTTCCATCCCCGCTACGAGTCCTTTGGTCTCGGGATGGTCATCGACTTTGGCGTCGATATTGGTGTGGAGGGAGAGCTTTTTCCACGTTTTGGCACGGAGTGCGTAATAGAGCAGCACCGAAAGGAGTATAACTTCGCCCACAATGATGATTACACCCGCTCGGGGTCCCAGATGCGTAAATCCGAAGTAACAGGCAAGCACCAGGGACCCGACACCGAGTATGCCTGTAACGGCAAATCCCGGTATGAGAAGGATTTCTACAAGTATCAGGATTATACCCAATACAATTAGCATTATAATAAGTCCGGTTCCCATAATATTTTGGTTATTTAATTGGTTCTGTGATTATTCCTTCCACACCATTGCCTTTGAGGATTCCGGCAAGTGCCTCTGCCTCCTCTCTTTCATCGAAAGGAGCTATTATGTAAAGTACTTTTCCATCTGAAATGCTCCTTACTATCTCTTTTGATGTGTTGTTTCTTATGATGGCCATTACAGCATCAGGAATACCATCTGAAAAATTCTCCAGAATGATACGGTATTTTGTTCCGGCTGCAGGCAATTTCTCCGCTTTGCGGGCTTCATTGACTGAGATGCTTTTACCGTCACGATAGGCCACCAGAAATGCTGAAGGGAAGCCTCTTTTCTTTACTACGTTGATTTGGGAGAGGGCTTCTTTGTATGAATAGAAAATACCTGCGGTGTAAAGATATTTACCGGAGGTCTGTCTTCTCTCAAAGACAGGGCTCAATCCCTTGAGTTGGCGCAACTGAGCTTTATGTGAAACAACATAGAGTTGAATGGAGTAGGAGATACCCGGCGTATTGACAGGTTCTGCGATGACTGCGGTATCGAGGATGCGGAATGAGTAATCAAAAGTTTCTTTTGGTATCTCAATAGGAATGTCAAAGGGTTTTGAAACCCTCTGTTTGGTAAAAGTATATTGCTCGCTTGCGAATGAGGGAGTTTCCTGGGGTTTTTCCGAAATATCCTCGAGGTTTATGATGATGCCCTCCATCAGAAAATTCATCTCCATTTGTTGCAGTGCCCCCGTAGTGTTGTTTATCTCAGATTGAAGTACGATTGCGCGGTGTTCAGTTTCGAGCAGTAACCTTGAGAGCGTTTGGATTTCTTGTTCATTCTCGGTGGAGGTGTAAAGCTCTCTCATCATCTCTAGGTCTTTACCTAGAGTAACCAAAGAGTCCTGCAGTCCACGCAAGGTGCTCAACAGAGTAGTGTAGTTCGAAAAGAGAGAGTCCGCTGCAGATGCGACGGGAGGTTCTTCACTTTGTTTCGGTACGGATGGGAGATCCATTTCTACGGGTATCAGCGCAGCTATTCTTCGTGCTTGCTCCAGGGAAGCGATGGGTTTTTTGATCGGTTTATTTTCAAATTCCAGCACATATATGGTCATACTGTCCTTATGACAGCTTCTATTGGAGGCGAAGAGGGAAAAATTGCCGTCAGGAGTATTGCAAAATAGAAAATCGTCGAATGGTGAGGAGTAGGGAAATCCGAGATTCTCCGGTATTCCCCAGTCGTTGATTTCGTCATCCCATCTGCTTACAAAGAGGTCATATCCACCCATTCCGAAAAGTCCTTGAGAAGAAAAGTAGAGCTCCCTGCCGTTGCGGCTCAGGATGGGGAAGATGTCATCTTCGGGCGATGTGAGGTTTTCGTTGATTAGCGTAGGGTAACTCCAAAGAGTGTCTCCTAAGCAAGTGGAAGTATAGAGATTCCACGAGCCACTCTCATCCTGTGATGAAAATACTATATTCCTTATTCCCTCAGGAAAATAAATGGATGTATAATAGTCATTAGGAAATGTGACGTCCGGAACGAAAGCATTTGGAATAGGGAGCCAGGACTCCTCTTCCATGTGTGAGTACCACAGAAAAAAGTCAGAGAGCGGTACAGTGATCGAGGAAAGGACTTTAGGTTCGGTGGCATAACTGAGCATATTGCGTCCATTCTCGCTACGCAAAATTCTCTCGAGCAGGTCTATCCTTTGAAGTGAATCACTATTTCTTTCGAGAAGAGAGTGCCATATTTCAAGTGCTTTGTCAAAATCATAGGTATCGTGCAATGCCTGGGCGCGGCGTATTTCCACACTATAGTCCTGACCCATAATGCATGTTGCCGCAAAAAGTGTCAGAATTAGAAAAAAAGCCTTGTCTATGCACCTGCATCTCATAATTACTGCCGAAAAAACCAAACAAAAATAGGAAATACTTTATATATTAAAAAATAATCGTAATTTTGCCCTTCTTTTCGGAATATAAGGACAATAAATAATTTTAAAATATAAAAGTATGCAAAGTAAAGGCGCCATCACATTTGTGGCAATTTTGATCGGACTGGCCTGTGTTTTCCAGCTGTCATTTACAGCGGTTACATACATTCACGAAAACAAAGCTTCCAAGTATGCTGAGGAAGTCGTTGTTGCAGAGCAGTCCAAGCCTTCGTTCAGCGAAATCTCGGAGCTGGACCAAGCATTTTATCTTGACGGAATAAGAACAGAGGCCAAGAGCAAATATCTCGATTCTATAGCCAACAAGAAAATTTATTTGGGTTATACCTACAAAGAAGTTAAAGAGAAAGAGCTCAACCTCGGTCTTGATCTTAAGGGCGGTATGAACGTGATGCTACAGCTTGATATGGCTGAGTTAGTGCGTTCCTGTGCACGTGAAAAGACCACTCCTGAGTTTGACCAGGCAATGGCGCTTGCAAGGAGTAGAGCAGCAGAGACTCATACGGACTTCATCACTCTCTTTGCGGAGGCATGGAACGAAGTGGCTCCTAATCAGAGAATGTCATTCGACATTGACCTTGACAAGCTTAGCGGTGATATAAGGAACAAATCCAGGGTTACCAATGAGGAGATTATTTCTCTCCTTCAGGGAGAGGCGGATGCCGTTATCAATAATTCCTACACCGTTGTGGAGAGGCGTATCAACCAGTTTGGTGTAGCACAGCCCAATATTCAGAAGATTGCTCGTACAGGTCGAATCCTTGTGGAGCTTCCCGGCGTAAAAGAGCCTGAACGTGTCAGAAAACTTCTTCAGGGTACCGCATCTCTCGAATTCTGGCAGACATATACATATCAGGAAATTCAACCCTTCCTCAATGAACTCAACAATGAAATCCGCGAACGCAATGAAGCACTTGAGGCGGAGGCAGCAACTGCAGATACAGTTGAGTTGGAAGATCCTGAAGACAGTGAACTTAAGAGTATTGAAGAGGAACTTGCAGCAGCTACCGGTGACGTGAGTACCAGTGCTTCCGCGGTGGAGAAAGCCAATCCTCTTTTCGCAAAGCTTCAGCCATTCGGTGGCAATACAGCTTGTCTTGGTCTTGCACATTATCGCGATACAGCCGCAATCAACGCATGGTTCCGCGATACCCATATCGAGTTTCCCAACGACTTTGTGCCCGCGTGGAGTTTCAAGGCATTCAGTGGTCCGGGCGTGGAGCTTGACACATACTACGAACTCATAGCCCTCAAGAATATAGCCGGAAAAGGTGCAGTTCTTGATGGATCAGTTATCACATCAGCAAGAGTCAACTACAACCAGATGACTGCCGCTGCTGAGGTAAGTATGACAATGAATAGCGCAGGTGCCGCCAGATGGGAGGTGATCACTGAGCAAAACATTGGTAAGCAGATTGCCATAGTAATGGATGGTTCCGTATATTCATATCCTAACGTACAGAATAAGATTTCCGGAGGTAATTCTCAGATTACAGGTAGGTTTACTCAAGCTGAGGCTGATGACCTTGCTACTGTACTTAAGTCAGGAAAACTTTCAACTCCTGCCCGCATTGTTCAAGAGCAGGTAGTAGGTCCCTCACTTGGTGGTGCTTCCATTAGATCGGGTATGATCTCATTCGCAATCGCATTCTTGCTTGTGTTGCTCTATATGGCGCTGTTCTATAGGAGAGCCGGTATCTATGCAGACATTGCGTTGCTCTGCAACGTGCTTTTCCTCTTCGGCGCCTTAGTCTCATTCGGTGCAGTTCTTACATTGCCCGGTATTGCCGGTCTTGTACTGACGATGGGTATGGCGGTCGATGCCAACGTTATCATATATGAGCGTGTTAAAGAGGAGCTCAGAGCGGGCAAGGCACTCCGTTTGGCTATTGCTGACGGTTATAAGAACGCTTATTCGGCTATTATAGACGGTCAGTTGACCACTATAATCACGGGTATTATACTCTATTTCTTCGGTTCCGGTGCAGTGAAAGGTTTTGCCGCCGTATTGATCATCGGTATCATAACCTCCGTATTGACTTCCATTTTCATCACCCGTCTCCTTATGGAAGCAAGACTCAAGAGAAATAAGGATATTTCTTTTGATTCTCCTGCAACCAAGAACTTCCTCAAGGATACGAAGGTCAACTTCCTCGGTATGAGAAAGTGGGCATATATAGCCTCCGGTGTCGTAATTTTGATTTGTTTCGTATCTTTCTTTACCAAGGGCTTTACATTCGGTGTTGATTTCAGCGGAGGACGTACTTATGTGGTAAGATTTGATGCTCCGGTAACTCCCGAGGAGGTACGTGCAGCCACAATGGAGGAATTTGGCGAAGCCGCAGAGGTAAAACAATTCGGAGGCGCCAGCCAAATGAGGATTACCACCAAATATAAAGTGAGTGATCAGTCTCAGGAGGTTGACAAAGAGGTTGAGGCCAAGCTCTATGAGGCTCTGAAAGACTTCTATGCTACGCCACTCACTCTCGACGGTTTTACGTCAACTCTTGACAACCCTAACGGTATCATAAGTTCGGACCGTGTGGATGCATCAGTCGCAAGCGAAATGCAGAGAGATGCCATTATCGCAGTTATCTTTTCCCTGATTGCTATTTTCGGCTACATAGCGATCAGATTCCGCAACTGGACCTGGGGTGTTGGCGGTGTCTCTTCACTTATTCACAACACCATCATTGTAGTAGGATTCTTCTCAATCTTTACGGGAGTTCTTCCATTTACTCTTGACGTTGACCAGCAATTTATTGCAGCGGTATTGACTATCATCGGTTACTCTATCAATGACAACGTGGTGATATTTGACCGTATCCGTGAATACAGGACTCTCTATCCCAACCGTCCTCTCTATCAGAACGTAAATGAGGCTCTTAATAGTACGCTTTCCAGGACAATAAATACTGCCCTTACTACTTTGATTGTGCTTATTGCAATCGCTATTTTCGGTGGTGAGAGCATTCGAGGCTTCTCGGTTGCACTTGCACTTGGTGTTGCAGTAGGTACTTACGCTTCTATCTTTGTAGGAACTCCGATTATGTATGATCTCAATGTTCGCAAGGAGAAGAAACTTGAAGTAAAAACCGCTAAGAAGAAATAATTCCCTAAAAGAATAATTTTAATTTCAAATAAGAGCAAATCTTCGGTTTGCTCTTATTTTTTGTAACTTTGTAGCCGTTTAATATTAAAAATTATAATTATGGACTTACCTTTTGCAGAATCTTATAAGATAAAGACAGTTGAAAGTCTTAAGCGTAGTATACGCGCTGAGAGAGAGAAGTGGATTGCCGAGGCTAAATACAATCTCTTCAACCTCAAGAGCGATTATGTATTCATAGATCTTCTTACCGATTCCGGTACCGGAGCAATGAGTGACAAACAGTGGGCAGCCATTATGGAAGGCGACGAAAGTTATGCCGGTGCAAGGTCCTATTATGCCCTTAAAGAGTCGATCGAGGAGGTGACGGGGTTCCGCTACTTCATCCCCACACATCAAGGCAGGGCGGCTGAAAACGTGCTTTTCTCGGCAATTATCAAAGAGGGAGACATACTCCCCGGAAATTCGCATTTTGATACCACTAAAGGTCACATCGAATTTCGCAAGGCATATGCAATTGACTGCACAATCGATGAAGCTAAGGATACCGAACTTGAAATTCCCTTCAAGGGAAATATAGATCTTGATAAACTTGAGAATGTCTTGAAGAGCAATCCTGTGGAAAAAATTCCTGCAATAGTACTTACAGTGACAAACAATACAGCCGGAGGTCAGCCCGTATCGATGGCAAATGTCAAAGGCGTGGCCGGTCTGGCAAAAAAATATGGCGTAAAACTGCTGATTGACTCAGCCCGTTTTGCTGAAAATGCATATTTTATCAAAACCCGTGAAGAGGGTTATCAGGATAAGGAGATAAGAGAAATTACCCGCGAATTGTTTTCATACGCGGATATGATGACGATGTCCTCAAAAAAGGATGCTATCGTCAATATAGGTGGTTTCGTGGCTTTCAGGGCTGAAGAGGATATGCAGAAATGCCATATGTATTGCATTATGAATGAAGGTTATTTGACCTATGGCGGACAGGCAGGCAGGGATATGAATGCACTTGCTCAAGGCTTGCGCGAAGGCACCGAGTTTGATTATCTCGAGACACGTATCAGGCAGGTAGAGTATCTGGGCAAAAAACTGGATGAATATGGTATCCCTTACCAAAGACCTGCGGGCGGACATGCCATTTTTGTGGATGCTAAAAAAATTCTCACAAAGGTTCCAAAAGAGGAGTTTATAGCTCAGACGCTCGGTATAGAACTCTACTTGGAAGCCGGTATCCGCAGTGTTGAGATAGGAGCGCTTCTCGCAGACCGCGATCCCGTGACCAAAGAAAATCGCTATCCCGCACTCGAATTACTTCGTCTTGCAATTCCGCGTCGTGTCTATACCAACAATCATATGGATTATATCGCTGCTGCTCTCAAAAATGTATATGATCGCCGGGAGAGCATTACACGGGGCTACGTTATAACAAAGGAGCTCCCGATTATGAGACACTTTACTGTAGAGCTGGAAAAAGCAGAGTAGTGGTGCGAGTTACGCGTTGCGGGTTACGGATTGTAGAGTTGTTTCGAATAGGGAGTATTAAGTAAATCACTATATCTCCTAACAACAAAGCCCCGAAGTTTTTTCACTTTCGGGGCTTTGTTGTTGCTGTTGGCCACTCAGAACTCATGATCTCAACACGTACCCTGCAATTCACACCACTCACCACTACACACTACATACTATAATTCTACTAACCGGCGTTTGATTGAGTTGGCAAACTCTTTCTGATCGTATCGCTCAAAAATGTTTACAACATAGTAGAGCAGAGTTACATTTGTGTCCAGTTCCCTGGTTGAGAGAACGTCGTTACCATGAGGTGTTGCAAAGAATCTTGCCATCTGTAAAGTCTCTTCTACAAATTGGTCAGCAAGCGCTATTGCCTTTTGGCTCTTACCTATAATCAGGTATTGTTCTATCATATCCATGATCGAATACTCATTGATAGAGTGCAAAAATGTGATATTATAGGGGAAGTTCTTTCTGGGCATGATATCTAAAGCCATATCCAGTAATGTTTCGGCCTTTTGAGTCTTTCCGCTCTGTATGAGTTTTCTTGAAACCTTGGCAAACATCTCCCTTACCGGTTGAACGGCCATAAACGAGTAGATATTTTGGTAATCCACATGGATTGTAGTGTCTTTGAGCGAATCAAATCTGTATGTTTCTGTGATTATTTTATACATTTTATCTTCGTCAATCTGAGGATTATCACGCGTGTCAGGAGTGTATATGGGTACAAATTTGTTAGCCATACCATCGGACTGGAACCATTTTTCAAGCCCTAAATCCAGGTCGGACCCGGTTGTAACACAGTAAACCGGCCTGTCCCATTGGTAAGTGGAGAGGAAGTCCAGTATTATGAGAGAGGTCTTGCCTATCCTGTCGGCATCTATGTTGAGCACAACAGTATCCACAATTTTGTCATAATCCTTTTCAGCCACAATTCCATACTTTTTGACATTCTCCTTATTGACGGGAATTAACAACTGCTTGGCGGGGAGGAAGTCAGTCTTTCCATCAGAGAGTCTATACTGCGGATTGCGGAAAATATCGATTGCCTGTGAGGCCAGGATCGGTCTGTCGATAGCATTTATCACATAAGGATAATCGTTTGTGCCGTATAGATACTGAACTCTCGGTATGGTAATTTTCAGAGGTTCTGAATCGTATTGCTTGCATTGCATCTGGTCAATGTACCAGTCTGTGCCGAGAAGCGATGTGTTGACTATACGCACATCAGTACGGACTTCCTCCACCTCCTGCTGATACCAGAGAGGGAAGGTATCATTGTCTCCATAAGTAATCAAGATTGCATTGGGGTCCGTTCCGGCAAGATAATTATATCCCCAATCGTTTGCCGTATAGCGTCCGCTGCGGTCGTGATCATCCCAGTTTTCGCATCCCATCAGAATTGCGACACCAAGACACAGGGCGGTCGCTACTCCTGCGCCTGCTATGGCAGCACCGCCTTCTTTCTTTTTGTGGATTTTTTCGATCCAGCTCTGGATTGCCATTACCGCCAGGCCTATCCAGATGGTAAAGACATAGAATGAACCCGCATAAGCGTAGTCACGTTCGCGCACCTGGAAGGGTTGCTGGTTTAAGTAAACCACAATGGCGATCCCGGTGAGGATAAAAAGCAGCGAGGTTACCCAGCAGTTGCGTTCATCTTTGCGTAGTTGGAAGAAGAATCCTATCAGACCAAGTATCAGAGGGAGGAAATAATAATGATTTTTAGCCCTATTGTTTTTAAGGATGTCCGGTGCCTCGGATTGGTCTCCCAGACGCATTCGGTCAATAAATCCGATACCGCTCTCCCAGTTGCCTGAAATCAGGTCGGAGGGCTCTTGTCCGTGGAAATCATTCTGCCTTCCGGCAAAATTCCACATAAAGTAGCGGAAATACATATAATTGAGCTGATAATCGAAGAAAAATCTCAGATTATCCTTGAATTTAGGCATCTGAATTACCTGTCTTTCACCCCTGATTGTTATCGTACGGTTGTTCTTAACCTTTGCGTAGCTATCATATAATTTGATATATTTTTGATCAAATGCATTCCACATCCTCGGAAAGAACATTTTTGCCTTCGAAGGAAAAATCACTTCTATGTTTTCCGCTTTGTAGTAACGATCGTCGAGAGGGGTATAATAATGCACCTTTTTAGTATCATATGGTGAGGTGTAGGCCTGTCCATAAATGATCGGATTGCTGCCGTACTGCTCACGGCTTAGGTATCTTACCAGTGTATAGGGATTATCGGGTTGATACTCATTGGTCGGAGTATTTGCGCTCGCACGGATAACCACAACGGCAAAGGTCGAAAAACCGATAAGGATAGTGGTAAAAGAGAGCACAATAGTATGTAAAATAGCTTTATCCCTTTTTCTAAGCCGGTACATTCCTACGAAACAGACTACAAGGAGCAGCACGAGGAATATCGTTGCACCCAGATTGAAAGGAGCACCGAAACCGTTTACAAATATTCTGTCAACGAAACCGGCAATTCTCGGTAAATACTGTACAACCCCGATCATTATAGCCAAAATGATTGCACCAGAGAGGAGAAGCATCCCGATACCGCTTTTCCAGTTGACTTTTTGTGCCTTTTTGTAATAAATAATGAAAGTTATGGCGGGAATCGCCAGAAGGTTGAGCAGATGCACACCTATGGAGAGACCCATCAGAAAGGATATCAGTATAATCCATCGGTTGGCATATTTGCTATCAGCCTCCTCTTCCCACTTTAGGATTGCCCAAAAGACGACTGCCGTAAAGAGGGAAGACATAGCATATACTTCAGCCTCGACTGCAGAAAACCAGAATGTATCGGAAAAGCAGTATGCGAGCGCTCCAACTACACCGGCCCCATAAATCGCTATTGCATTGGCTATGGAAAGATCTTTGCCACTCTTCTCGTTGAGTCGCATGCCCAGATGGACAATTGTCAGATAGAGGAAAAAGATGGTGAAAGCCGAGCAGAGAGCACTCATAACATTGACTGCCGCCGCAGCTTGCATCTTGCCCGTAAACATTGTGAAAAATCGGGCAAAAAGCTGGAAAACCGGGTTCCCTGGCGGGTGTCCTACTTCAAGTTTGTAGGAAGATGCGATAAATTCACCGCAATCCCAAAAACTGGTAGTAGGCTCGATGGTCATAAGATAGACAACTGCCGCAACCAGTAGGATTACCGATGCAATGATTCTGTTGTAAAGGGTGAATTTCCTTGAATTCATAATATCTGTTATAATCTATATACTTTTATACAAGCAACAAAGTTAAAAATATTTATGACTACCTTTGCAAAAAAAGAACCACTATGTCAGACAACGACTGGAAAAGCAGATTGGGCGTAGTTTTTTCAACCAATCCCGACTTTAGATATGAAACCTTCGAAGATGAGTCTCCGATGGAGACTATTCCTGCGGAAAAGCAGCGGTTGATTGTCTCCATCGACCGTCGCAATCGAGGTGGCAAACAGGTTACCCTTGTCAAAGGTTTTGTTGGAAGTGAAGAGGATCTTTTGGCATTAGGTAAAACTCTCAAGAGTAAATGTGGTGTGGGCGGTTCTGTCAAAGAGGGCGAAATCATTATTCAAGGAGATTTCCGCGAGAGGATTGTCTCATTGCTACAGTCAATGGGCTACAACGCTAGAAGAAGCAACTGATGAATGTTCAAGATACCATACGGAACATAAGCGATTGCTGGCAAGAGAGCCGTCTCTCACTTGTTGCTGAGCCTTATTCAATGCCAATACAGCCCGTTGAGAGTGATATGATCCTCTCCATAGTTGTTGCCTCTCTGCTTGTCCTTTTCATTATCTTCAACCGCAGGGTCATCAACGCGACTTTCTGTTCTTTTTCGGTATTAACTGATAAGCGGAAAATCCGAGAAGTATTCAACGAAAATTATAACAATGTCTCAATACGGGTGACATTTCTGATTTGTTTGCCCCTACTAAGCTTCATCCTCTGCAGATCCGGAGTAGCAGCACATGGCTTTTTGCTCACTTTGGCGGCTTTTGCCGGTTTTTTCCTCTTCAAGCAACTTTCATTTTTGGTAATGTCGTGGTTGTGGGGCAAAAAGGAGGCTGTACAAAGTGTTTATCGTCTCAATTTTTCGACTGCAATAATAGTGACGTTGACTTCATTACCGGTACCGGTAATTCTGCGCATTGTTCCTGATATGGGACATATTGTGGTCCTGATATGCCTGGGAGTGATATTTCTAGTGTGGTATCTGCTCTACTTAATCAAAAGTATGCGAATATTTATTTCTTCAGGATTTTCGCATTTTTTAGGCTTTTTGTATCTTTGTGGCTTGGAATTGCTGCCTGTCATCCTTTTGGCAGACATAGCAGTAAGGTTTTGAAATATGACAATTTACAACATCTTAATCTCTCAACCCGCTCCCACAAACGCTTCACCCTATACGGAGCTTATTTCAAAATATGGCGTAAATGTGGATTTTCATCCATTTTTTACAGTCGAGGGTGTCACAGCTCGGGATTTCAGAGCTCATAAGGTCAACATTCTTGACTATACGGCTGTAGTCTTTACCTCAAAGATAGCTATTGACGCTTTTTTCAGAATATGTGAAGAGACCAGGGTAACCGTTCCCGAGACGATGAAATATTTCTGCCAATCCGAATTGATTGCACAATACCTTCAGACCTATATTGTTTATCGAAAGAGGAAAATCTTTTTTGGTAACGGAACAATCTCCTCGATGGTAGACAACATTGGGGCAAAACACAAAGGGGAAAATTTCCTGATTGCCTGTACGGATGGGCTTCGTCCCGATGTGAAGAAGCTCTTTACCAAAGCAAAGCTCAAACACGGCAGTGCGGTCTTTGTGAAGACGGTAAGTGCTGACCTGAGTTCACTTGATCTGAGTAAATATCAGATGGTGGTATTTTATAGTCCTTCAGATGTGAAATCTCTTCTTGAAAGTTATCCCGATTTCCAACAGGGTTCACTACTCTTCGCCACCTACGGACCTACCACCGCCAAAGCTATGAAAGATGCAAAACTCAAGACAGAAATAGAGGCTCCTACTCCTGAGGCTCCTTCAATAGCAAAGGCTTTGCTCAACTATTTCGAAAAGTCGCATTAGATGGATTTCGGGTTTCCAAAACATGAGAGGGTCTGCTTCAAAAAAGACATTGATGCTCTTTTGGAAAGCGGGGATGTCGTGTTCAGATACCCTTTAAGAGTTCTATACAGAAATAACACCGGCTCAGAGTGTCATCGCGCACTCTTTACCGTGCCTAAAAAATTATTCAAACGTGCTGTGGTGCGCAATCTTCTGAAAAGGAGGATGCGTGAGGCTTACAGACACCTGAAACACCTTTTGGGAGGAGAGCCTTTCTGCGACTTGATGTTTATTTATGTGGCAAAAGAAATAAAGGATTATGGCTCCATTTTCTCAAAAATGGGAGAGATTCTGGTCAAAATCGCTGGCAGTGGTACGGAAGGTAATGATCTTCCCGCTGCTGATGCTGCTGAAGTTCTATAAGTTTTTCATCTCTCCATATGTAGGCAATGCCTGCAGGTTCACTCCAACCTGCTCGGTATATGCTATGTATGCCCTACGCAAACATGGAGTATTCAAAGGGATATACCTCGCAGTAAAGCGCATCCTGCGTTGTCACCCATGGGGCGGCTCCGGGTATGACCCCGTGCCCTGAAAAAGCTTCTTGATCTTTTAATCTTTGAGTGAATAGCCGAAATGATTGAATATCTTTTCGCGCTCGAAAGGATTCTCGATATCCCTTGTCATCATCAGAAGTTCCTGTTTGGGGAAGTCTGCGATTTTGAGCAGCACAAGCCCATCCAGACAGTAGTTGAATAGCGGATCAACATTGAAACAGATGATCTTTGAATTGATTTTGATATATTTCTTGACAAGGGTAGGCATACGATATTTGTTGTCAGAAAGGCGCATCAGATACTTGTCAAACTTTTCTAAAGTGTTCATCTTGCCCATCAGCAGATATTCAGGATCGGTCTTGAGATAATCAGGTGTGAAAGGTTTACGTGGTGATATCAGATCGCGTCCAAAGTCAGTGCTGCATTGTTCCATGATATAATAGAACATCAGACTCTGGAAAAATCTTGGGTAAGAGTTGGATATACTCACGGGACCCAGTAAATACTCTACATCGGGATAGAGCATCACGGAGTGCATAAGTCCCTTGATGAGCAGCATTAAGGGCAGTGCCTCTTTTTGATATTCGACGCTTACAAAGCTTCTGCCCAATTCTATAGTCTTGCGCAGGATGGGTTCGAACTCTTCTTTATAGACGAAAAGGCTGGATGAATAGAATCCGCTGATGCCACCGTGCTTAGCAAATATCTCCTCTCCAATGCCGAGACGATAGGCACCTGCAAGTTTTTTTTGGGAGGAGTCCCATAGGATCAGATGTTTAAAGTATTGGTCAAAGTTGTCAATATCCAGAGCTGTATTGGTGCCTTCTCCGCTGGCTCTAAAGGCCTCTTCGCGTCTGCGACCTACCTCGTGAATCAGATTGGGGATATCTTCGTAGTTCGCCAGGAAGCAATGGTACTGGGCCGTTTGGTAGAGTTTCTTATCCTTGATCCGGGATAACTCCTTTAGTATCGCCTTGCGATCTTTAGGAAGGGCTATCGGGGAGACATGCTCCACTTTATTCTCTTTGTTGGGATCCGCAAATTCTGCCTGAAGGGCATAGACTCTGCTTCGGAGGTGGCGTCCCAGGTCGTCAAGATTGTCAAAGTCGGCGATTTCCGAAGTGAAAACAGGCCAGCCTATGCGCATGGGGATAATCTTGCCATGCTTTTTAAAGAGTTGGTTGGCAAGAGATAAGGTTCTGAGCATCGGGTGGATTCTGCCTAAAAAGTGAAACCAACGACTATTTTCACCTTCGAAGTAAATTGGCACAACCGGCACATTAGCGTTCTTTATGAGCTTAATCATATTGGAAGGCCAGGGGATATCTTCTACTACTCTGCCACTTTTGAGTGAGGTTCGGTTATCTCCTTTTTGGATAGTGGCAACCTCTCCTGCCGGAAAGAGAGCTAGGCAGCCTCCTTTTTCGATATGTTCCATTGCCGTCCTGATACCCGCAATACTTTTACGTTTGCTGGTGGAGTCGGAAAAGGGGTTTACCGGTATAAAACTCTCCTCCAGTGTGGGAATCATTGAGAGGAGGAAGTTGGTGAGGAGTTTAAGGTCGGGACGGATTGCGCCCACTATCGCGCTTAACATCAGTCCGTCTGCTCCGCCAAAATGATGATTTGATATGGTTATGAATGGCCCTTCAAGGGGCAGGTAATCTAGTTGTGCAGAATTGACATCTATGGAAATGCCTATATCTTTGAGTATGGCTTCGGAAAAATCAGGGCCGGAGAGGTGCCTGCAACGGTAAAAACTGCGATTAACTTTATTAAACCCCAGAATGGACATAGCCAGCGTTGACACAATCCAACCAATCGGACCTTTCATTTTAATGACTTTCATTATGTCCGATTTATTGATTACTTTTGTTTTATCCATTAGCCGGCACGGTTTAAGTTTGCCACAAATATACATATTTTGCTCATATCTTGCTCAAAAAATGGAAGTAAGGGATAAAATAGAATTTCTTCCGCAAAATCCCGGAGTTTACAGATATCTTGACTCGGAAGGGACGATAATATATGTAGGCAAGGCAAAGAACCTGAAGAAAAGAGTTTCTCAATATTTCGGACCGCCTGAATCCCTCGATCGCAAGACCAGGGTAATGGTCTCTAAAATTGCAGATCTGGAGTTTACCGTAGTTGAAAGTGAGCAGGATGCGCTTTTACTGGAGAATTTGCTTATAAAGGAGTTTCAGCCGAAATACAACATTCTCCTGAAGGATGGAAAGACTTACCCGTGGATATGTATTCGCAACGAACCCTTCCCGAGAATAATCACCACCAGAAGATACGTAAAGGATGGATCTCTCTATTTTGGGCCCTACAGTTCGGCTTATCACGCAAATCAACTGATCCTTTTGATTTCCGGCCTTTATAAGCTGCGCGATTGTAAGCTTTCACTTACTCCCGAAAATATATCTTCCGGCAAATACCGTCCCTGTCTCAACCATCATATCGGTAAATGTGCCGCACCTTGTGTCGGACTGATGAAAGAAGAGGAGTACAATCGCCAGATTGACGGCATTACTTCCTTGCTTAAAGGTGATTTTTCTTCCTTAAAGCGCGAATTTAAAGAGAAAATGAGCCTTCATTCGCAACGCCTGGAGTTTGAGAAGGCACAGGAGTATAAAGAAAAATTGGAGTTGCTTGAGCAGTACTATAGCAAATCGGTAATAGTGGGCTTTGGTGGAAAGGACATAGATGCCGTCTCGTTTGTCGAAGAGGGGAATGACGTCTTTTCCAATTTTATACGCGTAAGGCAGGGTGCCATTGTACACTCCTTCAACATGGAGCTTAAGGTGCGTATTGAACAAAGCAGGGAGGAGATTCTGAGCGAAATTATAGCAGAAATAATCTCCAGATTCGGTGAACTTTCCCCGGAGGTGCTGGTACCCTTTTTACCTGACCAGGAATTTGAGGGGAAGAATATCTATATTCCCGTTAGAGGTGACAAAAAGTCATTGCTGGAGCTCAGTCGTAAAAATGCCGCCCAGATGAAGATCAACCGCCTAAAACAGGAGGAGGCGCTCCGGCCCGATGAGCACCGTGAACGTATAGTCGCCAATCTTAAAAAGGATCTGAGTCTGGATAAGCTCCCTGTCCATATCGAATGCTTCGACAACTCCAATATTCAGGGCACGGATCCAGTTGCAGCATGCGTGGTCTTTAGAGAGGGTGTTCCAAGTAAAAAGGAGTATCGTCACTTCAACATAAAGAGTGTGGTTGGGGCAAATGACTACGCATCGATGAAAGAGGTGGTCAACCGTCGCTATTCACGTATGATTGCCGAAGGAGAATCTCTGCCACAACTGGTAATCATCGATGGAGGACGCGGACAGGTCAACTTTGCCTACGAGTCACTAGAAGAGCTCGGTATTGCAGGTGAAGTAGCGCTGGCAGGCATTGCCGAAAGACTTGAGGAAATTATTATCCCCGGAGATTCCACACCGCTCTGGCTCGATAAAAACTCTACGTCCCTTCGTTTGCTGATGCAAATTCGTGATGAGGCGCACAGATTTGGTCTGACTCATCATAGGGGCAGACGTAGCAAACGGCAGATCCGCAGTGAGCTTTCACAGATAAAAGGAGTGGGAGAGGTCACACAGACCAAACTTTTAAAACGTTTCAAAAGTGTAACGCGCATTCGACAGGCATCATTTGAAGAACTCAGAGAGTGTGTCGGACCTCATCTGGCAAAGGTCATTTCCGATTATTTTCACTCTTCTCCAGACGATTCCACTGAATGAGGCCATAGATGGCATTTGCCGTGAAAAAGAGAAACATTATCAGCATCATCGTGGCGTGTTCTCCTCCACGAATGGTCTCAACGAGCCATTTGATACTCTGAATCACGTCAAGCACAAGCCAGATATACCACTGTTCTACATAGGCTTTGACCATCATATACATAGCTAAAATCGAAGCTACGGTAGTAGCGGAATCGGCCCATGGCTGGGCATCTCCGATGGCCGGCAAAGCAAGTATCCATGCAAACAATGGCACAAGTACTGCGGCGATTGCAATAAGCAGGGCAGCACTCTTCATTGTGAGGCGCCTGGTTATCACTGCTCCACTCTCTTTACTCTGGTTTTTCTTCCAGTTGGCCCATCCAACAAACTGCATTGGCAGATAGTATAGCAGATATATGGCAGAATCGGCATAGAGTTTTGTGGAAAATGCCACATAGACGTAGAGTGCATTATATATGATACCGAAAAAGTAGTTTATCAGATTGCCTTTGGCGCAGAGCACCAGATTTATGATGCCCGTTATGTTGATTATAAGCCCCAGCCAGTCGAAACGTTCCGCAAATGCAGAGGTTATGATGCTCGTGATCGTGACTCCCAATATCAGGAACCAGTCAAACCAGTGTAATTTAAATGCGGAAGTCTTATTCATTCAATAAAATTTTTAAAACAGGCCTGTGCTGAAGAGTGCATTCCAATAATTAGTACCTATACTTGTTCTTGCATATCGAAATCCAAATGAAAGTTCACTTCCGATACGCAGGAGGTGGGCATTGACAAGAACATCCACTCCGTATGAGTAAAGATATTTCCGGTCGATGGGTTTGATAATTCCGTTTTGAGGATACCAGGAAGCTCTGTTAATGGCAAAATCGCCAAAAGGAATTATTTGAAGGCGCTTAAGATAATAAAGCCAGGGCCAGGTGACATCACCGAGATAGATCGGGATTGCATAATCTGCGGTGAATTTGGCATAATCCATCAGCACGATGTTGTCGAAACCTCTCGGCATTGAAGCCAAATTGGGGAGATATCCGAATGCTCTTTTATTGAATTGCTTTTGATATGCGGCTGAGAGTTTAATACCCTGATTGTTCAGAATGCCGGGCAGATAACCGTAAGTATAGATGTATGCAATATTGCCTGAGGAGTTGTGAGGTCCGTGAGAATATGCTCCACTGACTTGGACGCCGAAACCCCATTTGGGGAAGAGACGACTCTTTGGATTAGGGAGCATCTTATAGTAACGCACTCCGTAGGTCAGACTGTGGCGATAGATGCCTTTATGTCCGAAAAGAGAATATTTATCATTACTGAAATCATATCTCAACTGGGGTATCAAACCGCTGTTCCATCCCGATTTACTGAGATTGAGGGGGACATAAGTTCTCAATGAAACATCCCAGGAAGGGATGTCTGTTGTGTCAATGGTGTATCTTATCGGATATACCTCTCCGGGCATTACTCCCGGATGAGCCGGTATAATAGTCTGATGGTGGTGTACCTCTTCAATTGTGGTGTTAGTGCGATGTCTGTCGTTGTAATCTACTGCTATTTCCAATACAGGATAGAGTCCGGAATAGTTGAAATTTAGGTGTCCGGAGTGGAATCCTTTATGGTATGAATATCCGAGCTGCATAGTGGCAGTACTCAGATCGTTTTGGGAAATAACCGTTGCACCGACTGATACCAACTGATAGAAGTGTTCGTAGCTCATATTCATAATCCTGTTTATATTAGCGTAGAAAGGAGCCCAGGAGTGAATTCTAAGCAAGTGTGGCAGTTTTTTATACTTCTTTGCAGGGAGGGAATCTATCCTTGCCTTGAGAGCTGCATCTTCTTCTTCGGAAAGAGGTTGGGTATTGAGTCTTGCCTGGCGTGAGAGATGTTCGGAAATATTATTTATAAAAGGTTTACCAAAATCTGCCACTCTCCAGTCCAGCGAATCTAACGGAGCCGATACGGGTTGGTAACCTTTGAGTCCGAAGTCGGCCCAGTAGAGGCGTCCGGAATTATTGTCGATGTGAGGATATTTGGCCCCGAAACGTGAGTTAGTGAGCTTGCGCATCAGTTTAAGGTCGGGGTTGTAGATATAACTATTGACAAGACCATCCAGATCGGATGTAAAACAGAGACTGTTGTCGCTAACGGTCAGATCCTGAATGTATCTATGCTGGTCGGGGATTTCGTTGTGCCATACTCCGTTGTCTGAGTAGATTCCCGTCCTGTATATTCCCATTCCGGACTCGGTGATAATCAATGCGTAAAGCGATTCGCCTATCTGTGCAATTTCGGTAATCTGACCTCCGGGTGGTGCCGGGATTCTCTTTGTCACACAACCCTCTTTTTTGTCTATCTGCACCAGTTGGGAGCCCCCTCCAATGGGATATTCTACCACGAAAAGGGATTGCCCGTCAGCAGAAAGTGCAGGGTTGAAATATTTGGTGCGGGAGGTTATATCTCTGATTTCTTTGCTATTGAGGTCATAGCTGCGTATGATGGAGAAATTTTGCAGTTCCCAACGCAGGTCAGGTATCGTTTCAGCCCATATAAGGGTGCTATCCCCATCAGATATAATATTACTGGTGGTGGGTGCAAAGGGTCTTATCCTACGTTCTTTCCCGAGAGAGTCTATTGATACAAGCATCCTGGAGTCGTGGTACCCGCTTTTAGTAGCAATAATGCCCTTTTCAGTCGGGAGAATGTCGGTATAACTGGTGTATATACGGGGCTCTTTAGCAAGCAAAGGCTCCGCTATGTGATAGGGTCCTCTGCTGAGATAATCCTTCTGCCATAGATCACTCATGAATGAGACTGCCAAACGCCAGTGTCTTCTGGGTGTGCGTCCCGTGGCTCTGATAAAGCTGGTATTCCATACGCCGAAGAAATCCCACCATCTTTTTACCTGTATTGACATTGCATCACCGGTAGCATAATAGTTACCGGATGCATATCTCATCATACTTGTCAGCAGATAGCCGAAAGCATATTTGTTGGGAGCAAAATGCCGATATGAACCATACCTCCAATGGTAATATGAACGGATATCGTCTTGTAGAAATGCTGTTCTGTAGTACATCAGAAATTCCCCGCTTCTACCGCGGCCGGCATTGGAAAAGTCGCTCTCGTTTAGAACTGCATCTCCTTCCAGAAGCCACACAGAAGGGTAAAATCCTATGCCCAGTGCCAGCGACTGCTCTCCAAAGAGTATGTTGAAAAAACTGAACACACCCTTTGTGTAGTGCTGCATTTGTCCGAGATGACGCCCTTCGTGAAGAGCAAGTTGTGTCTCCCAGTTTTGGGCATATCCTCCGGTTGCCGGCGGCGAGGTGAATATTTCCATTCGCCTTGGAGCCCACACCACGGTAGCATTGCTTGTAGTGGTATAAGGGTGAAGGATTATGGGCATTTTAGGCGACTCTATTCTGAGTCCGGCAAGGTTGGTGTGCCGGTGTTTCTCAAAAAGATAAAGATACCTTCTTGCCAGGGAGTCGGTCTGTTGCGGATATATGATTTTGTATGTATCTCCCCGCATGATTGACCACTTTACATTAGCGGGGTCGTTGCCGAGTGTGTAATACTGCGCAGTTGCCCGATTCTGTGACAACAGAAGGGCTGTGAAGAGTATTAACGGGAAGGCTAAACGGCCAACAGGAGATATAACTTTCATAAAAACAGGGCTCAAAGATAGCACTTTTGCGACAAATAGATGCAAAAGCTTTACCAGCCGACATTCTTCTGAAGCCAGGGGATGATTTTCTCAGGCGGGGCATCCTTAAAAATAACTTTCTTCTCTTTGTCAAGCAGATAGAGTGAAGGTATTGCGCGGATATTGTAAATGGTCTGCATATTCAGCATCAAATCCTGATCATATCCGTTAATCCAGTTATCAGGATAGTTCGACAGGTAGTCGTACCATTCAGCCAGATCAGCATCTGGATAGATGTTGAGTACGGCAACTCTCTTCTGTTTGATAAGTTGCGATATTTCAGGTAAACCGGCGAGAGCATCGATTATCTCCTTGCAGTTTTGACACTCCGGGTTGCTGAAAAAGAGCAGCACATATTCGGCTTTTATCTGGTGCAAAGTGCCTGTCCGGCCATTCTTTAGGGTATATTTGAAATCTGCCGCCTGTGTGCCGATGCGGTTGTAAGAGCACAAGCGATGCAGATGGTTATAGTGCATTTTTTCTTCGTCGGTGGTAAAAGGCGATTCCTTGAGATGAGCCAGTATGGGGAGAAACATCTCTTCATTTCTGTAGGGAGAATTGGGGTCGTAAAGATATTTCTCGGAAAGCTCGGTGATAGTTTCCCACACTTTGCTCTCCGGATGGGAGAGTTTATGTCTGGATGCGCGGGCAAGCATAGTGTCCTGAGCAGTGTTCATTACAGGGAGAGTCACATTGTCCAGCGCCGTGAGGTATATAGCAAAAGCCTCTTCGAAATCATCGTGAGTGACTCCCATCACCAGAGTAGTATCTTTGGAATATTCGATTCCTGGAGCGTACAACTTATCCCAGAAATGAAGGGAGATATATTGGAAAGCCTGCTGCATGTTGCTGCTGAGCATTGCTGGTACCTGAGGAGTGGGAAATGGTCTGGCAGGCAAATCAGTGGTGTTCTTGCAGGCAGTAAGCAGTAATACCGATGCAAGCAGAAGAGATATCAGTGATTGTTTTGTCATCATGGATCAATTTTTTTGCAAATGTAAAGAAAATACTGTGACAAATTGGCAGAAATATGCCGGTGGCACTTATTTTGCCGAAATTAAAGCACAAGATTTAAAAAATTAAACATTTCATATTATGAAGATTAAACCATTGGCAGACAGAGTTCTTATTGAACCTAAAGAGGCGGAAACCAAGACCGCAGGCGGATTGTTCATTCCGGACACCGCAAAAGAAAAACCCCAGCAGGGTGTTGTAGTAGCCGTAGGTAACGGCAAAAAAGATGAACCTATGGAGCTCACCGTAGGTGATACCGTATTGTACGGCAAATATGCCGGCACCGAAATCAGTGTTGACGGTAAAGATTATCTAATAATGCGTCAGTCGGACGTAGTAGCAGTACTTAAATAATTAAAGACATTTCCATATTATGGCAAAAGAAATCAAATTTGACATAGAAGCACGCAACCTCATTAAAGAAGGTGCAGACGCTTTGGCCAACGCAGTAAAGGTCACTCTCGGACCTAAAGGCCGCAACGTAGTTATTGACAAGAAATACGGTGCCCCCCAGGTAACCAAGGATGGAGTTACCGTAGCCAGAGAAATTGAATTAGAGGACAGATTCGCCAATATGGGCGCACAGATGGTTAAAGAGGTGGCCTCACAGACCAACGATCAGGCCGGTGATGGCACCACTACCGCTACGGTTCTCGCACAATCCATCATCAATGTTGGACTTAAGAATGTTACCGCAGGTGCCAATCCCATGGACCTCAAGCGCGGTATTGACAAGGCAATTGCCGTTGTCGTGGAGAGTCTCAAGTCTCAAACCACTCCTGTAGGTGACGACTACTCAAAAATAGAGCAGGTCGGCACTATCTCAGCCAACAATGACAATGCTATCGGTAAACTCATCGCAGACGCAATGTCCAAAGTTAAGAAAGATGGTGTAATCACTGTAGAAGAGGCAAAGGGTACCACTACCGAGGTAAAACTGGTAGAGGGAATGCAATTTGACAGAGGTTATATTTCAGCATACTTCATGACTAACCCCGATAAGATGGAGGCGGTACTCGAAAATCCCTACATACTTATTACCGACAAGAAGATTTCCACTATGAAGGATCTTCTTCCCGTGCTTGAGCCCATAGCAAGGGATGGTAAATCCCTGCTCATTATTGCAGAGGATGTAGAAGGTGAAGCACTCACCACCCTCGTAGTTAACAGACTTCGCGGTACTATCAAGATAGCCGCAGTAAAGGCACCTGGCTTTGGTGATCGTCGCAAGGAGATGCTTCAGGATATAGCAATCCTTACCGGAGGTACTGTAATCTCCGAGGAGAGAGGCTATACTCTTGAGAATACCACCATAGAAATGCTCGGAAAGGCAGAAAAGGTGGTAATAGACAAGGAGAATACAACCATTGTTAATGGCGCCGGAAAGAAGGAAAAGATCCAGGATCGCGCTAATCAGATCCGCAAGCAGATCGAAACTACTACATCCGACTATGATCGTGAAAAACTCCAGGAGCGTCTGGGTAAGCTTGCCGGCGGAGTAGCAGTACTTTATGTAGGTGCAGCTACCGAAGTTGAGATGAAGGAGAAGAAAGATAGGGTTGAGGATGCTCTCAATGCCACCCGTGCTGCAGTTGAAGAGGGTATTATCCCCGGAGGCGGTGTGGCCTTTATCCGCGCTACAGCTGCACTGAAAGGACTCAAGGGTGAGAACGATGATGAGACCACAGGTATCAATATTATCGCACGCGCCATTGAAGAGCCTATCAGGATGATTTGTGAAAATGCAGGTAAAGAGGGTAGCGTGATTGTACAGAAAGTTAAGGAGGGTAAGGGCGATTATGGCTATAACGCTCATACCGATACTTTTGAGAACTTCTTTAGTACAGGAGTAATCGATCCCACTAAGGTGATGCGCGTAGCACTTGAGAATGCAGCTTCTGTCGCAGGAATGTTGCTTACTACCGAGTGTGCACTTGCCGACATTAAGGAGGAAGTGCCTCCGATGCCGATGGGCGGAGGTGCCCCCGGTATGGGTATGATGTAATTCCTATCGGAGAAACACAATATAAATATTATTGGGGAGCAATCGTGCTTACGGTTGCTCCCTTTTAATTTTTTTATCTGAAAAAATCAATTAATTAGAACCATTAAAAATATTTATGCTCTTAAAACCAGCAGGGATAAGAACTACTATGTAGAGCTGCAAAGTCTTGATGCCGATGCTCTTGTAGACACCCTGTTTGCACTTCCTCCTAACGTAGGCAACCTTATGCAGATTTGGTAAAAGTGGCGCTTTGGGTATGATATAAATCCTATATTGGATAGAAATATTATATTTGCGGGGAGCAACCTTATGCGGTCGCTCCCTTTTTATTTCTTTTCAGACAATGGACGACAAAAAATATATGCGCGAAGCGCTTAAAGAGGCAGCAGTGGCACTTAAACAGGGAGAAGTGCCTATAGGAGGAGTAGTTGTGTGCAAGGGTCATATCATTGCACGCGGCCACAATCTTACTGAACTTCTTACCGATCCCACCGCCCATGCGGAGATGCAATTGGTCACCATGGCTACGGAATATCTTGGTGGTAAGTATCTGAAAGAATGTACCCTTTATGTAACAGTGGAACCCTGTCCTATGTGCGCAGCAGCGCTGGCCTGGGCGCAACTCGGGCGTCTTGTTTACGGAGCTGACGATCCAAAGAGAGGATATTCACTCTTTTCTCCATCTCTCCTACATCCGAAAACAGAGGTGGTAAAAGGAGTTCTGGATATTGAGTGTGGCAATCTGGTAACTGAGTTTTTCAGAGATAAAAGAAATTAAGTGCGAGTTTTAGGCTACATGTTGCGAGTAAAGTTAAGAGCCGGCGGCCAACGGCTAACGGTTAATAGCGATTTCAAGCATTGATTATGGAATGGCTTCAAGGGCTTGGTCTTCTGGGACTATTTATAGGCACATTTATGGCTGCGACCATGGTGCCTTTCAATTCAACTGTACTCTATATAGGTATACTTCTGACAGGAGTAAATCCCTGGATTGTTTTCTTGGTCGGTACATTGGGCAACTGGTCGGGTGGACTTACCACGTATGGTGTCGGACGTATCGGTAAATGGGAGTGGATAGAGAAGTGGTTCAAGGTGAAACCGGAGACTCTGACTGCACAAAAAGAAAAAATAGATCGCTGGGGATCGCTTCTGGCACTTGTCACCTGGTTTCCCTTTATAGGTGATGTTTTTGCAATCGCACTCGGTTTTTACAGGGTTCCATTCTGGAAATGTTCCTTGTTTATGCTTATTGGCAGAGGTCTGAGATTTCTGCTCTGGACTCTTCTTTTTATCAAATATGGCGAAGCTGTTGTAAATTATCTTTTTTAGCCGTTTGGGCTATATAGCGACAGGAATCTCCCTTGATCACTTTTTTTTGTACTTCGAGATAAATGATGAGAAGATACTACTTAACCCTTTTCTCTCGTTTAATATCTCTTTCAGTTCTTTGCCTCTCCTTCGCGATACCGGCCTTAAAAAATATGTCGTATCTAAAGACCATGGTAAAGGGTATTGGTATCCACACTGGCCGGAAGGTGCCTGTCATACCCCAATCCTTGCAATAATTAGCAGGATCATATTTGTAAAATAATTGTTGAAGATAAGGCTAAATTGTGTAAATTGCAACTTATGGAATTTCCAAAATAAAACAACACAAAAAGAGATATTATGATTAGAAGAGATTTCCTTAAGCAGATTGGTTTAGTAACGGCAGGTTTAGCTTTTACAGACCCTTTCGCAATGGCTAAAGGTATGGCAGGCATCTCTGCAGAAGAGCTTGCAAAGTTACCGCCAGAAGATCTGATTCATTTTCCGCTTCGTAGTTTAAGACCTGATACGGGCGGTAAGCAAATCACGGCTATAATAGTTGGTGCAGGGAATCGGGGAAGAATCTATGCGGCTTTTGCGGAAAGATATCCGGAGAGCTTTAAGATCGTGGGTGTGGCAGAACCGATAGAAGGTCGTAGAGAAGCTATGATTAAAAACCATGGTATTCCCAGGGAAAACGCGTTTGTAGGCTTTAAAGAGCTTTTAGAGAATCCTAAGCTTGCCGATGTTGTAGTAATTGCTACTCCGGACGACCTGCATTATGAACCATGTATGAAGGCTTTGGAGTTGGGTTATGATGTCCTTTTGGAAAAACCGATTGCCCAAACCGAAAAAGAGTGCAGGGATATACTGCGCCAGACAGAAAAATACAATAGAGTAGTGGCGGTATGTCATGTGCTGAGATATGCGCCATATTTTATTGCACTCAAGGAGTATCTCAAGTCCGGAGCTATCGGAGAGGTTGTAAGCATTCAACATATGGAACCGATAGAATTCGCCCATATGGCACATTCCTATGTTCGTGGCAAATGGAGAGTAGAGAAGGAAACAACCCCTATTATCCTTGCAAAATCTTGTCATGACCTCGATATCTTACGTTGGCTGATGGATAAGCCTTGCAAGGTCATTGCCGCCGAAGGATCACTGCATTTATTCAAAGCGGAAAATAAGCCGGAGGGCGCGCCATTCAGATGTACTGATGGCTGTCCACATGAAGAGACATGCCCATTCTCAGCAATGGATGTATATGTGAGACATAAAAAACACCTTGGTGTCTTCGACCTTAAGGATAGGAATGATGAAAAGGAAATTTTGGAGAAGCTTCGCACTACAGGTTACGGTCGCTGTGTTTTCCAGTGTGATAATGATCAGCCTGACCATTATGTGACAACTCTGTTATTTGAAGATGACAGGACAGCCACATTTACAATGGATGCCTTTACGCCTTGGGGTGGTCGCCGTACCCGCGTCATGGGCACAAAGGGCTTTATTGAGGGAGATATGAGCAAGTTTGTAGCCTGGGATTTTAAGACGGGAAAGACTAAAATTTGGTCAAGAGAGGTTGAGGAATTGGAGGAATATAAGGGTGCAGGTCATGGCGGAGGTGATTTGGCACTGGTGCGTGACTTTCTTGAGGCGGTTGCAGCCCAGGATCAGTCCAAGCTCAGCAGCACATTGGAAGCATCGGTTGAAAGCCATGTAATGGGCTTTGCTGCAGAAAAAAGCCGTAAGTCCATGAGAAAGGTAAGAGTAAAAATGAGAGATTAAAAATAGGTCGAAGGCTATACAGCTACTTCTCATCTGAATTTTCATAAGGTGGAATAGTTTTGATTAATTTAAATTATTCTTACCTTTGCAGTTCACTGAGATATGGTGTAATGGTAGCACTACAGGTTTTGGTTCTGTCTGTCTAGGTTCGAATCCTGGTATCTCAACTTGTTAACCAATTAAACAGCGCTGTCTTGGAACCTCCGAGTCGTCAATTTCCATATGCGGACGAAAGCTCTTCCGGGCCTTCCTCTTTATGCAGTGCAATCCCATTCACTTTAATTTACTTATCCCCGCTTTAGGAGGCGGAGGATGCCTTATCCTATTTTCATAACTATGGCACTTTATCTTACAAAAGAACTTGACAATGATGCACAAATCTTCGTATGGGAGGTTACCGAGAGTGAAGAGCAACTGATGGAACTCTCGGCTCCGATTCCCAACGATGAACTCGAAGACCTGAGTTTTATCAAGAGTGAAGCCCGCAGAAGAGAGAAACTTGCAGTCAGAGCCCTTCTCAACGAGATATTCGAGGATAAGGTATATCTGGGTCACCACGACAACGGCCGTCCTTACCTCCAGAATATGGCCACAGAGATTAGTATTGCGCACACCAATCGTTTTGTGGCTATTATCATACATCCGGATGAGACACTGGGCATCGATATTGAGTCTCTCGACCGTGATTTCTCCGCAGTAGAGACGAAAGCTCTTTCCGAGGATGAGATCGAGGACCTGTCAGAGAGGCATAAAAACCTCCATCTGGCTATCTACTGGTGTGCAAAGGAGGCTATCTACAAGAGAATGTCTCTCCATGGAGTTGACTTTGCGGAGCAGATAGAACTTGAACGCTTCAGTCCCGATGAAGATGGTGAACTTGAAGCAACATTCACTCATAAGGATGGTGTAGAGATGGAGTTTGAGTTAGAATATATGGTATTTGAGGATCATGTGATGGTTTGGGTAGTGGGCTAATGCCTTTTTATCAGCATCCTGTGCAGATATTACCGCTGTTGCATTTATGGCATCAGCGGTTTTTTAATCTCTATAAAATAACTACCTTTGTCAGCCCAACTGATAATAAAAACATATAGAATAATATGGCAAAGATATCTAAGAACTTCGTCAAGGAGTTGGAGTGGAGGGGTATGATTCATGATATGATGCCCGGTACGGAAGAGCAGTTGATGAAAGAGCGCACATCTGCCTATGTGGGTATCGATCCTACTGCTGATTCACTCCATATAGGTCACTTGGTGAGCGTTATGATGCTCAAGCATTTTCAGAATTGCGGCCATAGGCCGATAGCTCTGGTAGGTGGTGCCACAGGTATGATTGGTGACCCTTCTATGAAGTCATCTGAGCGAAATCTCATCGATGAAGCGACTCTCAGGCACAACGAAGCTGCCATCAAGGCACAACTCTCCAGATTTCTAGATTTTGACAGTGATGCTCCCAATGCAGCAAAACTGGTCAATAACTATGACTGGATGAAGAATTTTACATTTTTGGATTTTATACGCGATATCGGCAAGCACATTACAGTCAACTATATGATGAGCAAGGATTCGGTCAGGAAGCGTATCTCCGGTGAGGAGCGCGAAGGTATGTCCTTTACCGAATTTACCTATCAACTTGTGCAGGGTTACGATTTTTTATGGCTCTATGAGCATGAGGGGTGCAAACTCCAGATGGGTGGCAGTGATCAGTGGGGCAATATTACCACCGGTACGGAGCTAATCCGTCGTAAACTTTCGGGAGATGCTTTTGCTATGACTTGCCCGTTAATCACAAAGGCGGATGGTGGCAAATTCGGAAAGACCGAACAGGGTAATGTTTGGCTAGATGCAAGATACACCTCCCCCTACACTTTTTACCAGTTCTGGCTCAATGTGAGCGACGAGGATGCACAGAAATATATCAAGATTTTCACAATGCTCACTCTTGAAGAGGTGGAAGCTGCTGTCGCCGAACATTTAGAGGCTCCCCATCAAAGGAACCTGCAAAAGCTCCTGGCAAAAGAGGTTACCGTGATGGTGCACGGGGAGCAGGAGTACCGGAATGCGCTGGATGCTTCTTCCATTCTTTTTGGTAATGCCACTTCTGAGGTTTTAAAGACACTTGATGAACAGACTTTTCTCTCAGTATTTGAGGGAGTTCCCCAGTTTGAACTCCGTAAGGAGCAGCTCCCTTCAGATATTATTGAGATGCTGGCGGTGACCACATCTGTATTTCCTTCCAAGGGTGAATGTCGTAAGATGATTCAAGGCGGCGGTCTTTCCATCAACAAAGAGAAGGTAACGGATATCGCATACACGCTGACAGCGGAGCATCTGCTTGACAACAAATATATTTTGGTACAAAAGGGAAAGAAGAACTATTTTATTCTAAAATTCGAATAATTTAAAACAAAGGAAAGGTTATGGAGAACGAAAGCAAAAGACAACGAATGGTGGCAAGGCAAATTCAGCGGGATATGGCTGAAATCATCAGAGGCCGAGGTATGGCCGCCTTCGACGGAGCTATGGTAACGGTGAGCGGAGTGAGGATGAGTCCCGACCTCTCGCTTGCAAGAGTATATGTGAGTATATTTCCTTCCGACAAGAGCCAGAAAGTAATGGATATCCTCGCTTTTCAGAACAGAAGCTTGCGTGGAGAGCTGGGTAACCTTGTGGCCAAACAGTTGAGGATTGTGCCGGAACTCACATTCTTTTTAGATGACTCACTTGATTATGTCGAGCATATAGACGAGTTGCTCAACAATAAAGAGTAATGAACCTTTCGACTTTCATTGCCAGACGCTATCTCTTCGCAAAGAAGTCCCACAATGTGATTAATATCATATCAGGCATCTCTGCGGCGGGTATAGCCATAGGCTGTGCCGCTCTGGTTGTGATAATGTCGATCTATAATGGTTTTGACTCAATTGTACGTACACTCTACAGCAGTTACACCCCCGATTTACTGGTAACTCCCGCTGAAGGAAAGGTTTTTACCACTGATAGCGAAGGATTTGAGGAGATAAGGAGTAATGCAGCTGTGCTCTCTTTTTGTGAGGTGCTGGAGGAGAATGTCTTTGTAACATACGGAGACAACCACATAGTCGCTACTGCAAGAGGAGTAGATTCGGCCTATATAAGCGCTACAGGTTTGAAAGATTATGTGGTGGAAGGGAATTTTGAATTGGAGTTAGGTGATTTAAAGCAAGTGGTCATAGGTTATACGCTCGCCCAGGAACTGGGCTTGAGGATAGCTTTCGTCACACCTTTAGACGTCTATTTTCCTTCAAGAACGGCAGATGTGTCGCCGGTCAATCCTTTTGCTTCACTTCGCAGCGAAAGGCTCTATCCTGGTGGCATCATCTCTCTCGACCAGAATTTTGACAAGAAGTATATGTTCCTGCCGGTTGAGACACTTCGTTCTCTGCTTGAGTATGAGGATGAGGTAACATCGGTCGAAATCTATGCGGATTCCAGCGTCATTTCGCCTAATGGAGTGGTGAATGCAGATTTCCAAAAGAAGGTGAGTGTGGCATTGGGTGACTCCTTTACGGTTAAAAACCGGCAGCAGCAGAATGAGTCTCTTTACAAGCTTCTCTCTTACGAGAAAATAGCCATTTATGCTATTCTGCTCTTTGTGATGATCATTATTTCTTGCAATATTTTCGGTTCACTTTCGATGCTTATCATAGAGAAGCGCGACGATATAGAAATATTGAAGTCGATGGGAGCTGATGAGCGGCTTATTAAAAAGATTTTTGTAAAGGAGGGATGGATGATTTCCCTATTGGGTATCGTGGCAGGTATTGCTCTGGGACTTCTAATCTGCCTGTTGCAGCAAAAGGTTGGATTAGTGAAGATGCCGGGCAATTTTATAGTTGAATATTATCCCGTGGTGATACGTTGGAGTGACATTCTGATCATCGCCGGCGGTGTGGGATTGATAGGTTATTTGGCGGCAGTGGTATCACGTGCAGCCAATTGATAGGCATATGTGCAAAAAAAGAGCTGATCCTCTGCCGGAATCAAACCCCTTTCCTTGTGTACTAAAACCTAAACCTACTATATAGATGCAATAAATGGCAAAAACGTTGCATCATTTTTATAAAAAAGTTGATTTTTTTTAAATAATGGAAGAAGAGAGGAAAATTATAGAAGAAATTGCCGGTGGAGAGTACCGGCACGGCTTCGAAACCGATCTTGAACAGGAGTTCATTCCCAAGGGATTGAACGAGGATATAATCCGTATTATTTCCCGTAAAAAGGAAGAGCCCCAGTGGATGCTGGATTTTCGCCTCAAGGCTTTTGCCAGATGGAAGAAGATGACTTTGCCAACATGGGCCCATCTGGAGATACCCGAAATTGACTTCCAGGATATTATTTACTATGCCGCACCGAAGGCTACGAGTACTTCGGGTGAAATAGATCCTGAGCTCGAAGCTACATTTGACAAACTGGGAATTCCCCTGCATGAGCGCAATATGCTCGCCGGAGTGGCAGTGGATGCGGTATTTGACTCAGTTTCAGTCAAGACCACTTTTAAGGAGACCCTTGCGGAGAAAGGAATCATATTCTGTTCCTTTTCGGAAGCTGTAAGGGATTATCCCGATTTGGTACGCAAATATCTGGCAACAGTTGTGCCTATCGGCGACAACTTTTATGCTGCACTAAACTCTGCTGTTTTCAGTGACGGTTCTTTCTGCTATATACCCAAGGGAGTCAGGTGCCCGATGGAACTCTCGAGTTACTTCCGTATCAATGCCAGAGGTACCGGACAGTTTGAGAGGACTCTTATCGTAGCGGATGAAGGGTCGTATGTGAGTTATCTGGAGGGGTGTACTGCCCCGATGCGCGATGAGGCACAACTTCACGCGGCAGTGGTAGAGATTATAGTGGAGCGCGATGCGGAGGTCAAATATTCTACGGTTCAAAATTGGTATCCTGGTGACAAGGATGGCAAAGGCGGAATCTACAATTTTGTGACAAAGAGGGGCATATGCAAGGGCTCAAACAGCCGTTTGTTCTGGACACAGGTAGAAACGGGATCCTCCATTACCTGGAAGTATCCGAGTACCATACTCAAGGGCGACAACTCCACTTCGGAGTTCTATTCGGTGGCGGTAACAAACAATCGTCAGCAAGCGGATACCGGCACTAAGATGATCCATTTGGGCAAAAATACTGTCAGTCGTATCGTGAGCAAGGGTATCTCAGCGGGGTATAGTCAGAACAGTTATCGTGGTTTGGTGAAAGTGGCTTCAAACGCTACCGGAGCGCGCAATCACTCCCAGTGCGACTCACTCTTGCTGGGAGATAAATGCGGCGCTCATACCTTCCCCGTCATTGAGAGCGACAACCGCAGCTCCGTAATTGAGCATGAGGCCACCACTTCCAGGATCAGCGAAGATCAACTCTTCTATTGCCGCCAAAGAGGCATTCCGGAGGAAGATGCGGTAGGACTTATTGTAAATGGTTATGCCAGGGAGGTGCTCAATCAACTACCGATGGAATTTGCCGTTGAGGCGCAGAAACTTTTACAGGTATCACTTGAAGGAAGCGTGGGATGATTAAAGAAGTAATAAACTATACACTATTTACAATCGGCGGTGATGTGCCGGTGTTGCTGATCGACCTTGTTACATCGATTTTCGGTCTGACCTGTGTCTTTTTGGCAGGTCGCAACAGCAAATACAACTTCTGGGTGGGTTATTTCTATACGGCTCTCCTGTTCCTGATGTTTTGGAACAAAAATCTCTACGCCAGTCTCATTCTCCAGCCTATCTCACTCGGTATAAATATTTTAGGTCATTACAGGTGGACACACCCTAAAAAAGGGGAGGAAAGTTCTTCAAACCCGAAATCCCTAAAGGTAACTATGCTTACCTGGCGCCAAAGGATAACAACCATAGTTTCTGTGTTTATTCTGGCAATCCTTTGGGGATGGTTACTGCGGCAGTTGGGTACAAAATGGTTTGTAGGAGTGTTTCCTTCAGATCCGATACCATATCTGGATGCCTTAGTTACGGTATTGATACTTGTGGCCCAATTCCTTTCGGCTCAAAAGAAGTGGGATTGCTGGATTGTCTGGCTATTTGTCAACATCACCCAGATTATACTTCACATCTCGGTAGGTCACATCTTTATGCCGATTGTAAGCGGGCTTTATCTTATCAATGGTCTGGTTTCGCTTTATCACTGGTTTAAATTGTACAAAAAAGAAAAGAAATAATATATGAACAGCGACAACATTATGCTCAAAATAAAGGGACTTAAAGTTTCCGTAGATGACCGTGAAATCCTCACGGGTGTGAACCTTGAGGTGAGGCCGGGCGAAGTACATGCCATTATGGGTCCCAATGGTTCCGGTAAAAGCACCCTTTCCGCAGTGCTTGCGGGCAAGGAGAATTATAAAGTGACCGAAGGAGAAATCCTCTACGAGGGTGAGGATTTGCTCAAACTCTCTCCGGAAGAGCGCTCCTGGGCAGGCATTTTCCTTGGCTTTCAGTATCCGATAGAAATCCCCGGAGTGACCAATGTCAATTTTATCAAAACCGCAGTAAACGAACACCGTAAACGAAAAGGACTTCCGGAACTGAGTGCGGCACAGTTTCTCAAGTTGATGCGGGAAAGGATGGCTTATGTAGAGATGGATAGCAGTTTCACCTCCAGAGGAGTCAATGTGGGATTTTCCGGAGGGGAGAAAAAGCGCAATGAGATATTCCATATGGCAATGCTTGAGCCGAAACTTGCAATTCTCGACGAGACAGACTCCGGACTGGACGTGGATGCGCTCCGTATAGTTGCAGGCGGCATCAATCGCCTCAAAACTCCTCAGAATGCAACTATTGTCATCACACACTACCAGCGTCTGCTAGACTATATTGTACCCGACTATATTCATGTCATATACAAGGGGCGTATCATCAAAAGTGCAGGACGTGAACTTGCGCTGGAAATCGAAGAAAAGGGTTATGACTGGCTGATTAACAGACAATGAAACAGAACTATATATACGCACCCGCACTAACCAGCGAATTCAGATGTAAAGTGCCTCTGAAAGAGACAAGGCAGCTCTTTATTGTCAATGGAAAGGTACAGGGCGGCAAAACTCCCTTCTCCCTTCGGTTGGAAGAGGGAGAGATAATGGACGAGATGCTCCAGATCATTTCCGTACGCCACAAATCTTATAAAGAGCACCTCTCTACGCAGCAGGATTTTTGTTTCGGAAAGGGCTCGGCGGGCAGGATAATTCAGTGCTCTCATACTTTCTCACCGGATAAGTTCAGGACTACTGAGAAGGTGACCATAACATTGGAAAGAGATGCATCCGCAGAATTTTACATTATGCAGAACGAGCATAATAATGCGGAACACAGCACCTCATATGAGGTCAATCTGGCCACCGGAGCCTTCCTTAAAATGGTCTTCCTTTCACTTCATGGTGGAGTTATACGCAACGACATCTTTCTCAACTTCAATGAAAAGCATGCAGAATGCGACCTGGCAGGACTTTATCTCACCGACTCCAAGCAGCTGATGGATAACAATATCCATGTCAATCACCTTGTGCCGGACTGCACCAGCAACCAACTCTTTAAAGGCATTCTGGATGACGAAGGAATAGCCCGTTTTTACGGCCGTATAAATGTAGCGCCGGACGCTCAGAAGACAGAAGCCTACCAGGCCAATCACAATTTGCTTATCTCCGATATGGCAAAGGCTTATACCAGTCCCCAGCTTGAAATCTACGCCGATGATGTAAAATGCAGTCATGGAGCGACCATTGGTCGCTTAAATGAGGACGAACTTTTTTATATGCGCACCAGAGGCATACCTGCGGCAGAAGCCCGCATCCTTCAGCAGAAGGCATTTGCATACGAAGTACTGGAGAAAATTTCAAACATGGAACTTCGTGAAAGAATGCTCAGTCTTGTGGAAAGACGACTTCGCGGTGAATTCTCACATTGCAGTACCTGTATCAGAAACTGTTGCTAATCCTCTGAGGCTTCATAGCCCTGTGCACGAATGGTAAGCTCGGCACCTTCCGGAGTTACCAGCACTGCACCTACTTCCGGACGGGCAAGATGTCCTATGACATCATAATCCTGAAAATCTTTTCTGATCACATCGTGTTTCTCAATAGGCACGGTGAAGATGAATTTGTAGTCCTCTCCTCCGTTGATTATAGCGGTAACCATATCCATATTGATTTCCTGAGCCATTTCCAGACTCTGTGAGGAGACAGGTATTCTTTCAAGATAAATTTTGGCTCCGAAGCCGGTCTCTTTCACAAGATCCAACACTGCAGCACCCAGACCTCTGGTGAGAAAGTGTCCTGTGGAGGGATAGAGTTCCTCTTTCACAAATCGGATTACTACGGAAGGATTGATTTCAGGGCTGAGATATGCAGCCAGGATATGTTTGTATTTTGAGAGATCGGGTTGTTGAGAGCTTTCTTTGATGAAGGAGACTTTTTCCCGTTGGAGTACGTGAAGTCCCATATATGCGGCACCAACATTTCCCGTAAGACAGATCAGGTCCATGTTTTTAGGTGCCGGCACTTTGGAGATGATGCCTTTTTTTTGGACACCTGCGGCGGAAACGCTTATACAGAGTCCTGTGAGCGAAGGGTTGAGTTCCAGGGAGAGATGTTTTATAGAGTGTTCTTTAGCTGCGGCTACGAAGCCCGACCACAAATTGGTTACATCTTCCACGCAGAAGCGGTTTGAGAGCCCGAGATTGAGTGAGAGTGAGACCGGCTGGCGCAGCAGAGCATAGATTTCTCCTAATGCGCATAGGGCAGCTTTGTATCCGAGATGTTTGAGAGGGGTATAGACCAGGTCGAAATTAATCCCTTCCAAAAGAATTTTATGCGAAGTGCAGCACTCGCCCTTTTCATAGAGTTTTATAGTTCGTTCATTAATATATCCGGTGTTTTCGAAAAGACGGTCTATGAGGTTTTCTTTTCCGATGGTTGAGATTTCAGTACGTGTTGTGCCCATTGGATTTTGGAATTTTCACAAAAATACAAAAAATAGTGTAACGGTGATGTAAAAAAAGTGTAATCGTAATGTAACAGTAAGAATGATAAGGTTTTGTTAAATTGTTGATAACTTTGTTGATAACTCTGTTGATATTATTAGAAAGACCTATGCATTTTGCTGTAACTTGCGTACCGGAATTTACATATGTAAACAGGCATTATTGGCCCCGGAATAATGCCAGGGGGGTTTCGGCCCCTTTTAACTTGCCTAAATACTACAAATGTCAATCATGAAGTACTCTTTTGATGAAGCTCTTGCTGCGAGTAAGATTTATTTTAAGGGCGACGAACTGGCCGCCAATGTATGGGTCAACAAATATGCCTTGAAAGACTCATTCGGCAATATATATGAAAAATCTCCCAACGATATGCACAAACGGTTGGCGTCGGAGTTTGCCAGAATAGAGAAGAAGTATCCCAATCCGATGAAGATGTCGGAGATTTTTGAGTTGCTCAAGGATTTCAAATATGTCATTCCTCAGGGAGGTCCGATGACCGGTATCGGCAATGAACATCAGGTGGCTTCGCTCTCCAATTGCTTTGTGATAGGTCACGAGCGTCCTGCCGATTCATACGGTAGTATCATGATGATTGACGAAGAGCAGGTACAGTTGATGAAACGCAGAGGTGGTGTGGGGCACGACCTTTCTCATATCAGACCTACCGGCAGCGCGGTACTCAACAGCGCTCTTACATCGACAGGCGTAGTTCCCTTTATGGAGAGATATTCCAACTCTACCCGCGAAGTGGCGCAGGATGGCCGCAGAGGTGCGCTGATGCTCACAATTTCCATCAAGCATCCCGATGCGGAGAATTTTATTGACGCAAAGATGGAGCAGGGAAAAGTGACGGGAGCCAATGTATCCGTCAAGATAGATGACGAGTTTATGCGTGCAGCCCTTTCGGGCAATACATATATGCAGCAATATCCCGTTTATAGTGACAAGCCCAAGATTACCCAGGAAATAGATGCTTCCGCGCTTTGGAAAAAGATTATCCATAACGCTTGGAAGAGCGCCGAACCGGGTGTTCTTTTCTGGGATACCATTCTCAGGGAATCCGTAGCTGATTGCTATGCCGATAAGGGTTACAGGACTGTCAGCACCAATCCATGCGGTGAGATTCCCCTATGCCCTTATGACTCCTGTCGCCTGATTGCCATCAACCTCTATTCATATGTAGATAATCCATTTACTTCCAAGGCTACATTCAACTTCGATCGTTTCAAAGATCATTGCGCCAAGGCGATGCGCCTGATGGATGACCTGATTGATCTCGAAATGGAAAAAATTGACCTTATAATGGCCAAAATCAAGGCTGATCCCGAGGATGATTATGTAAAGAGGACAGAATATGAACTTTGGGAGAAAATCCGCAAAAAATCACTGGGCGGACGCAGGACTGGTCTTGGAATTACCGCAGAGGGCGATATGCTGGCAGCTTTAGGACTCACTTACGGCTCAAAAGAAGCTATAGAGTTTGCCGTTCAGGTACAGAAAACACTTGCAGTAGAAGCATACAGATCTTCAGTGATAATGGCTGAAGAGCGCGGGGCGTTCCCCATATACGATGCGTCGAAAGAGATTAACAACCCTATGATCATCCGTATCAAGACCGAAGATCCCGAGCTTTATAAACGTATGGTCAAATCGGGTCGCCGCAATATTTCCATGCTGACTATCGCCCCCACCGGCACCACCAGCCTGATGACGCAGACTACCTCAGGCATCGAGCCTGTATTCAGGCCCTTTTATCTCCGTCGCAAAAAGGTCAATCCCAATGATCAGAATGTCAAAGTAACATATACCGATGACATGGGTGACTGTTTTGAAGAGTATTTCGTGTTCCATCATAAATTCCTTACATGGGCAATGATAAATGGTTACGAGAGAGATCAGGTAATAGGAATGAGTGAAGAAGAACTCGAGGATCTCCTCAAAAAGTCCCCTTATTACAAGGCTACAGCCAATGACATAGACTGGGTATCAAAGGTAAAGATGCAGGGTGAAATCCAGAAATGGGTGGATCACTCCATCAGCGTTACTGTCAATCTTCCCGAAGATATCACCGAGGAGGCTGTTGCGGAGGTTTACAAGACCGCCTGGAAATCGGGGTGTAAGGGTATGACCGTCTATCGTGAAGGCAGCCGTTCCGGTGTGCTTGTCTCAACAAGCAAGGATACGCCTGTACTCAAACCTAAAAAGCGTCCTCAGACACTTGAGGCCGATATCATCCGCTTCCGCAACAGATCGGAGAGATGGATTGCTTTTGTAGGCAAGCTAGACGGAAAGCCTTATGAGATTTTCACCGGTATTGTAGACGAAGATACCCGTGTCATTCCCAGATCTATTGAAAAGGGTTGGATTGTCAAGGAAAAGGATCTCAAGAGCGGTAAGTCCAGGTATGATTTTCACTATGTTGACGGTCTTGGTTATCCGAGTGTACTTGGAGGTATCTCTCATATGTTCAACAAAGAGTTCTGGAATTACGCCAAGCTCATATCGGGAGTTATCCGCAATGGTATGCCCATCGTCGATATCCTCAATCTCGTACAGGGACTCGAACTTGACAGTGAATCTATCAACACCTGGAAAAATGGAGTAGAGAGAGCACTTAAACGTTATATTCCCGATGGCACTCGCGATGAGACCGGCCAAAAGTGTAGCAATTGCACCAGTAGAAACCTGGTCTATCAAGAGGGTTGTCTGGTATGTCTCGAATGCGGCTATTCCAAGTGCAGTTAGCGAAAGAACTTTTATAGAGATAAGATGATATTTTTTCCGAATGCGAAAATCAATCTGGGTCTCGATATCATAGAGAAACGTCCTGACGGTTTTCACAATATCGAGACTCTCTTTGTGCCGTGTCCGGAGTGTTGTGATATTCTGGAGGTGCTCTATGCCGAAAAATTTTCAATGCACCTGTACGGATCAGCTCTTGACGGAGATCCGATGGACAACCTTTGTGCAAAGGCATATCATCTGATGGCAAAGATTTACGATCTACCGCCTGTTGCCATTCACCTTTACAAAAAGATTCCTGTAGGTGCCGGTCTGGGCGGCGGTTCTTCCGATGCAGCAGCTACACTGATTCTGCTCAACAGGATGTTTTCGCTCGACTTAAATGATGATGTGCTGGCCGGTCATGCCGCTTCGCTGGGCAGTGATTGTCCCTTTTTTATTTACAACCTTCCGATGTATGCTACCGGTCGTGGTGAGGTTCTTTCTCCTGTGGACATATCCCTTGATGACTACCGTATTGAATTGGTAACTCCGGATATATTTATATCCACAAAAGAGGCCTATGCCGAAGTAACACCGCGAAAGCCGGTGGTGTCGATTTTGGACATCATTAAAAGACCCGTGGAAGAGTGGCGGGGCCTTCTTAAAAATGATTTTGAGGAGTCGCTTTTCCTCAAATATCCCGGACTTGCGGCAGAAAAAGAGGCTCTCTATGCCAAAGGTGCAGTATACGCCTCTATGTCGGGTTCCGGCAGTGCCCTATACGGATTATTCAAAAAATAGTGCTATCTTGTAGTTTCAAAAACAGGAGCAATGCATATAGGTATAGCGGGAAATATTGGAAGCGGTAAGACCACTCTTACCCGAATGTTGGCGCAGCATTATGGCTGGACGCCCAAATATGAAGCTGTAACCTATAATCCCTACCTTGAAGATTATTACAAGGATATTCCGCGCTGGTCATTCAATCTAGAAGTCTATTTTCTCACCCAGAGGATAAAGGATCTGATGGAGATTGCAAATAGTGACGAAGTCATAATTCAGGATAGAACCATATTTGAAGGAGTTTATGTTTTTGTGGCCAACAACAAGGATATGGGCAATCTCTCTCAGCGTGATTTCGATGCCTATATGGATCTTTTTGGGGTAATGATGAAGATGATCAAGGTGCCGGATTTACTTATTTATCTAAAATCCTCAATTCCACATTTGGTGAGCCGGATCCAGAAACGCGGACGCGATTATGAGCAGAGCATGAGTCTGGAGTATCTCGGCGGTCTCAATGAACGCTATGAGAAATGGATATCGGAATATCCGGGTGAGGTGCTTATTATTGATGCCGATAATCTCGATTTTGAAAACAGGCCTGAAGATTTTGCTTCAATTACCAATCGGATTGACGCCCGTCTGTTCGGACTTTTTTGAGCGGGGTGCGAGTTGCGTGTTACGTGTTACGGGGTACTTGGTTACGGGGTGTGTCATTATTTTTATCAGTGATGGAAGTATTTGGTGAGTCACTGCGTAAATGTAATTAGATAGCAATCATTATATTTAAAAATCTCAATAACACTATAAGTTATGAAACGGATAAAAATTTTATTAGTTTTCTTTATTGCTGCTCTTAGTCTGGCAGCATGTGAAAAAAACGGTGTTCCGAGGGTAAAAGACCCCATTGACATCATTTCTCCCTCCCCAAAAGATCCTATATCCAAAGTGACATTGAGTGAAGAGCAAAAAACCTATGTAGGTGCCGGCAATGCTTTTGCGATAAATAGCCTGAAGCTTTTGTATAAGCAGGAAAACGAAAGTATTATTTTTTCTCCGCTAAGTTTACAATATGCCCTTGCAATTTCGGCAAACGGCGCCAGCGGTGAGACAGCTTCGGAGATTATCAGCACATTGGGCTATGGAGAAGACCAAGATGCCCTGAATGAGTATTGTAACCTTTTGCTTAATCAGTTGCCAGCGCTCGATGATTCTGTCGAAGTAAAGTTGACTGATGCGGTGATTGTAAATAAAGAATTCCGTGTTCAGGATGCTTTTCGCAATATTGCAGAAAAGGTTTACTATGCACCCGTGGAGTATGTGGATGCTACAAATCCCAAGGTTGTTGTTGACCGAATCAACGAATGGGCACATCGCAGCACCAACGGATTTATCTATCCTTTTCTCGAAGAAAGTGATATTAGCGATAATTTTGCCGCTGCAATACTGAATGCACTTTATTTCAAGGCAAAATGGAGCGAAGAGTCAGGAAAACCTATGTTTAACAGTGACGATATTGAGAAATCCAAACCCTTCTACCTGGATGGAGGAGGAACAAGAAATGTCGATTATATGGTTGCTTCCAGGAATTTCCGTTATGGGAAGATTGGGAAAAATAGTATCGTGGAACTTCCTTATGCACACGGTAAGTTTGCCATGTATGTCATTTTGCCCGACATAAAGGGCGGTAATGGTGTAGAGAGCCTGCTCTCATCCCTCACTCAGAAGAGTTGGTCTGAAGCCTTAGCATCAATGTCGAATGATGCCCTTGTACAGCTTCGGTTCCCCAGGTTTGAGATAGAGGATAAATACAACCTCAATAAGATGTTACAAGCATTAGGCATTAGTCGTGCTTTTATACCTAATAAGGCCCAATTTGACAAATTGCTTTCTCATTCCGGCATAAATAATTTCTTTATCGAGTCGGTTCTTCAAAAGGCTCGTATAAATGTAACTGAATGGGGTACAGAGGCGGCAGCAGTTACAGCGGTGATGATTGGAGTGACCTCAATACCCGGTCAACCTGATAAGGCGATTGAATTCTTTGCCGACCATCCCTTCGTGTATGCCATAGTTGAAAAGTCCTCCGGCGTGATGCTGTTCGCGGGAGTATATAAATAGTCTGTAGTGGGTAGTCTGTAGTGGGTAGTGGTGCGGGGTGTAAGGTTACTTTTGTTTTATTTCTAAAACGCATTATATTTGCAGCATAATAGAAATAAAATAAGAAAAATGACATATCTGGAATTTAGAGCGCAGCTATTTGACTTGGCATGCTTCAATATCCATCAGATCTATGCATGGCAACCCGATTTTGACCGGAATAACTTTACGCGCTGGGTGAAAAAAGGCTACCTTATCCGGCTGAGGCAGGGATATTATGCCTTTTCTGAATATAAGGGCAAGCCTGATTATCCTCTCTATTTCGCCAATAGGATATACCATCCCTCTTATATAAGCCTCCACACGGCATTATCCTTCTACGGGATGATACCGGAAGCGGTGGTACAGATCACCAGTGTCTCATCGCTGAAAACAGCATTCTTTGCCAATGATTTCGGCGAATACTCCTACAAAAATGTCAAGGCAAACCTGATGTTCGGATATGATTTAAAGCAAATGATTGACAACCGTACCATACGGTTTGCCACACCGGAAAAAGCACTGCTTGATTTGCTCTATCTCTATCCCTTCTATAACACGGAACAGGAGTTGGAGGAGTTGCGTTTGGATGAATATTTTATGCATGAAGATTTGAATAAGGATTTACTGATGGAATACTGCGAAAAATTTCAAGTCAAGGCACTCGACCATCGGGTAGCGTTACTTTTTAAGGCTTATGATTTATGAAACATATTTATGTCAAAAACATATATCCATCCGAGGCTTGGTGAGATTATTATTAGAAAAAGCCGGCTGTCGAGAAGAGTTAAGTTGATTGTACACCCGATGAACGGGATTTCGGTAACGGTGCCATGGCTCGTCAGCTATTCGAGGGCAATCGCTTTTGTTGAGGAGAAAGAGGAGTGGATAGCGGCCACACTTCTAAAACAGGGCAAAAAGAGGAATGAGGAGGCAGTTCTGATCGCTCCTGACCAACCCCTTAAATTGATTACCGGAGAGATTTCATACGAGAGGCTCAAAAAAACCTCGGCGGATGGTATTATATCGGAAGAGGCTATTTTAAAGATAATCCGCTCTGAAGCCAAAAAATATCTTCCGCAGCGAGTGGAGCTGCTCGCTGCCAAATATGGCTTTAACCCAGGTAAAGTGACGGTAAGAAATAACCGCACAAACTGGGGCAGCTGCTCAAAATCGGGAAATATCAGCCTCAACATCCACCTTATGAGGCTAACTCCTGAGCTTGCCGACTTTGTTATTATTCACGAATTGTGTCATTTGATTCATAAAAACCACGGGGCCCAATTTCACGCCCTGCTCAACTCTCTTTGCAACGGCAGAGAAAAAGAACTGAACAAAATGCTTAAAAAAGAGAGACCTCAGGTGCTATTTGTTACCGAATAGAATCTGTAAATTGCAGCGAAAAAGGTTTTGGAGCTCTTACCTCATTCAAAACGTAACCCTATAACTTATTGAGGGCATAATCGGGAATAACGAAAGTTGTTTCCAATTATTGTTTTCGGAGTCGTACCAGAGTGTGAAGGCATTGTGTCTGTTGAGGACGTTGAATATACCCACATTCAGATAGTGTTTGACCTTCTGTCGTTCCCATTTGAAGCTGTAGCCGATATCCCATCTTATGTAGGTGGGCATCCGGTAGTTGTTGGGCCTCCCGAAATAATCGAGGATAATGGGGGATCCGTCCGGAAGCACTCCGGGGTAAATAGAGGTTTTTACACTTTCCCAGTGGCCGCTCTGCAATGTGAATGAGGTGTTGAATCCGCCGTAAGAGGCTGCGAGATTCAATATATGCCGACGGTCAAATTTTGCGGGGAAACTCTCTCCATAGTTGATGTTCTCGAATGTCCTGTCGGTTTTGGAGAGGGTGTAAGCAACTCTGATATGAGTTTTAGGTGTAGTATATCGATACATGAACTCGCCTCCGTAGGATGTTCCCTTTCCCATCTCTATATTGTCACTCCAGCCTGATAGGGAAGCGCTGAACAGAGTGGTGGCATCGGTATAAAAGACGAGATTATTCATAAACTTGTAGTATCCGCCGAGAGAGAGATAATGATTGCCGGGACGTGAACTTAGTCCGAAATAGAACTGAGTTGACTCCTCCGGCTTGTTCTTTTTACAGGCTGGGACCATCAGGTCCATCGACCATCCTATCGGCAATCCTTCAAGAATATGATAAAACTGCACCGTCCTGTCCACCGATGCTTCGAGTTGAAGATATTTTGAGAAAATGTAGCTTAAAAGTAGGCTTCCTTCCGGTCTGAACATCACGCCACCCTCCGAGGGGATTTCCGACTGGAGATCGAGAGCGTATAGGGAAGCTTTCAGCGATAATTTAAAAAAGAAGTTTCTTATGGCCGTGGTGGAGTATTGGAAATAGAGAGTATTCAGGATCGAATGATGCGGATTCCTCACATAAGCCTCTTTTTCCACATTACGACCTTCTCCCTCATAGAGTTTTGATGATCCGGGGGTATTCAGGGTGTACATCACCTTCAGTCCTGTAATAAAAGAATGACCGCGCCTTTCCTTTTCTGTTTTCATATTCAATGTAATCTCATTCAGACCGGATCTGATGGCCAATTCATTCAAGGTTCCCTCCATATAGACTTCCTGTCTCTGTCCTGAGGTAAAGCGGTTGTAAGCCAATGAAGCATCGTAGAGTCTGCCGCTCTTCATTATCCGACTGTAGGTTGCCTTGCTCACAATATTGCCCCATCTGAGATAATTCTTGGACAAATCCTCCTTTCCAAAGCCGTAGCTATCTTCAGTTCCAAACAGAAAGAACTCAAATCGGGAAGCATCATCAATCCTGTATGAAAATTTTCCGTAGAGATCGAAAATATTGGTCTGCAGCTTATCAAAGGGGAGTTTTTCTTTCGGGAGAAAGGATTTCAATGCCTTGTACTCGAGTTGGAAAGGGGAGTATCTTCCTGAGAGGAGCAATGATGCCTTCTCCTTTGAAAGGGGAATATTGGCTGAAGCTCCCGCAAAAATATTGTTGATGAAAGCGGAATAATCGGGTTTTACAAACCCTTCGCCTTTGCTCTTAAGATTGACTACGGATGAGGTAAAATTGTTGAACTCCGCATCAAAACCACCAGCCCGATAGTCGGCCGAAGTTATAATTTCCGCAGGAATCGTTGATGTCATTCCCATGAGGTGACTTATGCCGTATATCGGTACTCCATCCAAAGTAACTGCATTATTGCCCGAATTGCCTCCTCTCACATAATAGGAAGAGGTGCCCTCCGCACCTGTGGAGACTCCAGGCAGGGTCTGTATAAATTTAATAGCATCACCTTCACCGGCAGGGGATATTATTCCTTTGATCGCTTCTATCTGAATGGTAGTCAGACCCTGTTGCTGCCTCATTATCCTCGAGTCAACGATGATGGACTGCTTTATCGTATCCCTTATGGGAACAGTCTCCTGAGCGGAGAGGCTTCCGCAGCCGAGAAATATTAACAATAGTACGGCAATGTAGTATATTCTTTTCATAGATGTGGAGCCCATGGCAGTATATATTTGTTATAAGCGCCAAAAATACCGATGGCATTGGTTAGATTACTGTAAACATTGGTTCTATCATACACAATAAGCATATTATCTGTGACCTCGTGTTTACTTTGATATGTAAGAACGCCCTTATAGTAAGCATCCAATTCATCAGAAACCTGGAGAATAATAAGTCTGTCGATGTTTTTATCTTGTGCAAAAACCGTAAAAATGGTTGAACGAATATCACCATCGTAAAAGTAAAAAAGATAGGGATTGATATATTTATCAGGATTAGGTATTCTAATGAGTCGCTTGTGGAAAGGCCTGCCTTTTACAGTGGGATACCATACGAAAGATTGTGATGAGTCAGATGCATTATAAATTTCGCCCGTTATATTTACAAGGTCGGCAAATGTATGGTCGGTTGCAATATTGTTTGCGATGATTACATTACCCTTTTCCTCTTTTCCGTACATATACAAATACAGTGAATGATGCGTAAAATCACCTAAATAGTGATATGCAAAATAATCTCCTTCTCTTCTGCCACCCGGTAATACAGCATTAATAGTAATTGTTTCAGGTAATTGAGTAGTTGCGGATATTCTCTTTTGTCCCGGAATCTCTATCAGCAGTTGATATTCCTTCCCACCTACAGGACGGAAATTGGTTCTCCACATACCATCGCTTTCAAAAGAAAATGTGGCCACAGTGACAGTGTCTTTGCTTTTAACTTCTCTCAACACCACATCAGCGTTGTCGATTACTTTGAAATTATCAGCATCACCGACTTTGCTGGAAAAGGCCAAATAAAGCGATTGCGTATCGGATGTATCCAAAACACAATTCACAACTACCGGCACCTCCTCAACCGACTCCGGATAGATAGTCTCGACACAGGAAGCACATAGCAAACCTGTTAACAATAGTATGGCAATGTAATACCTCATCTTGTATAATTTGGTCTTGGTGGAGGTGGTAGTTGTTTCGGACTCCATGGTAGTATATATTTGTTATAAGCGCCAAAAATTCCGATGGCATTGGTGAGATTGCTGTAAACATTGGTTCGGTCATACACAATAAGCAGATTGTCTGTCACCTCATGTTTGTTTTGAAATGTAATAACATCCTTATAATAAGCATCCAATTCATCAGACACCTGCATAATACTCAGTTTATCGATATTCTTGTCTTGTGCAAAAACTGTAAACCACTTAGTCGTAATAGTTTCATCAGTGGGGTCATAAGGGGCAGTGAGATATTTGTCAGTATCGGGTATTCTGATAAATCGCTTGTGAAAAGGGCGGTTGACCACGGTGGTATACCAAACGTGGACTTGTGAAGTATCAGGTGCATAATAATCTCCGGTTATATTGAAAAGATCTGCAAATGTATGGTCGGTTGCAATATTATTAGCAATTATTACATTCCCCTCGTCATCCTTACCCGACATAGACAAATACAATGTATTATGCGTAATAAATACCTGATATGCATAAGCGAGATACTCTTGCTCCTCTACCGGGCCGTAACCTGCGCCCATACCATATATAATATGAACTTTTTGGGGCATTCGGGTAGTTGCGGTTACTCTCTTTTGTCCCGGAATCTCTATCAGCAGTTGATATTCCTTCCCACCTACAGGACGGAAATTGGTTCTCCACATACCATCGCTTTCAAAAGAAAATGTGGCCACAGTGACCGTATCATTGCCTTTTATTTCTCTCAATACCGCATCAGCGTTGTCAATTATTTTGAAATCTTCAACCTCGCTGACTTTGCTGGAATAAGCCAAATAAAGAGATTGCGTATCGGATGTGTCCAAAACACAATTGACCACTACCGGCGTCTTCTCAACCGACTCCGGATAGATAGTCTCGACACAGGAAGCGCATAGCAAACCTGCGAACAATAGTATGGCAGAGTAATATCTTATTTTCATCGCTGAATAGAGTAGGAGTGAATAAACTTATTAGGTTTTTTAAAATTATCCTAAGTCAAACATTCCTATCTAAAACCAATGTCCGTATAAAATTTACAGGTTAGTACTTCATCTTTGTAGGGAACCGGGGCGTTGGGGTTGCTGTGTTTATCCTCAAGCCATTGTAAATAGTATACAACCCTGACGGGGATCTTCAGCGTGAATGTAACCCTTTCAACTACTCGGGTGTAATCACCTACAGGAAGACCAATGTCAATTCCGGATTCCAAAAGGCATTCATAATCCAAAGGAATGTCAAGAATTGGCCTCAATTTCTCTTTCGTATTGCCCGGAGCTGAAAGAAGAGGCTCGATAGTACTGCAAACCCCTGTCCAGGAAGAAGGGTGATTGACACTGGGATGACTTACAATAAAAGGGGCAAGTTCTTCACCTGCCGGGTGTCCGGCAAAATCCACATCTGCAGTCAAAGAGAGACCGCCGTTATATAAGAGGGTTGTGATTTCAAAATAACTTCTGCTTTCTCTTATTTTGTCAAATGAATCAAAGAAGTCCGACTTTACAAATGACTTTTTGCCAAATGACTTGAACAACTCATCAGATGGGATATGGAAGGCCGGATCGGATTTAAAAAGAGGGCGGTCTTTATACCTCTGAACATTTGCGGTATCCAAATGAAACACAAAAGGGAAACATTTCCATTTTTCCAAGTAATCATCATCCCTAGAAGCATAATATGGGACATATACCAGTTCAGTACTCCCCAGACACTCTCCGGTGAGAAACAGATTGTCAGGTTCAGGCGGACCCGGATTTATCCACCACATCCACTCACAAGATGTTAAAAACACAGCTACTAAAAGTAGCACCGGAAAAATTCTAGTTTTTTTCATAACTACTTAAATTAAAAATCATACAAAGATGTTATTGAGCCACAGCAAAATCATAGATCATATTTCTGTGATAGTTGTAATCATATGTTTCTCCGTCAGCATTTGTTACAACCCGGCCGAAGAATAAAACCTGTTAACAATAGTGTGGCAATGAAGTATCTTAATTTTATTAAAAATGCTGCTATTATTATAATGTTGTTATTTATGCGCGATAAATATGGCAATATTGATTTTTTCCTATGCAACTCGCAATCCATAACCCCATTTTAATTGTTTCATTAATTATTGTGTACTAAGATTATTAAATATAATATTTCCGTCTAATTACATATACGCAGTGACTCACGAAATACTTCTATCACGGAATGCAAAGATTGGTCATAAACATTCATTTTCCGTTGTCCATAGATCTGATTCGCGAAGGAACCACGGCAGTATATATTTGTTGTAAGTGTCAAAAATGTCAGTGTCGATTTTTATATAATGTCCATACTATATAGATTCAAAAAAGTATCAAAACGTTGCATGAGTTAAAAACATCCACAATATTTTTTCTGTTATCATTAATCTTTCTTTGGATATATCCAGTCGGTTTCTTTGACATTCCAGCCGCTTAGAATTCCAAAACCACCCGTGACATTGGAATATGAGACATCCGTTCGTAAAAATCCATAGATTGCATAGCGGTCGTGCATATTGTTAAGAGATGCTGCGTATTTGTAAAACTCTGTTGGGAACCTATATACCCGAACTTTATATCTGCGTACCTCATCATATTCTCCCCGGAACACATTCAACCAAAAAGCATCGCCAAGGTCCATATGCAGATTTACTTTGTTATTCTCAAATAGATCTGATGACCATATTCTCACAACTGAACGGCGTCCTCCGAAAGCCCATCCGTTGAAACCCATGTCAAGATAGTTTTTATTTATTGCCATTCCTGTCGTCCCGGAAGCTTCCTGAATAGGGGTAAGGTAGCCGGTTTCAACATAACTTGAGTCGTTCTGCGAAACCGTTCTTTCACATATCACTGCCAAACCATACCAACTCTTTTCTTGATGATTATCGGTAAACGAGACACTGACGACACCCTCACTTATTTCATATTGAAAATCGGGAATTTCCGCAGGAACTGAGGTGGTAGCATGGATCGGCTCTACCCCCTTAATGGAAGCTTCTATCTCTACAACATCATTATCATACATGCCGGTTGGCATAAACCAACATCCGGTCGGCACCGATCCCACCCACCTATCGGCATATTCAACCCTCTGAATCACTCCATTGACCTTAACCTGCAGATTGGCATCACTCAAATAGGGTGATCCTTCATATCTGGAGCCAATGGGAATTGTGCGATACAACTGAATGACGGTAGTATCTTGTGGCCCCGGGCAGCACTGCAGAAAGAGCTTTGTTGATGCTTGAGGATAATCGGCTATTTCAATTTCACAAGCTTGAAAAAGCAAGCATAAAAGGGTTAAGCAAATAATATGTTTAATGGTTTTCATGGTCAGAATTTTATAGTGTAACTGAAAGAAGGTATTATGGGCAGCATTCCAACTCCGACACCTTTGAACAGGACATACCCCGGGTCAATTGTAGGATTATCCGGCTGTATGCCATCACGTCTCAAAACACCAAAGAACGGGTTCATTCTACAGTATAAATTATAGATGCTTATATTCCAGACCGATTCATATCCCCGACGTGTTGTTTTGTAGATATTCACTCCGATATCGAGTCTGTGGTAGTCAGGAAGCTTGACGTTGTTAGGCTCCTCATAAATAAACTGACCTTCAAAAAAGTAATGTTCCTTTCCCGCTAACTCGTCTAGTAAAGCATAGATATTAGTATAGATTCCCTGCAGATAATGAGTCGGCAGAGTCATTCTATTTCCACTGTGAAAGTTCCAGGCCCCATACAACTCCCATTTGTCATTGATACGCCAACTGGTCTGTAGAGTGAACTTGTGCCTGTTGTCATTGCGATCGCGATACCAATCGTTCCAGATGTTTTCGAAGAAGCGCTCACTCCATGAAAGGGTATAGAAGGCATTCAGACTCAGTGCGCCTGTCTCATACCCAAGATCCACCTCCATGCCATAAGAGCGTCCTTTTCCCACATAATAATGGTTTTTCCAATCATTTAACTTCGTAAAAAAGGAGTTTGCGGGGCCATACTCGAGGAGATTGCTCATATATTTGTACCAGCCTTCGATGTTCAGATAAATGTTATGCGGCATTTTGAAGTATATGCCTGCTGCTGCCTGTCTCGATCGCATCGGGCCTATATATTGATTGGAGGGTACCCAACAGCTTGTAGGAAGATCAAGGTAACTTGGCGAAAGACGGTGTGAGAATTGACTCATTTCGGTATAAGAGAGCTTGGCTCTGGCTTGTGGTGTAAAACGAATCATCAAGGCAATTCTCGGCTCAAGAGAATTCCAGATATTTCTTCCTGCATTATACATGGTATATCTGAGACCGACATTTGTTCTGAGCCATTTTGTAATCTCAATTTCATCTTCAAGATAAATGCTTGCTTCTCTGCCGGAAGTTAGTAGCGAGTCTCTTTCTGCATAATTTTTTAACAATTTATTATTTCGTTCTTCAGATTCATTGTAGGCATATTCCGGTCGATATGAATGCCAAATATAGTCTGCACCAAATCGCAGGTGATGACTGTTATTGGCAACCCAACTGAAATCAGCCGTAATACCTAAATCATCCAATATACTGCGGTTAGAAATCGTTTTATTTGATGTTTCAAACAATATTTGATCATTTTCCTGAATAGCGAATTTCTGGAAGTCGAAAAAATATTCATACTCAAGCTTGGACCTAGAGCCTGACCAGTAGGCTATGAGTCGGCTTTTCAATGCAGGCGAGATCTCATTCTGCCAATTTACAGAGGTTAAAATATTCCCCCACTTCATATTCCACTCATTATTGTCTTTGCTGAAGACTTCAATATCATTATGCCAGATTGTTTTGTCTTGCCTGAAACGATCCCTTCCCGCATAGATATTTGCAGCAATACGGTTGTTCTCATCAAACTTATGGGTAATCTTCAGATTTAAATCGCCAAATGAATACAAATTCATTGTCTTGGTAGCATCGTTATCACTTCTTTTGTTATGAATCGCAAAAGCGGGGTACATAATTGCATCTGCCCAAGACCGCCTGAGTGCAATATTGAGTGAAGTGCGATCTTTTACCAGCGGTCCTTCAAATTGTCCGCGAGTCTCGAGAAGTCCTATTGAAAACAGACCTTTGTATTTGGTAAAGCTGCCATCCGCAGTTGAAATGTCTACAACAGAGGAGGCTCTTCCGCCACATCGGGCAGGAAAACCACTCTTATAAAAATCAAGATTTTCTATGACATCCGTATTGAAAGAGGAAAAAATGCCTCCAAGGTGACCTGTCTGATATATTGGAACGCCATCAAGAAGGAAGAGGTTGTCCGAGCCATCTCCTCCGTGAACATAAAGATCGGAGAGCAATTCGACCCCGGAAGAGATTCCGGAGAGTGTCTGAAGTGTTTTAATCACATCCGGTGCGCTTCCGGTTGCAAATGCACGGCGGAATGCCGCCCCATCTATTCTAATCAATCCCGTCTGAGTGGAATTGACATCTCTGTTAATCATTCCAGTGATAGTCGCAGCGGCAATGGTATCAAAATGAATTTTTTCCTCATAGCACACCGGATTATCCACATCGATTGCAACAGGTTTGGAAGCCGTAAGGATTACATATTTTTTCTTCCTTTCCCAGTTTATGCCCGAACCGTCAAACAAAGCTTTCAAAGTCTCATCCAAGCCCTGTTTCTTTAACTTCTTGCCGTTATATGGGGCATTGACCGGCAATTTTGAATCATATACGAAATTGACCCCGTATTGTTTGCTTATCAAGACCATTGCATCCCTGATGGATACCTGTGAAAATGCGGAAATGGAAAAGAAAAGACCTATTATAAGTGTAACTATCTTCTTCATTTTTCAACATTTATCGAAATATCCAACGCAGACTCTATCAACGATACTATAAAGTCGATGTCATCATCAGGGAAAGTTGCAGTCAGATGCTTCTGAGAAGGTGCAGTGGTGAGAGTACAACCATAATGTAAGGAGAGCTCTTTCAACACATCTTCAATAGGAGCGTCTTCATACACAAACTGGTGAGTTTGCGCTACATCGGGATTGAAAATGATAACTTCCTCACTCTTTTCTACTACAGGCTTCTCTTTATTAATTATATTAACAACACCTATGCTTGCTGCAATCACGATTGCCACTGAAGCTGCGACCGCTGCAGCCGTTGTCCACCATCTGCGGTGGCTTGACCTTGAGATTGTAGTCTTTTGATTGAAATCGGCTATTGCCTTCTTTGTATCAAATCTCCCTTTTTTGTATTTGGAGACAACAAATTTCAAATCGTCTTCGTTAAAATCAGTCATAGTATTATTCTTTTTTCACTACTATGACGGAGAAAACGACAAAAATGACTACTGTTTACGCAAAAAAGTATAGAAAAATTTTTCTGACACTGCCCCGAAGAGCCTGCAAAGCCTTGGTAATGTGGTTATGAACGGTGTTTTTAGAGATACCGAGTTGAGATGCAATTTGTTCGTAAGTGAGACCATCTCTTTTATGTAATAGAAAGACTTCCCGTCTTTTTTCCGGCAATTCATCAATTGCCGTCCAAAGATTTGCCCATACGAAAGAACGTTCCTCATTTTCGGAATCGACAATATCTATCTTGTGCTCCTGGAGACTCTCATATTGAGGGTTATTTTTGATAGCATCCATGCATCGGTTATGTACAATCCTGTAGAGGTAGGACTTGGCGGAATCGGGAACAAATCCCTCCCGGGTCTTATTCCAAAATGCAATAAATGACTCCTGTACAACATCCTCAACCATATCCGCACTTGGCAGATACCTGGAGGCATAAAGACACAACGGCCTGTAGTAAAGTCGAAATAAAGCTTCAATATTCTTATTCTTTGCCGTCATAAATCCTGCAGATATCCTTCACAAAGATAGAGTTTTCCCTCAAATCCGATGCCGCAACAGCCCCTACTCCACACTCAGAACTATATGACTCCCTACAATTTGCGCCCCGCACCTCGCAATCCGTAATTCGCACCACTACAGATACCCACTACCCACTCCAAACGACATACTTCATACTCAGAACTAAAAATGGGGCCGCAGCCCCATTTTCATTCCTCCCAAATCAGTTCATAATCAATGAGCTTCTGCTCCATATTTGCGCGGAGCACGCGCACTTTGACCTTGTCTCCCAGGGTGAATTTGCGGCCGGAGGCCTTGGCGACAATCTGGTATTTTTCCTCATCAAAGACCAGGTAATCCTTGGTAAATTCCCTCAACGAGACCATACCCTCAATCTTGGTAGGCTCGATTTCCACATACATACCCCACTCGGTAAGGCCTGAGACAGTACCTTCGAACTCCTGCCCGATCTTGTCCTGCATAAATTCGACGAGTTTGAGCTTGATGCTGGCGCGCTCGGCATCGGTAGCCAGCTGTTCCCTCTCGGAGCAATATTTACAATTCTCTTCGTAATAGGCTTTGTCCTGAGATTTGGCTCCGTTGAGATATTTTGTAAGCAAACGGTGCACCATCATATCGGGATAGCGCCTGATGGGAGAGGTGAAATGGGTATAGAACTGGAATGCCAGACCATAGTGGCCGATATTATCGGTGGAATAGACGGCACGTGACATAGAGCGGAGTGCCATCATCTCGATGGCATTCTCTTCAGGCTTATCTTTTATGCCGGTCATAAGATTGTTGAGGCTTCTCGCTATGTTTTTAGGGTTGTCGGTATCGCCCAGAGTGTGACCGAAATTCTTTGCAAAGCGGCGCAGCTCCAGGAGTTTGTCAGGATTGGGGTTGTCGTGCACACGGTAAACAAAAGTGGGATTTACCGATTTGCATTTTCTGGCTACCTGATGAGCCACATAGCGGTTAGCCAGCAACATAAATTCTTCAATAAGCCAGTTGCTCTCTACGGACTCCTGGCGGCATACATCCAGCGGCTTGCCCTCTTTATCCACGATTACCTTCATCTCGGGACGTTCAAACTTGATGGCACCGTGTTCGAAGCGCTTCCTTCGAAGGATTGTGGCGATAGAGTGGAGTTTGAGTATCTCTTTGCAGAGAGGTCCGTGCATATCCTTGATGATCTCCTGCACCTGCTCGTAATCAAATCTGTGGTCAGAGTTTATGATGGTGCGTCCGAATTTGGCATCCAGCACCTTTGCGTTGTCGTCAATTTTAAAGATAACCGAGTAACAGAGTTTGTCCTCTTTGGGTCGGAGTGAGCAGAGATTGTTGGAGAGTTTTTCCGGGAGCATCGGTATGGTCCTGTCCACCAGATAGACGGAGGTGGCGCGATTGAAGGCCTCTTTGTCCACCGGAGTATCGGGTGTCACGTAATGTGTAACATCCGCGATGTGAATTCCTACCTCCCAGATCCCTTTTTCCAGCTCCCTTATCGAGAGTGCGTCGTCAAAGTCTTTGGCATCCGAGGGGTCTATGGTAAAGGTGGTAACGGGGCGATAGTCCCATCGTTTGGCGATCTCATCGGCGGTTATTACATCTGAGATAGCGTTGGCAGCACTCTCCACCTCCGGTTCGAAGCGGTAGGGGAGATTGTATTGCGCAAGGATGGAGTGCATCTCGGTATCATTTTCTCCGGGGACTCCGAGTACATCCACTATTTTACCAAGGGGTTCGGGACTGCGACGCGGCCAGTCGGTTACCAGCACAGCTACCTTTATCCCTTTGGCTGCCTTGATGCCGCCCATTTCCGGCAGGTCATCGAGGCTATCTACAGGGATGCGGATATCATAGGGCATATTGCGACTCTCCACTATGGCCCAGACCTGTTTTCCAACTATGTGCAGCACTCCGATATGAGGTTTGCGTGAGCGCTCTATTATGTGTTTTACTTCGCCTTCAATCCTGCGTGCTCTTGGGTCGATATTTTTAGGAATAAGGATTTTGACGCGGTCTTCATGCAGAGCGCCCCGCATCTTGCTGATGTGGATAAATATATCATTGGGAATACCTTCAACAGTGACAAATCCGAATCCGTCTCTGGTGAGATTGATTATGCCTTCAGCCTCGACTTTGCTTTTGCTTCGCCTGTCGGATGCCTTTATGGGATCCTGCATTTTTCTTGTGTTCTTTTTACCTCTTTTGGAAGATTTGCTCCCGCTGAAATCATTTTTCTTTCTCTTTGTTGCCATAATTCGTAACTTTGTACATTCGTCCGATCGGACAAAATATTGTAACAAATTTAGTAAAAATAGAATAGATAATGAATAAAAAAGTACTCTTGATAATAATGGATGGCTGGGGAGAAGGGCGTCAAGATCACTCTAATGCTATATATACGGCCGGAACACCGGAAATTGATGCTCTGAAAGCAAAATATCCATTTTCGCAGTTGAGCGCGAGTGGTGAGGATGTAGGTCTTCCCGATGGGCAGATGGGAAATTCCGAGGTGGGACACCTAAATGTCGGGGCCGGACGTGTGGTATATCAAGACCTGGTCAAGATCAATATAGCTTGCCGTGAGCATGCTCTGATGTCCAACAAGGAGATTGCGGCGGCTTACGAATATGTGAAAAAATCGGGCAAGCAGCTCCATTTTATGGGACTTTGCTCACACGGTGGGGTACACAGTTCTCTCAATCATCTCTATGAATTCTTACGCGAAGCGGCCAATGCAGATTTGAAAAAAGTATTCGTGCACTGTTTTATGGATGGCCGTGATACCGACCCTAGAAGCGGAAAAGGCTATGTGACCGAACTGGAAGAGGTTCTTTCTCTCACCACAGGTAGAATAGCCTCCGTAGTGGGCCGCTATTATGCAATGGATAGGGATAAAAGATGGGAGCGTATCAAAGAGGCCTATGATCTTCTTGTCAGTGGCAGGGGGCGCCAGGCGGTATCAGCGGTAGAGGCCATCGAAGAGTCCTATCAGGAGGAAGTTACTGATGAATTCATCAAGCCGATCTCCATTGTTGGGGAAAACGGTGCTCCCGTGGCCACCATAGAGGAGGGAGATGCTGTCATCTTCTTTAATTTCAGGAATGACCGTGCCCGTGAAATCACCTACGTTCTCACCCAGGCCGATATGCCTGAGGCAGGAATGAAGACTATTCCGCTCTACTATTGCACTCTGACCCCTTATGATGATAAATATAAGGGACTTCATATCCTTTTTGATAAGGAAAATGTGCCCCGGACTATTGGAGAAATAGTTTCTTCCCTCGGAAAGAGTCAGCTTCGCATTGCTGAAACGGAAAAATATGCACACGTAACCTTTTTCTTCAACGGCGGGCGTGAAAAAGAGTTCGCCGGAGAGGATCGTATACTAATCAATTCCCCGAAAGTGGCAACATACGATCTAAAGCCTGAGATGAGCGCATTGGAGGTAAAGGATGCGCTCGTAGCCGAACTTTTCAAAGGCAAACACGATATGGTGATACTCAACTTTGCAAACGGAGATATGGTAGGACATACAGGTGTCTATGATGCCATACTCAAGGCTGTAAGGACTGTAGATTATTGTGTGGGCGAGGTTGTAAGAGCGGCACGTAAGGCCGGATATTCGGTTCTTATCACTTCAGACCACGGCAATGCCGACAATGCAGTCAATGAAGACGGCACTCCCAATACAGCGCACTCACTCAACAAAGTGCCCTTTATAGTGGTAGATGATGATGTAAAAGAGGTCAGCGACGGTATACTGGCCGATATTGCCCCAACTATGCTTAAACTTATGGGAATTCCCCAGCCTGAGATTATGACGGGCCGTTCACTTATAAAGATATAAACTAATAGAAATCCTTTGTAATGTCATTTGTCCACCTTCACGTCCATTCGCAATACTCTATTCTAGACGGAGCCTCTCCCATCAAGTCCCTTTTCCAAAAGGCACGCAAGTATGGACAGCCTGCCCTTGCTCTAACCGATCACGGTTATATGTATGGTGTCAAGGAGTTTTTGAGGGTGGCGGCCGACTATCCCGATGTAAAACCCATAGTCGGATGTGAGGTCTACGTGGCACTGGAGGACAGACATGCCCGCCGCGGAAAAATTGATCAGAAGGCCTATCATCTGATTCTTTTGGCTAAAAATATCACCGGATACCACAATCTGGTCAAACTCTGCTCGTTGGGTAATATCGAGGGATTTTATTTTCATCCGAGAATTGACCGTGAACTGATTGAAAAATATCACGAGGGATTGATTTGCTCCTCTGCCTGTCTCGGAGGTGAAGTACCCAGACGCATTATGGAAGGGAATATGGAGGCAGCTGAAGAGGCTGTGCTTTGGTACAAATCCATTTTTGGCGAAGACTATTATCTGGAGGTCCAAAGCCATCCCACGGATTTGCCTCTTGCCCCGAAGGAGACCTTTGAAAAACAGCAGATTGTCAACGAGGCTCTTTATGAGCTGGCAAAAAAGCACGATATCAAGGTGATTGCCACCAATGATGTTCATTTTGTGGATAAGGAAGATGGTCCGGCTCATGACCGTCTGATTTGCCTCACATTCAACAACAATGTTGATGATCCTGACAGGCTGCGTTATACCCAACAGGAGTATTTCAAAAGTAAAGAGGAGATGGCGGCTCTATTTACCGACCATCCGGAGGTGTTGTCCAATACTCTTGAAGTTGCCGACAAAGTCGAACTCTATTCCATCGACTCAGATCCGATACTGCCCCATTTCCCAATACCGGAAGAGTATAAAGATTCGAACGAATATCTGAGATACCTCACCTATAAAGGTGCAGAAATCCGTTATGGAAAAGAGATTCCTCAAAATATACGTGACAGGATAGATTTCGAGCTGGAAACTATTCAAAAGATGGGATTTCCTGACTATTTTCTCATCGTCCAGGACTTCATTGCGGCTGCGCGTAATATGGGCGTTTCCGTAGGACCCGGACGAGGTTCGGCAGCGGGATCCGTAGTGGCATACTGTCTTAAGATCACCAATATAGACCCCATCAAATATGATCTCCTGTTTGAGCGTTTTTTAAATCCTGATCGTATTTCTATGCCCGATATAGATATTGACTTTGACGACGAAGGACGTTCCAAGGTATTCGAATACGTTGAGAACAAATATGGCAAAGATCATGTTGCCCATGTGATCACATTCGGTACAATGGCAACCAAAAGTGCCATCAGGGATGTTGCGCGTATCGAACAGGTACCTCTTCAGGAGGCCGATCGTTTGAGTAAACTTGTTCCCAGGTCATTTGAAATAGATGCTTACGATAAAACTGATTCTACGTCGCTGGTTAAGGTAGAGGTACCTCCGACCGTAAAACTTTGTGTGGAGAGAATACAGGACTTCAAAGATGCCCTCGATTCGGATGACAAAAATCTGAGTAATACGATTAAATATGCTCAACAGCTTGAAGGCAGCATTCGCCAGACCGGAGTTCACGCTTGTGCCCTTATCATAGGCCGCGAAGACCTTACCAATATTATTCCCATAACAGTAGAGGAGGATAAGGACAGCAAAGAGAAAATATGGGTTTCTCAGTACGAAGGCTCTTATATCGAGCAGGTGGGTATGCTCAAAATGGACTTTCTGGGTCTGAAGACTCTCTCCATTATCAAGGAGACGATGTCCAATATTGTTGAGAGCGGCCACGAGCCTTTTGACATCGAAGCTATCCCCATTGATGATCCTCTTACCTACAAGCTTTTCAGTAAGGGCAATACGACGGCAGTCTTTCAGTTTGAGTCTGATGGTATGAAAAAATGGCTTCGGGAACTCCATCCTACCCGTTTTGAGGACCTGATTGCTATGAATGCCCTCTACCGTCCCGGTCCTATGGAATACATCCCAGATTTTGTAGCCCGTAAACATGGAAAACAGGAGATTACATACGACCTGAAGGAGATGGAGGAGTATCTTGAGGACACCTATGGTATTACGGTATATCAGGAACAGGTGATGCGACTTTCCCAAGAGCTTGCCGGATTTACTCCCGGTATGGCCGACACGCTCCGCAAGGCTATGGGCAAAAAACAGCTTAGCGTGATGGAGAAACTCAACGACCAGTTTATGGAGGGAGGTCTGGCCAAAGGTCACCCGCAAGAGATTTTGGAAAAGATCTGGAAGGACTGGAAGAGTTTTGCAGAGTATGCATTCAACAAGTCACACGCCACCTGTTACGCCTGGCTGGGTTACCAGACCGGCTATCTAAAAGCACACTATCCTGCTCAGTTCCTTGCCGCCAACCTCAGCAAAAACCTCAACGATATTGAGGAAATCACCAAGTTGATGGATGACTGTAAAAGGATGAAGATAGAGGTCCTTGGGCCTGACATTAACGAGAGTCGCACTACATTTACCGTCAACAAAAAGGGCAATATCCGTTTTGGTATGGCCGGTATTAAAGGTGTTGGAACCAATGTCATCGATGCGATTATCGAGGAAAGAGAGCGTGGAGGCGCATTTACCGATATTTTCGACTTCGTAGAAAGACTTCCCTCCGGTGTGGTCAATCGCAGGGTCATAGAGTGTCTCATCTATTCGGGCTCTTTTGACTCCTTCAGTGATATGCACCGGACACAATATTTCCTTTACAACAACAAGGAGGAGTCCTTTATTGACGAACTCCTGAAATACACTTATAAATATCAGAACGATAGTGTGATGCAGGGTGGACTCTTCGGAGATATTGAAGAGATGAAGCCGGTGCGTCCCGAGATCCCGCCTCTTCAGGAATATGATGAGATAGAACTTCTAAAAAAGGAGAAAGAGCTTGTGGGTATGTATATCTCTTCTCATCCGTTGGATAAATTCAGATTTGAATTTGATAACTTAGTGACGGTTGAACTCAGCGAGGTGCGCAATATAGAGGACAATCTCTCAAGGGATCCTAAACTCCGGAATATAGAATTTACGGTAGGAGGTCTTGTGACCGATGTGCAGGTCAAATATACTCGTACAGGAAACCGCCCCTGGTGTACATTTACCGTAGAGGATTTCAATGGCAGTCATAATTTCTCCCTTTCGGGAAAGAGCTATGAGGCCTATATGCAATATATGGTGGATCACACCGCTTTGCTGATCAGATGCGTGACAAAAGAACTCTTCCGTAAGGAGGCGGTAGAGAATAAAAAGGGACCCGAATATCGTTTGTTCATTGCCAATATGACTCTTCTTTCCAATGCAAAAGAGCAGTTTTTCAAAGAATTCCATATTTCGATGGATCTGGAGCAGTCAGATGCCGGTTTCCGCAAAGCACTGACAAAGAAATTGCGTGCCCATAAAGGTGAAACGCCTCTTTTTATCGATCTCTCATTTGATCATAATGGTGGAAAAGAGACCGTGTCGCTCTACTCAAATAAATTCAGGGTATCCGTGGATGGAGAGCTTGTGGATTGGATTTACGAACAGGGCTTGGATTGCCGTGTGGTCAAGAAGATGACCTGGTAAAGAGATCCAGCAATTCCTCTATTGATTTTGCCTTGATAGTTTTCCCATTCGGGAACGAAACAACAAATTCCGTGGAAGAAACACATTGCACCGAAGTAATGTTTTCGGCGGGAGCCGTAGGGGCAAATCCTTTGCGCTTTAATGCATTTCCCACCCAAAAAGCACTCCTTGCCTCCCCGTCAACACCGACTGGATTTTCCGATGGGACAGGAGATATTTTTCCCGAATAGGAGTCAAAAACCACTCCCTTTTTGCCAAAGAAAGATTCCAGCACTCCACTGAGAATCAAATCTTCCGGTGTGCCGCAGACCATCGGTGCCGAGGCGCGGTTATCCTTGGCACCTCTCTCCTGGAGCCACAGTTTGTCTCCTAGCTGAATTGCCGAATCCAGATCGTGGGTAGAGAGCAAGATGCTCTTCTTCTGTTCTTGGGCGAGTTTGCGCAAAAGCACCATTATCTCTATCCTGCTTGTTACATCCAAAAATGCGGTAGGCTCGTCGAGTATGATGATAGGACACTCCTGGGCCAGCACTTTTGCTATAAAGACCTTCTGACGCTCGCCGTCGCTCAACTCAGACACATACGAAGAGGCCTTATGTGCGATACCTACCGACTCAATAGCCCTTGAAATCGCTTCATGGTCACTCTCTTTTAGTTGCCCGAATATGCCTGTGTGCGGATATCTGCCAAGCGATACCAAATCATAGACAGTAATCCCTCCGGCATAGGTCTTTTCGGTAAGCACAACTCCAATCAGGGAGGAGAGATGGTTATGGGAATAGCTTTCCAGTGGAGCTCCGAACACCTTTACAGTGCCTGCCAGAGGGGGCAGGAGACCGCATAGGGTCTTGAGTAAAGTTGACTTACCGGCACCGTTGAGGCCAAGCAGGCAGGTCACTTCACCGTTACGGAGTTCCATATCCAGCGAGTTGTGTATAACCTTGCGTCGGCCACTCCTCAGAGAATATCCGATGGCCAATCCATGTGCCGATATGGTGATCTGCTGTTTCATCTTAATTGAAATATTGGATATTTCTGCGGTTTACAATTACATAAATGATGACCGGTGCACCGATAATCGGGGTGATGGCATTGAGCGGCAGTATGGAGTTGCTGCCCGGCACTACTGTCAGCATATTGCACAGAAGTGCTACGCAGGCCCCTGCAAGCAGGGTAATCGGCAGCAGTTGCTTATGGTTGGAGGTTCCGAGAAGCAATCGGGCGATGTGAGGTACGGCCAGACCGATAAAGGAAATGGGGCCGCAGAAAGCAGTAGTGGCGGCAGTGAGAATGCCGGTGCAGAGAAGTATGGCGATTCGGACCCTCTTGACGCGTACGCCCAGATTTGCAGCGTATGACTCTCCCAGCAGCAATGCGTTTAGGGGTTTGATCAGGAAAATAGACCCTAGCAGCCCACAAGCTGCAAATATCACGAACCAGGGAAGTTTTTCCATGGATACTCCGGTGAAATCACCCATCCCCCAGAGTACGAATTGATGCACCTTGTCAGGCGAAGCGTGATAGTTGAGAATGGAGATTATCGAAGAGGCGAGATACCCCACCATAATACCTATTATGAGCAGCATCACGCTGTTGCGTACTTTCCGGGAAAACCCTATAATGATACTCAGTACGACTGCCGCTCCGGCAAATGCTGCGAGGATTGTACTAAGATAACTGTTGAAAGAGAAATAGATCATTACAAGTGCCACACCGAGATAAGCTCCGTCGCTGATACCCAGAATAGAGGGACCGGCAAGAGGATTTTTGAAAAGAGTCTGTAGCAAAAGTCCGCTTACCGCCAGAGATGCTCCGGCAAAGAGAGCCGTTATCGTCTGGGGAAGCCTCGACTGCATCACAATCTGCACCCAGGTTTGACGTCCTTCAAATGTGCCGGCAAGAATCTCCAATACGGAACGTATAGGTATCCTGACTGCACCATAAAGTAGTCCGCCGCAGAAAAGCAGCAGAAGAGCCGCTCCCAGGCAAATATAGACTGTGATATATTTGCTTCTTACCTTCATTTCATCGGGGCATAATATCTCAGACTGTATCCGGGTAGAAGTTCCGGATGATAAATGAATATCAGGTCTTCCAGGAGCCGGTCGGGGTGAAGCGTGATATCGTCATAATATGTAGTACGTATGGTGTGACAGATGTAAATGTTTTTCTCCTTGAATGGTCTGAAATTGCTATAAGGCTGATATTCATCTTTCAGAATATCGTATGTGTATTCGTGTTTAGTGTCATATTTGAAAAGCCATATATCCGCATCATAGGCCTTGTCCAATACGCTTTCAAACGTCTGATGCACGCTCTCGCTGCCTTTAAAATCGCTGAAAATGTAATCTGCACTGGCATCAGAGTGGATTGTACCTATATAGCTCCCTCCTGCGGGAATTATCCAGGACGATCCATATTTTCTCTCAAGCAGGACACGGGGTCTGTTGTCGGATTTCGCCGCCAAATTCTTCAGATAGTTATAACGCTCTCTTGTTGTAAAGAAAATGGAGTCCGCTCTCTCTCCTTCCCCAAAAAGAAGACCGTAAAAACGGCCCCATTCGGTTCTCCCCAGAGGGTGATTTTCCATATAGTCGGCCGCTTCCACTATTGGGATGCCAAGTTTTTCAGCTGCTCCGTAGCCGCTGTTTTCGTAAGGAGATGCAATGATAAGTTCTGCGTCCAGTTCGATGATTTTTTCAATATTCGGTGCTGTTGCAAGTCCTATATCTGCGATTCTGCCGTCGGCCAGTCTTGTAAGAATAGCGCTGTCGGTAACATATTGTGTTTCGCAGACTCCTTTGATAGCATCGACACGGCCCATTTGCACCACCATTGAGGCATGGACTGAGGTGTAGAATACTGCCTTTTCAACCGGAGTCCTGATGAGAATGCCTTCGGGAAGAGAATCCGGCAATGGTTTGTTTTTATCAATCAGCACATAGCGTCTGAGCGTCTTGAGGGTATCCCAGGGGTTGCGGACATTCACGATTATCCAATCATCAAAACGGGAAATTTCAAAGCCTTTGGCGTAATATACGCTGTCGGCTTTGAAACATTCCGTTTCGGCTGCCACTCCGCTCCTGCTTTCACAGGAGCAGAGGGAAGCCATCAATATAATAAAAACAAAACCTATGAAGAATTGTCTGGTCACTGTTATTTGTCTTTTGGACCACCGGTAGTTACGGGACAAGCGGTGATAGGATTGAGTCCGCCGGTGTCAAATGCGTGATACATATTTCCAAATGCGTCTATTACATACATTTGTCCGTTGGTGGTATAGTCGGATGTGCCTATGTAAATAAGTGTAAGCAGTGTGTCTGCTGAGAGAGAAAAGGGATTTTCGACACGTGTTCCATCTTTTATCAGCTTGCCGTAAATTTCTTTTTTGCTTGTATCGAAGATATAATATTCGGCTGTCAACTGCCAATTTTCATCATAACTGGAACTTACAAGATAGAGGGCGTTGCCCGGGCCTTTGGCTATAAATGTAGGAGTAATACCCTCCAGCTCAAGTTTCTGAACAGAATCGTTATTTGGGTTGACAATCTGCAGACAGGAGGGAACATCGTTGTAGTTGCCCATGGATACCACATAGAGGTGGCCCTTTGAGTCAGACTCCAGATAGACCGGATTGTCCGATACCTCAACTTCGCTCATCACATCCATAGTAACGGGATTGAGAACAGAGAGAGTCTTGCCGTAGTTGGGGTAGTTCATGCCACCTGAATTGGCAACATAGAGTTTCTCACCTGCAATTTTGATCTGCTCGGGGTTATCTCCAACTTTTGCAAGTGCGGATACCGTTAGGGATGTGGTGTCAATCTTTCCGGCATAACCCTCGTAGAAGGTCACATAGACACAATCCTCCCAGGTAGTGAAGAAGCGGGGAGAAAGATTGGCTGACGAACCCTGTGCTTTAGTTTTGATCTCTTTTATTACTTTTCCATCAAGGTCAGTTACGAAAATGACCCCTGAATTGTAAACGGCAATATAAATTTTGCTTCCAAAAGCAATCATATCCTGGGCGGTGTCGCCTAGTTTTCTGCCATTATTGCTGCGTTCGAAGATGTTGTAGTTGAGCTCCTTAGTATAAGGATTATAAGCGATAAGATTGGCATCGTTAGAACCAAAGTTGCCGCTGTTGAGGACGTAAGTGCCAATGGTAGTCAGAGGAATTTCCGGTTCTTTACCATTGTTAGGGTCAAGGCAGGAGGAGGATGACATAATCAAGAGTGCTCCTGCCATAATTGCGAGTCTGAGAAGTGTTCTTTTCATTTTCTATCGTTATTTGATTCATATTTTAATTTTCAATGTAAGTCTGAAATTGCGTCCCGGCATCGGATAATATTGTATAATATCGTACATTTTATTGGTAAAGTTAATTATTTCTCCCTGGAGTAGGAAGGAGACTCTGCGCAGGTTAAAATCCCTGTATGCTGAGACGGTATGTTCGGCATAGCCTTTTATGAAGTTGCGCTCCACATTGAGAGGCAGAGAATATTTGTCCCCGACAAAGGAAATAATGTAGCTGAGATTTACCCAGGGGTTGCTCCAGGCGAGATTGGCTGCTCCCGAAATGCGGGGAGTGTAGGGAATCTGGTGACGCCAGGTTTTGCTCTCGGGGTCCGAAATATCCACCGCATACTGATATGAAGCATTGGTTGAGAGTGTCAGGCTGTGATCGCTGCCAAACCGAACTCTGGAAGTGAGGCTCAAATCAGCTCCGGCTATCTGCACTTTGCCTATGTTCATCATTTTCCATATAAAGAGGGTGGGTCTGGCCACAATTTTGTCTTTTACGCTATTGTAATAGCCATCCAGAGTGGCGGAGAGCCATCCTGCCCCCTCTTTGCCGAGAGTGCCGCTCCATGTTAATCCGAGATTGTACTGATCTGCACGTTCCGGTCTAAGCTTGGTGTTGCCCACTCTCAAATAGTAGAGGTCATTGAAAGTAGGTGCACGGTATCCCATTTTATATGAGGCTCTGATTCGGAGATTTGTAGCCTTGAAGGGCTTCCAGGATATGCTCAGAGCAGGAGAGAGATTGTTTCTGTCGGGTGCGGGATCACCTTTTTGCACCTTTTCGGTAATATATGTATTGGTAAGTGATGCCACAACGGTTAGAGATGTCCCCTGATATTTCCCCGCAAGAGTTGTAAGGGAATTTATCCTTTCGGGAAATGGGCATTCCGGAATTGATGCATCCAGAGTATTGTAGAACAGGTCCTGGGCAAATGTCAATTCCACTCCTTCTGCAGGCTTAAAACGGGTAGCTATCGAGCTATAATACTCCTGCTGAGTATAAAGGTCTTCTACAAACCCTAAGGGATATCGCTGACTTTCATCGTAATATTTGCTCCAGGCATAGTTGTATTTGAGCACACTCTTCAGGTCCCATTTTTCGCCGAGGGCGGTATTATAGGAAGCCTGCACGAAACCGTTTTTGTCCCAGAGACGCTCAAATGCATCCTGATTATAAAGAACTACTGAACCCGGGAGTCCCCTTTCACCCGAAAGACCGCTTGCTTTTAGGGAGAATTTGCCGGAGGCACCAATGGAACCCCAGAGATTGATCTCCGCCCTGATGGTATTGACATCGCTGTTTTTTCTAAACAGATGCTCCAGCTCCTGGCCGTTATCGATGATGAAGGGGTAATCGCCCTTGGAGGTTACCCAATCGGCATTCGCTCCGAGTGCCCACCTGCTCCCGATTCTTTGCTCCAATAAAAGGGAAGGGTTGTATGTACCGAAAGAACCGGCTTTCATGCGTGCAATGACATTAGTGCCGCACTCATAGAAAACTGGTTTAGCAGACGTGATGTTGAGTGTTCCTGCAGAGGCAAACATTCTTGCAGATTTGAATATCTCATCGCTCTGGCCGATGGAGAGTGTGATCATATCCACATTGTCCAGAGAAAACCTTCCGATGTCCACCTGGCCGCTCTGTATGTCGGATACCGCAATACCATCGTAAGAGACCGCAGTATGCTGAGCTCCGAGACTTCTGATGGAGACAGTTTTGATGCCGCCGATTCCGCCGTAGTCACGAATATTGACGCCTGCGAGATTTTTGACTGCTTCATGCAGCTCCTGTACTCCTAAACGTTCGATGGTTGAGCGATCCACTACCTGTACCGGCGCACTCTGAAGAGTGGGTGAGGGCTTGGCGACGGATGTGATGCGCGACTCCTCCAGTTGACGCACTACCACTGTGTCCCGCTTTTTGTTTTGGGCAAACAGAGTTGCCGGCAGCAGAGATAATGCCACCACAAAAAGTGCTACAGCTTTGAAAAATGCCCTGAAAGAGTATTGCATTTAAAAACAAATCATGAAATCCAAACCCGGGATTTCCAATCCAACAAATAATCAAGGCAGGTCTTCTGACTTGTTCCTCCTTCGAGCCGCCTTCCCATCCACAAAGGACAGTGGCAAAGATAGCTTAGGAATTAGGGAACTCACAGCTACGGGTATAGTTCCGGATTTGCACCGGATTCCCTTTAGCCTCAATTACGACGCAAATGTATGAAGATTTTTTTTAAGAAAAAAAATAGTTTCGGGTAAACTATGTCTCGTCCTAAAAAAAGTTGACACATTTTGTTAAACTTTATTGTATTCACTTTTTCTTTTATTCATGCCACTTTTGTCTGACTGTAAACTTGAGACGGAGTTTGCAGATCTAATGACCAATGCGG
>JAAYDZ010000001.1 GCA_012728975.1 Bacteroidales bacterium
GATAATTTGGCATAAAAAAAGGGTAAGCTTGATATATCGCACCGCTACAACCATCTACCCTTGCTGCCTTCCGACCCTGGGGGAGTTCAATGGGAGCTGGTCGTATATGACTTACCCAACTACAAAAATAGTGATTTTTTTGGAATTAACAATCTTTTTTGACTTTCATTGGTACCGGACAAATCTCATAAGATAGCAGTAGGCCTCTCCGGAGGTGTGGATTCAAGTGTTGCGGCACTCCTTCTGAAGCGTGCCGGATACGATGTGTTTGCATTATTTATGCAGAATTGGCACGATACCACGGGAACCCTTCATGGTGATTGCGAATGGGAAGAAGATCGGTTTATAGCCGAAATGGTTGCTAAAAAACTCGATATACCCTTTTATTTTGTTGATTTGAGCGACATCTATCGCAAACGTGTGGTAGATTATATGTTTAGTGAATATGAAAAGGGGCGCACTCCCAATCCGGATGTGCTTTGCAATCGTGAGGTCAAGTTTGATGCCTTTCTAAAAGAGGCACTTGACCTCGGGGCTGATTTTGTGGCTACAGGCCATTATTGTCGTAAAGAAGAATTTAAAGATGCTTCCGGTAATATAATTTACCGTATTCTCAGGGGCAGAGATCCCGGTAAGGATCAGAGTTATTTTCTCTGTCAGCTTGACCAGCAGCAGCTCAGTAGGACTCTTTTTCCCATAGGTTATCTGCTCAAAAGCGAGGTAAGAGAGCTGGCCAGGGAGGCGCAACTTCCGAGTGCTGAGAAAAAAGACTCGCAGGGCATCTGCTTTGTTGGAAAGGTGGATTTACCACTTTTTCTACAGCAGAAACTTGAGCCCAAAGAGGGCGATGTGGTGGAGATATTCAGAGAGCACTATGATTCTATTCCAGTTAAGGAATCCCTTGAAGAGATGGCCAGTCCGCTCTGCTACACCCCTTCACAGGGAAAGGTCATCGGAAGCCACCAAGGAGCCTATTATTATACTATAGGACAACGCAAAGGTCTTAACATCGGCGGTCATAAAGAACCGCTATTTATCATTTCCATTGATATTACTACCAATACGATATATGTGGGAGAAGGGGAGTCGCATCCCGGACTTTACCGGCGTGCGCTGAAAATTCTTCCGGCAGAAGTCCACTGGATAAGACCTGATCTTGCCTTGGAGAGTAGTAAAGAGCTCGAGTGTGACATCCGCATCAGGTACCGTCAGCCTCTGCAGAAAGGACGCCTTATATGCCGTAGGGAAGCTCTGTATATTCTTTTTGACAAGCCACAGAGGGGCATTACACCGGGCCAATTTGCAGTTTGGTATGCATCTGACGGCGAAATGCTCGGTAGTGGCGTTATAAATGGCTGATTTTTTATCCAAGTTTAACCTCAAATCAAAATCATAATGATTTCATTCAGAAAATACTTTCTTCTATTGCTGGTTTCAGCATTTGCACTGGTCTCCTGCGGTGAACGGATTGATCCGACCCCGGTGCTTTCGGATAATGCAAACCTTACTTCGGTCTCTTTTGCGATGGGAGATAACCCCTCAATGTCCGTTTCAGCGCATTCTATGCCTTGCCTGGGCTATCTTGCAGTGACTGTACCGGAAGGCACCAATCTTTCAGCGCTAAAGGCAACATATTATGTCTCCGATGGTGCAGAGGTGTTGATAAAAGGTCAGAAGCAGGTGAGTGGTGAAACTATTAATGACTTTACAAATATTGTGGATTTGCAGGTGGTATCCGAGTCGGGGAAAGTAAAGAGAGATTATGTCGTGTATGTCAAGACCGGTAATGCTTCGGTAGATGCCAGATTCTATCAATTTATGAATAAACACGCCGTGCCCGGAGTCTCTTTCTCTGTGATGAGACACGAAACGGTTGTCTATTCTACCGGTTATGGTTTTGCAGTAACGGAGTCCAGGACTAAAACTACTCCTGACCATCTTTTTCGTCTGGCCAGTATTTCCAAGCAGTTCACTACTCTTTGTATAATGGTGCTTTATGAGAGGGGATTGCTTGGACTTGATGATCTGGTTTTTGGTGAAAATGGTATTCTCAAAAATGAATTCAAGATAAAAGGCCAAGAGAGCATGATTACCGTGCGTCATCTTCTCCAACATTCGGCAGGATGGACAAGGGACGAAATTGATCCTATGTTTAACAGTGTGAGGAATGGCAAGACTCTGGACGAACTGCTTCAATGGGTGCTTGACAATCAGACACTAAAATTTACTCCCGGTACAAACTATGAGTATTCCAATGTTGGATTCTCATTTCTTGGACGCATCATAGAGGTTGTGAGTGGCAAGCCCTACGAAAGATTCCTAAAGGAAGATGTTCTCAAGCCTATGGGTGTTACCGATATTCATGTGGGAGGCGGTCTGAATGAGCGTAAGCCCAACGAGTGTGTCTATTATTCCCAGGACGGCACGAATGGTTATGGTAACCCTATGGAGGTTATAGCAGCCTGTGGCGGGCTTATAGCATCCACCAACCAGATGATGACGGTACTGGCACATATTGATGGCAAGGATGATGTCCCCGATATTCTCAAACCGGAGACACTTGACCTGATGTACAATTCTGAAATTGATCCTAATGCTGATCCAGGTACTAACCTCAGGAGGTACGGCCTCGGCTGGAGACGTCTTGCCGGATATTATCCCGGCGCACACTGGCATGGAGGCAATATTGCCGGAACTGCAACTATTTGGGTGGGTGGTACAAATGCCGGAATGAGCGCAGCTATTCTATGTAATTCCCGCAGTTATGACAAAAGCATAGATGGTGATATGCAGACCATGATACGGGATCTTATGGAAGTATTTCAGTAACAGAAAAAACATAGTGGGGAGGGAGGTGATATGATGAGTGATATAATAGTGATAGGAGGAGGGGCTGCCGGTATGATGGCCGCAATCAAGGCGGCTGAAAGAGGCTGTAAAGTTACTCTTCTGGAGAAAAATGAGATTTGCGGCAAAAAAATTCTCATAACCGGAAAGGGGAGGTGCAATCTGACCAATACAAAATCCTGGTCGGAATTTTCAACTCACATCCATCCCTCTGCCAATTTCCTGAAGCCGGCATTTTTCAATTTTAGCAATACCGCGACAATAGAATTTTTCAACTCAATAGGTCTGCCCACTTCAGTGGAGCAGGGTGACAGGGTTTTTCCTCTCTCCATGCGTGCATCAGACGTTCCCAAAGTGCTTGTAGCACTGATGCAAGAATTGGGAGTCGACATAAGATACTCCTCACAGGTACTGAATGTTTCCCACAGTCACGCCCTTTTCCATTGTGTTTGTGGAAAGAGTGATTCTTTGCGCGGAAAACGTATAGAGGTAGTGAGATATTCTGCTCCTGTACTGATTATTGCTACGGGAGGACTCTCTTATCCGGGCACCGGTTCTACCGGAGATGGATATGATTTTGCCAGGAGTTTAGAACACTCTGTAACGGAGACATTTCCCTCACTGACTGCTCTGATGCCAAGAGCATATGACGCTGATCTGGTGGGAATAGAGTTGAGAAACGTTGGGCTTTCTCTCTTTATCGACATGGATCTGATCAAAATGGAGGATGGTGAACTTACCTTTACCTCGAACGGTATTGAGGGAGCACTCGGTTTTCGTCTCAGCAGACGGGCGGTCCAGGCGCTGATAAAAGGACAGAGGGTGGAACTTGTACTTGATCTCAAGCCGGCCCTTTCGTTAGAAAAATTGCGGGCCCGCATCTCCAGGGATTTGAAGCAGATGGGCGCAACTGCTGACAATGTGGGACGTAACAGATTTCGTGCTCTGCTTCGCGGACTGATACCTGCAGCCCTTGTATCTCCATTCCAGCACTATCACAAAGACCTCAACGTCTCAAATCTTCCGGATAAGCTTAAGGAGTGGAGATTTGAGATAAAATCCTATACAGGATATGAACGTGCAGTGGTTACAGCAGGAGGCATCCCTCAGAAAGAAATCATTGCTAAGACGATGGCCTCCAGAAAACAATCTAATCTCTATTTTGCCGGAGAAATAATCGATATTGATGGGGATACCGGAGGATACAATCTGCAGGTGGCTTTCTCTACCGGCGCCCTTGCAGGTGAGTCCGCTGCTCAGCAGATATTGAAACTGAAGAGTTCCTGACCTCTCCACTTCAGAGTATAGGGCAGGCTCTTATCCACAATACTCCTTGGCGCAAGTTCAAATATCAGCATATCTCCTATGCGTAACAGATTGTTGTGAGATATTTTTTCCATCCATTTGCCGATGTGCTCCGGAGTGATATCCGGACAGAGTTCCTGCAATTGCTCTGCAGGTGATAAGGGAATTGGAATGACAGTAGTTGCATCAAATGATGTGCTCCTTGTCAGGGAAAAGAGCTCTCCCTGAGCCAGGATATTGCCTGCGTAGAGAGTGACTCCGAAACCAATAGCATCAAAATAACGCCTTGCAAATCTCTTAGAGATCGCCTTGCCTGATTTACATATCTTTATGCAGAGGCATGGAGCAGCTTCCAGTACTGAAATCTCATCAGGACAATAAAAATCTCTCGCCTCATGCACCATAGTGGTGTCAGGGCGAAAGTAATAATTGTCGCAATCGTAAGGAATGACTATCAGATTCATCTTGCGTTGAAGAGATTCTTAAGCTCACCCTCCTTATGTTTCATCCAGATGTCGGTAATCACCTGCTTTGTGTCACGTGTAAATTCTCCTTTCATCATCCAGTCATAATAACTGGGTTCGCTATTGAATACGTCAATCACTCTTTTTCCTTTATGTTTGCCGAAATTGAATATCGGTTCATCAGAGGAATTGCGTGCGATTCTGCCTGCAAAATCTACTATATTGGCCCTTTCGGAAAAAGAGGCGAGAAACTTCACATCGTTTTTGAGTTCGGGATACCGTTGAATCTGGGCCTCGAGTACTTCGAGGGTGGCAAGGCTGTCGCCTTCAGCGGAATGTGCCTTATCGAGTTCTTTGTTACAGTAGAAACGATATGCGGCCACAAGATTCCTTGGCTCCATTTTGTGGAAAATGTTTTGCACGTCAATCATTTGGCACTGCCTGAAATCGAACTCTACATCTGCCCTGAGAAACTCCTCGGCAAGCAAAGGAATATCAAATTTGAGAGAGTTAAAACCGGCGATATCGCAACCGCTCATCCATTCTGCCAGAGACTTTGCTATTTGCCTGAATGTGGGGCAATCCTTGACATCTTCATCACTGATACCGTGAATCATTCGAGATTCTTCCGGGATATGCATCTCGGGGTTGACTCTGCGAGTCTTATGCTCGCGGGAACCATCGGGGTGAACCTTGATAACGCTGATTTCTACAATTCTGTCCTCAGCAACGCTAAGTCCGGTGCTCTCGATGTCGAATACTATGATGGGCCTCTCAAGATCCAGTACCATAGTCCTAGACGTTGATCATCACGGGCATCAGCAGTGCGCGGAGGGTTTCATCAGGATCGGTCTCGTCGGCCGATACAATGAGTACCGCTTTACAGGGGTCTGCAAGCTCCACACACACGTTGGTGTAGGGGAGATTGGTCAGGATTTCAATCAGGAATTGTGCCTTGAATCCGATTTCCATTTCATCGCCTTCATAATGGCAGGAGAGACGCTCATAAGCTGAAGTGGAAAAACTCAGGTCTTGTGCAGAAACGACAACTTCGTTGAGTGAAAGTTTGAGCTTAATCTGATTGGAAGCCTGAGCAGAGCACACAGCAATGCGTCTTACAGAGTTCAGGAAGTCGGTCCTGCCGATAATGAGCTTATTGTCATTATGGGGAATTACGCTTCGATACTGGGGGTATTTGCCCTCAATCAGGCGGCATACCAGCATATTGGTGCCGAAATTGAAATAGGCGTTCTTTGAGTCAAATATAACGGAAATATTTTCCTCTGTCCTTGGCAGGATGCTTCTGAGAATTGCTGCAGGTTTTTTATGAAGGATGAATGAGCACTGTTGTGTCACTTTCGCATCATTGAACTCAAAACAGATGAGTTTGTGTGCGTCCGATGCTACCATAGCGGAGCTTTCAGGACCAAGATCAAAAAAGATACCATTCATCACAGGGCGCAATTCTTCCTCCGCAGTGGCGTATATTGTATTGTTGATACCGTTAAGGAGAGTTTCTGCGGGGATCTCCAGAGTGTCGTGGGTCTCGCCCAGAGCGGGGAGTTGGGGATAGTCATCTGCATTGAAGCAGGGTATCTTGGACTCACCGTTGATCCAGGTAATCTCCATGGTATTGTCGTGACCATAGAATGTAAGCGGCTGATCAGGGAACTCTTTTAGATAGTCGGTCAGTCGTCTTGCGGGGACCGCAAATGCTCCCTCCTGTTGTACATTGTCGATGCCTATGACCGTCTTAAGAGTAGTCTCTCCATCAGATGCTGTGACGGTAAGGGCATTGCCTTTAAGATCAAAAAGAAAATTTTCCAGGATGCTGGAAGCAGGTTTGTTTGCGATTACCCTTGATACAGATACCAGACCGTGCAAGAGTTCTGAACTTGATACTGAAAATCTCATATTCCGTAATTTTATATTTTTATTTCTTATTTTCGTATTGCCAAATCTTGTTTATGACCCACAAATGTAATAATTTTTTGGCATATATTTTGGTTTATTTTACAATATAATTAGAATATATTAGAACTTATGAAACGAAATACCCTTTTTTTGCTGATCACGCTACTGCTTTCTCTAACAATTTCTTGGCTTGTTGCTGATAAGGTGGTCGAAACAAAGCTCTCTGAAGTTATTGCAGGGGGTGATTTGGAACGATCATCCATTGTCTCGGCAGCTCCTGGTGCCACACATCGGACAGTCATCAAAACAGAAATGGGGGATTTTTCAGATGCTGCCGAAACGGCAGTCCATACTGTTGTTTATGTCAAAGTTGTCAAAAGGGCAGCAAAAGGTCCCTCTTCCATAATGGATCTTATTTTCGGTTTTGCCACACCTAAAGATCAAGTGGGTATGGGATCCGGAGTTATCATCCGCGAGGATGGTTACATCGTAACCAACAACCATGTAATCGCGGGTGCAGATCAGATTGAGGTAACACTAGAAAACAACAAATCCTATCCCGCGAAGCTTGTGGGCACCGATCCCGCAACGGATATAGCCCTACTCAAGATTGAGGAAGACTCTCTTCCCGCGATTGCTCTTGGCGATTCAGATCATCTTAGACTCGGTGAATGGGTGCTTGCTATAGGTAGTCCGTACGATTTGCGCTCTACAATTACTGCCGGCATTGTAAGTGCCAAGGGACGTTCGCTCCCCAACTACGATGGCCAGTACCGTGTAGAGTCATTCATTCAGACCGATGCTGCCGTAAACCCGGGCAATAGCGGTGGAGCATTGATTAATACGCTGGGTGAACTTGTGGGCATAAATACCTCCATTGTCTCCCTTACCGGATCTTATGCAGGCTATGCATTTGCAGTACCTGTAAATATCGTGAAAAAGATAACCGAAGATTTCATCAGATATGGTGAAGTAAGACGTGCATTACTTGGCATTTCCATGACTGACATTACAGACAGCATGGCACGTCAGTTTAATCTCGAGAGTATGGAAGGAGTCTATGTGGCGGAGGTTCAGCCAAACAGTGCTGCTGACAAGGGAGGCATCAAAGTCGGCGACATAATTACGGAAATAAATCTCAACAGAGTTAGAAACGGGGCTGCAGTACAGGAACAAATGAATCGTCTACGTCCTGGAGAACAGGCTGTAATTACCATCAAAAGAGGTGGAAAACAGATAGAATTAATAGTTTCTTTGTAAAAGTTACATTTTTTTTGTAACTTTTCTCAGATATATTCGTACAATATACACGTGCGGGAATTGTTTCTCCGCATGTGTGTTTTTTTGCGTAAAACCATTATTACTAAAACCTTTATATATTTTCTGAATGAGACAACTCAAGATTACCAAATCAATAACCAACCGCGAAAGCGCCTCGCTCGACAAATACTTGCAGGAGATAGGCAGGGAAGAGCTTATTACAGTAGATGAGGAGGTGGAACTCGCGCAAAGGATTAGAAAAGGCGACCCCGAAGCCCTAGAAAAGCTTACTAAAGCCAATCTTAGGTTTGTGGTTTCAGTAGCCAAACAGTATCAGAATCAGGGCATCAGCCTTCCCGACCTCATTAATGAGGGCAACCTCGGCTTGATAAAAGCGGCGGAAAAGTTTGATGAGACCCGTGGTTTCAAATTTATTTCTTATGCGGTATGGTGGATAAGACAGTCCATCCTTCAGGCACTTGCTGAACAGTCCAGAATAGTACGACTGCCACTCAACCAGGTTGGTTCACTTAATAAAATTAACAAAGCGCTCTCCAAATTTGAGCAGGAGCATGAGCGTATGCCTTCCCCTGATGAACTCTCTGAAATTCTTGACATTCCTAGAGAGAAAATTGCAGATACTCTTAGGGTATCCGGTCGCCATGTCTCTGTGGACGCTCCGTTTGTTGACGGTGAAGACAACAGCTTGCTTGATGTGCTTGTTAACAACGATTCTCCCAGTGCCGATCGTGGCCTTGTAAACGAATCGCTCAACAAAGAGATTGAACGAGCCCTCTCCACACTTACCGAGAGAGAACGAGATATTGTAAAATATTTCTTCGGTATCGGATGCCAGGAGATGACTTTGGAAGAGATCGGTGAACACTTCGGACTTACTCGTGAGCGAGTACGTCAGATAAAAGAAAAAGCTATCAGGAGACTGCGTCACAGTGCACGAAGCAAACTTCTCAAGAGCTACCTCGGATAACTTTAACCCCTTGAAAAAAGATATAAAATATAATAACCATGAAAAAACTTTTTTTACCTATTTTAGCAGTACTTATGATGACTGCCTGTACAGAGACTAACCCACTTCTAAGCGATTGGGACACTCCATTTGAGATACCTCCCTTTGAGCAGGTACGCCCAGAACACTATTTACCCGCATACATTAAGGCAATGGAGGTACACTCCGCTGAGATTGATGCAATTACATCTAATCCCGAACCCGCAACCTTTGAAAATACAATAGTGGCATACAGTAATGCCGGTGAACTGCTTAGCAGAGTTTCTGCTGTGTTTGGTAGTGCATCAGGTGTCAAATCCAACGATGAGATCAAGACTATCGCAAGGGAACTTTCCCCCCTGACAAGTGCCCATTCCAATGAGATCAGTCTTAACGAAGCGCTCTTTGCAAGGATAAAAGAAGTATATGACAACAGAGACAATCTCGGTCTTGAAGCAGATCAGATGCGTCTTCTGACAGAAACATACAAGGGCTTTGCCCGCAATGGTGCTGAACTCCCCGCAGATAAAAAAGAGGAGTTAAAGAAAATCAATACTGAACTGGCAGCCAACCAGCTCGCTTTCGGACAGAATCTCCTCAAAGAGACCGAGTGGACACTTCTGGTCGAAAACGAAGAGAATCTTGCAGGCCTTTCAGAGGCTCAGATCGCTACTGCTGCCACACGTGCACAGCAAGTAAACAAGGAAGGCTGGCTCTTTGGTCTCGATAACCCCAGTGTAATGCCCTTCCTACAGTCTGCCGATAATCGTGAGTTGAGAATCCAAATGCTCGATGCATATCTCAATCGCTGCAACAACGGCAACGATTATGACAACAATCAGGTGATTAAAAATCTGATTACCCTCCGTTTGCAGAAAGCGCAACTCCTCGGATATGAGGATTATGCAGCTTATGTTCTGGAAGACAGGATGGCAAAGAATGCTGATGCTGTTTATTCCCTTCTCAACCAGTTGTGGACTCCTGCACTTGGAGTGGCTAAAGCTGAGCTAGCAGACATAGAGGCTTTGGCCGCCAAAGATGGTATTACTGAGGTCGTAGCAGCTGACTGGAGATACTATTTCGAAAAATCTATGCAGAGTAAATACAATATCTCCGACGAGGAGTTGCGTCCCTATTTCAAACTGGAAAATGTACGTGAAGGTATTTTCTTTGTTGCTAACAAGCTTTTCGGAATTACTTTCGAGCAGCTTGACAATGTGCCTCTTCCTCATCCGGAGGCTGTGGCATTCGAGTGCAAGGAGGCTGACGGCACCACTTTGGGTATTTTATTTATGGACATGTTCTCCCGTCCTGGCGAGAAACGTGGTGGTGCATGGTGCGGCGGATTCCGCTCACAATACTATAAAGATGGCCAGAGGGTGCTTCCTCTTGTGACCATAGTGGGCAACTTCACTCGTCCTTCAGGCGATAAGCCGGCTCTTTTGAGCACTGATGAGACCAACACCTTCTTCCATGAGTTTGGACATGCTCTGGCATCACTTCTTTGTGATGTAAGATACAAGGGGCTTGGTCGTATGACACGAGACTTTGTGGAGCTTCCGTCACAGATAATGGAGCACTGGGTATTTGAGCCTGAGATGCTTAAGGAGTATGCCAAGCACTATGAGACTGGTGAAGTAATCCCAGCAGAACTTATTGAAAAGCTCGACAAGGCAGGTAAGTATGGACAGGGCTTCGCAACTGTGGAATATCTGGCAGCATCGTTTCTCGATATGGACTTCCACGTACTTAAGAGTATTCCGGAGGATTTAGAGCCGATACCTTTCGAGAATAAGGTTCTTGGTGAGAGAGGACTTCTTCCTCAGATACCTTCAAGATATCGTTCCCCCTATTTCAACCATACATTTGGTGGTGGCTATACGGCCGGTTATTACAGCTATATTTGGGCCGAGGTGCTCGATTGCGATGCATACGAGGCGTTTGTAGAGACCGGAGATATATTCAATCCCGAAGTTGCGCTCAAATTCCGTAAGGAGATTCTGGAGCGTCCCGGTGTTGACGAGGCAATGACGCTTTATGTCAATTTCCGTGGCAGAGAGCCCAGGATAGAGCCGTTATTGAAAAACAGAGGACTCAACTAGCATTCCGTCAGAGAGATGAGTAATTTCTGGAATGCGCTTGGCAACGGCATAACTGTCGTTAGTGATTTTATTTGTGGATATCCGCTATTTTTCCTCCTGATTGGTGGCGGATTCTTCTTTCTATTTTATTCGAGATTTACACCTCTACGTAGGTATGGTCGGGCTATCCAGGCTCTTAGAGTCAAGGATGAAAAGGCAGACGGACAGATAAGTTCCTTTGAGGCGCTCTCCAGTGCTATCGCTGCGACTGTCGGTATGGGCAATATCGCGGGGGTGGCTATCGCTATCTCTGTTGGAGGCGCCGGAGCAATATTCTGGATGTGGATAAGCTCCATTGCGGGAATGGCTACCAAATTTTTCGAAGGCACCCTCTCCGTTATGTTTAAAGGTAAGGACTCTGCCGGAGAAACGCAGGGTGGTACAATGTATATGATTACAACTGGCCTGGGACCCAAATGGAAGCCACTCGCAGTATTCTTCTCGATATTTGGTCTGATAGGCACGCTCTGCATAATGCAATCCAATCAACTCACTGAGTCAGTTACCTCGCTCTTTTTTGCTCCGGAGCAGAACACTCTTTTGTTGAGATTCGTTATCGGAGTAATCATCACAGTGATTGTTGCCGGTGTTATCATAGGTGGCATCAAGAGGATTTCAAAGGTTTCTACCAAATTGGTTCCTCTGATGGTAGGGCTCTATTTTATTCTTGTGCTCTATGTAATGATCAGACACATCGGTTATGTGCCAGGGATTTTCAAGGATATAATAACCGGAGCCTTTACACCAAGAGGTGCTCTTGGTGGAGGTATAGGTTCGATAATAATGATAGCCCTTACCGGCGTGCGCCGTGCGGCTTTAGTGAATGAGGCCGGAGTCGGTACTGCATCCATGATGCACGGTGCCTCAAAAAATAACGAACCCGTGCGTGAAGGCCTTGTAGCAATGATCGGACCCTCAATTGATTCCGGGTTAGTCTGCACCCTTACAGCTATTGCAGTTCTTATTGGAGCAAGAATCGATCCTTCGATTATGCCTGCCGGATCGGGAATGAGTTCGATGGAGGGCCTCAAGTTTGCTATAAATGCCTTCAATGCCTCTATTCCCGTAGTGGGCGGTTATCTGTTATTTGTAATGGTGTTGATGTTTGCATTTAGCACGATGTTCTCCTACTCTTATTATGGGCAAAAATGTACGGGCTTTCTTTTCGGTGCACAATATTCAAAATACTACAACATATTTTTCCTTCTTATGTTGATTGTGTCGGCAATGATTCCGCTGAAGGCGGCGGTCAGTCTGATTGATACGGCTTACGCTCTGATGGCATTTCCGACTATGTTCACTCTGTTTATGCTGGCTCCAAAAGCCAAAAAGGAGATGAAGATCTATTTTGCAGCAAATAAAAAGGATAAGAAAAAGAAAGTAAAGCAATCAATCAAAACCAAATGAATCCGACAGATTTTTTACAAGAAGCGATAAAAGGGGGAATCAAGTCACTATATGGCGTGGAGCTCCCAAAAACAGAGATCCAGGTACAGGCAACAAGGAAAGAGTTTGAAGGTGACTATACCCTCGTAGTTTTTTCTTTGCTCAAGATGAGTAAAAAGGCACCTGAAGCCACAGCACAAGAGATTGGAGCATATTTGGAGCAAAACTATCCTGAGGTTGATTCGTTCAATGTCATTAAGGGTTTCCTCAATATCAAGCTTGCTCCCTCTTTCTGGGCGAAGGTACTTAAGTTTATTGGTGAAAATGAAGATTACGGCCAGTTGCCACCTACAGGAAAAACAGTGATGGTAGAATTTTCTTCACCCAACACCAACAAACCGCTTCATCTGGGTCACATTCGTAACAATCTTCTCGGATGGTCAGTTTCGCAGCTGCTGGCTGCCAACGGGCATGATATTGTAAAGGTCAACCTTGTCAATGACAGGGGTATTCACATATGCAAATCGATGCTCGCATGGCTCAAAGAGGGTAACGGTGAAACTCCCGCCTCTACCGGTCGTAAAGGTGATCACCTAGTGGGCGACTACTATGTGAAGTTCAACGATATGCTCAGTGCTGAGGTAAAAGAGATAATGGAGCGTGAAGGTGTAGAAAAGGATGAAGCTGAAAAAAAGGCTAAATTGCTCAAAGAGGCGCAGGATATGCTCTTAAAATGGGAGCATGGTGACAAAGAGGTGGTTAAACTCTGGGAAACTATGAATGGATGGGTTTATGATGGTTTTGATGTTACCTATCACAATCTAGGTATAGAATTCGACAAGACCTATTACGAGTCGCAGACCTATCTTTTGGGCAAATTACTTGTCCTTGAAGGATTAGAAAGAGGTATCTTCGAAAAGCAAGAAGATGGTTCTGTATGGTGTGATCTTACCGAAGATGGACTTGATAAGAAAATTCTCCTTAGAAGTGACGGTACTTCGGTCTATATGACGCAGGATATCGGTACGGCTCACCAGAGATATGATGAATATAACTTTGATGAGCACATTTATGTGGTTGGCAACGAACAGAATTACCATTTCCAGGTACTTAAACTCATCCTTAAAAAATTAGGATTCGAGTGGTCTGATTCCATTTATCATCTCTCTTACGGTATGGTGGAATTACCCGAAGGGAAGATGAAATCACGTGAAGGAACTGTTGTGGATGCTGACGACCTCATTGAGCAGATGTATAATACGGCAAAGGAGACCTCTCTTGAACTTGGCAAAATTGAAGACATGACCGATGAAGAGCAGGATGCCCTTTTCAAGATGATCAGTCTTGGGGCGTTAAAATATTTTATCATAAAGGTGGATCCTAAAAAGACAATGGTCTTTGACCCTAAAGAGTCGATTGATTTCAACGGAAATACCGGTCCTTTTATCCAGTACACCCATGCTCGTATAAAATCCATACTCAGGAAAGCTTCGGAGCAGAATATGGAATCTTCGACGACAGGGGCACTATTGCTTCCAAAGGAAGAGGTCATCATCCAGTTGCTAAGCACCTATCCGGATAAGGTAAAAGAGGGCGGAGATGCACATTCCCCGGCAGTTATCGCCAACTATGCCTATGATCTGGCAAAGGAGTTCAACCAGTACTATCACGATACCTCAATTTTGAGGGAAGAGGATGCGGATATACGTGCCCAGCGCCTCTATCTGATATCCATCATAGCACAGGTTCTCGTTAGAGCGATGGCTATCCTCGGTATTTCATTACCTGAGAGGATGTGATGATCCCAACTACCAAAAAAGAAATTGATGCCCTTGGATGGGATGTGCCAGATATCATCCTTTTCACGGGAGATGCGTTTATCGACCACCCAGCTTTCGGCACTGCCGTTATAGCGAGGGTGTTGGAAAAAGCTGGTTATCGTGTGGCGGTAGTTCCGCAGCCCAATTGGAGGGATGATCTGCGGGATTTCAGAAAAATGGGGAAGCCGAAACTCTTTTTTGGTGTCACCTCCGGTGCAATGGACTCGATGGTCAACCACTATACTGCTGCAAAACGTCTGCGCAGTAATGATGCCTATACACCTGGAGGTAAAGCTTCGTTCAGACCAGATTATGCAGTGACTATATATACTCAAATTATCAAGGAACTTTTTCCACAGGTACCGGTGGTTATAGGAGGCATTGAGGCTTCTCTGCGCCGAGTGACACACTATGATTACTGGCAGGATGCACTAAAACCCTCTATTTTGGTAGAAAGCGGAGCTGACCTTTTGGTCTATGGAATGGGGGAGAGGCCCATCTGTGCTATAGCGGATACTCTTGCCACCGGAGCACCTCTTCAAGCATTGCAATCCATACCTCAGGTGGGGTATCTTTCCGATAGTAAGCCATTTACCGAACACATTACTCTCGCTTCATTTGAACGTTGCAAGAGTGATAAACTGGAGTTCGCTGCCAATTTCAACACGGTTGAGAATCATGCTAACCGTCTGGAGCCACAAATACTGGTGGAAAAGTGCGGTGAGCGTTTTGTATGCATAAATCCCCCTTATCCACCGGCAACGGAACAGGAGATGGATGAAATCTATGCACTGGCCTTTACTAGAAAACCGCATCCCAGGTATCGTGGTAAACACATTCCCGCCTATGAGATGATCAAACATTCGGTGACTACGCACCGAGGTTGCTTCGGGGGGTGTAATTTTTGTACTATATCAGCACATCAGGGCAGATTTATACAGTCCAGGACTCCTGAATCAATACTCACTGAGATTGGGAACCTTGTTGCAATGCCCGATTTTAAAGGGAATATCACCGATCTGGGTGGTCCCACAGCCAATATGTACCGGATGAAGGGGCGTGATCGTTCGCTTTGTGCCAGGTGTCAAAGAGATTCCTGCCTCTTCCCGTCGCGCTGTAAGAATTTGGAGACTTCGCATAAAGAATTACTCTCGTTATACGAAAAAGTGCTTAAAGTTCCAGGTATCAAAAATGCCTATATCGGTAGCGGTATCAGATATGACCTCTTCCTTGACAAAGAAGGCTTTTTGGACCCCACTTCAAAACCCTATCTGGAACAATTGGTTACGAAACATACCTCCGGACGTTTAAAGGTAGCTCCGGAACATACATGCGACCATGTTCTCCAGGTAATGGGCAAGCCCTCTTTTAACATTTTCGAAAGGTTGAGGCAAGAGTTTGATGAGATTTGCCACCGTAAGGGGCTTAAATATCAGCTAGTGCCATATTTTATCTCAGGTCATCCCGGGTGCAGGATGGAGGATATGGAAAGTCTATCACGCAATCCCCACTTGAAGAATCTTTATATGGAACAGGTTCAGGATTTCACTCCGACTCCTATGACACGTTCTTCGGTAATGTTTTACACCGGAATTGACCCCAAAACAGGCAAGTCGCTCTTCGTAGAGCGTAACATTAGAAAAAAACAGAGACAAAAATCATTTTTTTTCAAGAAATAATGTGATTTACACTTGTATTTTAAAAAAATCTCCTATTATTGCACAAGTATATTATTCGAATCACTTTATGATAGGCACTAACAAAAAAAGAGCTGTAATTAGTTATGAAAATATGTCTCCCGAACTCGCGGAAGCCTTCAAGGAGAAATATCCTCATGGATATGCAGATTATATGGGTGATATCTTCAAGGTAGTCAAACCTGACGGTACCTTTTTTCATGCTGTTTCTGTAGAGATTCCTGATGCCATCTACCTTGTTAAGATTAAAGTGAAGGTTGATGATTATGAAGACGTGCAGAATGGTCTTTTTAAGGACGATAACGATGACGATGACGACGATTCGGGTGATGACGGATTCCCGGCAAGTGACGAAGACTTTGTAGATGCCCAGGGTTCAGATGACAACGAGGAGTAAGTATTAGTTCCGAGTTTCGAGTTTTGAGTTGAGAGTGGCC
>JAAYDZ010000017.1 GCA_012728975.1 Bacteroidales bacterium
CCTTGGGGGAAAGGAGTTGTACCTCTTCGGGATTATATTGCCAAAAAAACCGGAAAACCGGTAACAGTTACCAATGACGCAAATGCGGCCGCTATCGGAGAAATGCATTATGGCAATGCAAAGGGTATGACTAATTTTATCGAAATCACTCTTGGTACCGGTGTGGGCAGCGGAATTGTTGTTAACGGGCAGATGGTCTACGGTCACGACGGTTTTGCCGGTGAATTGGGCCATACCTGTGCTGTAAGGCACAACGGTCGTCAGTGCAATTGCGGTAAAGTGGGTTGTCTCGAGACCTATGCTTCGGCAATAGGAGTTGCGCGCACAGCGCGTGAATGGCTTGATATGAGTGATGAGCCTTCTACACTCCGTTCTTTTGAGGTAATAACATCCAAAGATGTCTATGATGCCGCTATTTCAGGTGATGCAATTGCGAAAAAAGTATTCGAATTCACCGGTCAAAAACTAGGTGAATCATTTTCAGATTTTGTGGCATTCAGCAGACCGGAAGCAATTATCCTATTCGGAGGGTTAGCAGAGGCTGGCGATCTCATTATGAAGCCCATTGTAGAGGCTATGGAGGCTAATCTTCTCGGCATCTGGAAAGGCGGTAAGGTTAAGGTTCTTCGTTCCGGTCTCAAAGAGTCTGATGCGGCCATACTTGGTGCAGGTGCGCTTGCCTGGTAATATTTTTAGGCAATGAGATTGTCAAAAAATATCATTTGTGTTGGAGCGGCCATTGCTTCCGCACTATTTTCTTGCGGTGATGGTACGACCTTTACTAAAGCGGAAAAAGAACTTATAGGCAGCGACACCTCTGCAGCAATAATGCCTCTTTATACCACCGATAGCCCCTCAGAGACAGAGTTGCTCCGTAAAGTTGCCGCTCCTTTGACTGCAAAAGATATTACCTCCGATGTTTACAAGGTCTTGAGATATAGGATGCTCAGTACGGTAAATGACCCTGAAAATCCTGGGGTGGGCATTGCTGCGCCTCAGGTAGGCATCAGCAGACAACTTATAGCTGTGCAGAGATTTGACAAAGAGGGGGAACCCTTCGAGTTTTATCCAAACGCCGTGATAACTTCCTACTCTCCTGAAAAGAAATATGGGTGGGAGGGCTGCCTTTCTGTACCTGATTACCGTGATACTGTCCTTCGCTCCACATCCGTTGTTATTTCATACAATGACGAACTCACCTTTGAGCCTCTTACGGATACAGTATCAGGATATACGGCAGTTATTTTTCAGCATGAGACTGACCATTTGAAAGGAATTCTCTATATCGATTACTAAGGAATATTGAGCCGCATCCTCATATTTGGAATATTTTTTGTATCTTAAATGATCAAACCAAAAAAAACCATTTATGAAACGTACACTATTATTGGCGGCAGTATGCCTTATGACATTTGCTTTTACCGGGTGTGACGACCTTGGTGAGATTGACGGCATCTACAAAGTAGAATCTGTAATCCACAATGGTGACTCAAAATCTCCGATTTCCGATTATGATGATCCATCAGTGGTTGTTGATTCAAAAAGCGGCTCCTACACACTTCAACTCAATAACATTATTGTCGGTTATCCCCAGTTTTCACTCAAGGTGACTGACATTATTGAAGATGGTGGCCGCACTAATTTTACCGCCAGCGGATCAGAAGGGTATCTCACGGTGGAGGCTACGGGGTCTCTCTACAAAGGCAAAGTCCCCGAACTTTCCATTAGAACCAATATTCAGTCCCCCCTTAATGGCCGCTGGATGATCGGCGCAAAAAAAGCAGGTGGCCTTTTCTCCGGCACAAAAGCTATCAGTTGGAACACGGTCTATTTACCGGACATCACTATTAAGCTCACTACTTCTGCAGGAAGTTCCACATTTATGCTTGGAGGACAGTCATTGACCCTCTCCATTATTTCAACCATAATTGACAACATTGTAGGAACAATAGCTTCCAACATATGTTGTGGAGACATCACATTTGGTGATGACTGCAGTTTCAATGCTCAACTTGACGGTTCATTCATGACGACTGTTGATGATGAAGGTCTCAAGATCATTTCGGATTTCGCAAGTTCATCACCATTCCATTATGTGATAGTTGATGGGGAACTCTATCTCCATATTCCCGCAAGCGCAGTAGCAGATCTTCAGAAGGTGCTTGATGGTATGGGATTCAGCTTCTCGCTGGAAGAGAAGTCGTTTGATATCAAACTTCCTTTTGCTGACATTTCTGAAGATTCATTCTCGCTAGTACTCAACAAGGAGACAATGCTGCCTGTGCTGGAGGGAACATTCTCATTCATCGAGAATTGTGACAGGGAGTGGAGACTGGCGATGGGTATCAATGAGATCGAGTATACCCATATGGTCAATATGCATAACGCAATAGTTGATTTTATCAACAAGAGCGAAGTTGATTTGCAAATTACGATCAAGTATGTGCCCTATGTTCCAGGTGAAAGGCCTTGGGAAAAGAAATAAAACCCACGCCCCGCACCTCGCAACACGTAACGCGCGACCCGCAACAAAAAAACCTCAGCTTCATTTGCTGAGGTTTTTTTACTTTACCTTTCTAATTTGTGGATTGTAAGACCACTGCGGAGCTTGGGCTCGAACCAGGTGGTCTTGGGAGGCATGATATTGCCTGTGTCAGCTATGTTAATCAGTTGTCTCATTGAAACTGGATAAAGCGCGAAAGCTGCAGCCATTTCTCTTGAATCTACTCTCTTTTTCAACTCGCCAAGACCACGTATACCACCCACAAAATCAATTCTGGTTGATGTGCGGAGATCCTTTATGTCGAGAAGCTTGTCAAAAATTAGATTGGAGCAAACTGTAACATCAAGTACACCGATAGGGTCGTTGTCATCGTAAGTGCCGGGTTTTGCCGTCAGCGAATACCATACACCTTCAAGATACATCGAGAAGTTGTGAAGTTTTGATGGCTTGTAAGGCTCTGCAGAACCCTTGCTTTCGATAATGAAATCCTCTTTGAGAGCTTCAATAAACTCTTTTGGAGTCATGCCGTTGAGGTCCTTGACAACTCTATTGTAATCGATAATCTTTAGGTGACTTTCGGGGAATACTACTGCCATAAAGTAGTTGTACTCCTCATCGCCGGTATGATTGGGATTTTTGCGGCGTTGTTCCTCTCCGACAAGAGCTGCTGCTGCTGTTCTGTGGTGACCATCAGCTACATAAAATGCGGGGATACCTGCAAAAATATCAGTAATACGTGCGATATCTTTTTCGTCACTGATTATCCATAAATGGTGTCCAAAACCATCGTCGGCAACAAAATCATACTCGGGCTCACCGGCAGCGTAACGACTGACTATGGCGTTGATCTCCTCATTGTCGGGATAGGTGAAGAATACGGGCTCTACATTAGCATTCTGGATGCGAACATGTATCATTCGGTCCTCTTCCTTGTCCTTGCGAGTAAGTTCGTGCTTCTTAATCTTTCCGGTTAGATAATCTTCTACATTGGCGCAGACCACAAGACCATACTGGGTACGGCCATCCATAGTCTGGGCATATACATAATAGTTCTCCTTGGTATCCTGTACAAGCCATCCTCTCTCCATCCAGAGTTTGAAGTTTTCAACAGCCTTGTCATATGCGGGTTGTGAGTGTTCGTCTATGATAGGGTCAAAATCAATTTCCGGTTTAGTGATGTGAAGGAGTGACTTTTCTCCCGCTTCGGCTTTCGCCTCAACTGAATTGAGCACGTCATAAGGGCGCGCTGCCACTTCTTTGACAATCGCTTTAGGAGGGCGGATAGCTGCAAAAGGTTTTACTTTTACCATATTATCTAGTTAGTTTTATTTATTGAGTTGGAATGTTCTGTCGCCTGTGGCGAAGAATTTACAAATTTGGTTTGCGGCTGCAAGACCGGCGTTAATGTTAGCCTCTTGAGTTTGAGCACCGCATTTTTTTGCTGATGTCAAGTAACGGGCGCCAAACTTTTCAACCATTTCGTCATGATTGCCGGGAGCAATGTCGGTTCCGTACTTGAATTTAGGACGCTCTTCCATAATGCGTACAAGGTCGGCTTCATTCATAACCTCTTTACGTGCAGTATTGATAATGGTTGCGTTTTCAGGTAAGCGACTCATCAAAGCGTAATTGATGCTGCATTTTGTTTGGTCGTTAGCAGGCATATGCAGTGACACGATGTCACTCTTATCATAAAGCTCTTCGGGTGAAGTAACGGCTGTAACACCATGTTCATCTCCCAATTTGGGGTTTCGAGCCAAAGAAGGAGAGAATGCATAAACTTCCATTCCGAAACCTTTTGCAATCTTGGCAACGATTTTTCCAATGTTACCGAAAGCGTGCAATCCAAGTTTCTTGCCCTTAAGCTCAGTGCCTGACTGACCGGAAAAGCCTGCACGCTGTAGGTAAATAAGCATACCAAACACAAGTTCGGCTACTGCGTTGGAGTTTTGTCCGGGAGTGTTCATTGCAACGATGCCCTTTTCAGTTAAAGCTGCAAGGTCAAGGTTGTCATATCCGGCTCCTGCGCGTACTACGATCTTCAGTTTGTTTGCTGCCGCAACAACATCGGCTGTTACTTTATCCGAGCGTACGATGAGTGCGTCTGCATCTGCTACAGCTTCGATAAACTGGTCAGGGGAGGTGTATTTTTCGAGGAGTACCAGTTTATGTCCTGCCTCTTCAACAATATTGCGAATGCCATCAACAGCGGCTTTTGCAAAGGGTTTTTCTGTAGCTACCAGTACTTTCATTTTCATAGTTATTATTTTATTTTTTATGGATTTTTTCAAATTCCTGCATGCATTTAACAAGTGCCTGAACTGCCTCTTTCGGGCAGGCGTTATAGATAGATGCGCGGAAACCACCCACTGAGCGGTGACCCTTGATGCCAACCATTCCTCTCTCTTTGGCAAAGGCCATAAACTCGTCCTGAAGTGACTCATAACCTTTAGCCATTACAAAGCATACGTTCATGATAGAACGGTCTTGTTTCTCTGCAGTACCTACGAAGAGGGAGTTGCGGTCTATTTCGTCGTAGAGAAGCTTTGCTTTCTCGATGTTCATCTTTTCCATTACCTTAAGACCTCCAAGATCCTTTACCCACTTGAGAGTTTCTGTCATTACGAAAATAGGGAATACGGGAGGTGTGTTGAACATTGACTCCTTATCAATGTGGGTATTGTAGTCAAGCATAGTAGGTAAGTATCTTGTTACCTTGCCAAGAACGTCTTTGCGCACGATTACGAATGCAACACCTGCAGGACCTACGTTTTTCTGTGCACCACCATAAATGATGGCATACTTAGAAACGTCAACGGGACGGCTCATGATATCAGAAGACATATCTGCCACCAGGTTTACAGGGCAGTCAATATCATGTCTGATCTCTGTTCCATAGATGGTGTTGTTGGTGGTGATATGGAAATAATCGAGGTCAGTAGGGATCTCGTAATCCTTAGGAATGTAGCTATATGTCTTATCAGCCGATGATGCAACACAAACAGCATTGCCTATTTTTTTGGCCTCTTGGAAAGCCTTCTTTGCCCATACACCTGTCTCTAGATAACCTGCTTTGTTCTCAAGGAGGTTCATAGCAACATAGAGGAACTGTAGAGATGCACCTCCACCGAGGAAGAGAACTTCATAGTTGTCAGGAATATTGAGGAGTTCTTTCCAGAGTGCACGGCACTCGTTCATAACAGATTCCCACTCTTTTGAGCGGTGTGAAACTGAAATAACAGGAATACCTGTACCCTTGAAATCTTGCAATGCGGCGATTGCGGCATCGATAGCCTGCTTAGGCAATACGCAAGGGCCTGCGTTGAAATTGTAAACTTTTTTCATATTTTTAATTATATTTTATTTGTTGTTTATCCTACAAAGATATAATAATTTCGCAATAAATCACTTTTTGCTTACGATTTTCAAATTCCGGGTGTCGGTGGTTTTCTCGCAATAATGGCAGAGAAGTAATACTTCATTCCTTTCCCGTATGGTGGTGAACTTTGTCGGAATGTCCTGATGGTTAGTTACGCACATCGGATTCATGCATCTGAAAATGCCGACGAAGCTTTCTGGAATTGAGATTATCCTCTTTTCCACCACTTCGTAGTTGCGAATAATGTTGATGGTGGCATTGGGTGCTACCAGGGCAATTTCGCCTATTTCTTCATCTTCAAAAAAGTATTCGGAAATCTTGATGATGCCCTTTTTGCCCATACTGCGGCTATCCAGGTTGCTACCTATTGTAATCTGGTTGGGACGCTTGGATAGGTTTAGTATGTTGATTACCTTAAAGAGGCTTTCGGCAGGTATATGGTCAAGTACAGTGCCATTTTTAATGGCTGTAACTTTCAAATGTTTATCTTTCTGTTCCATAATTTTCTGTTTATCTGTATCCCAATAAATATGCTATGATGGCCATTCTTACGTACATTCCGTTTTCGGCCTGTTTAAAATAGTATGCATACGGAGTGTCATCCACATCGGCGGCAATCTCGTTGACTCGGGGAAGCGGATGGAGAATTTTGAGATTGTCGCGCACATTTGAGAGCATCCCTGCCTCAAGCCTGTAGACGTTTTTGACATTCTCGTATTCAATGGGGTCGTTGAACCTTTCCTGTTGCACTCTAGTCATATAGATAATATCCGAGCTATCGAGGTGCTCTGATAGTTGCCTGGTTTCAGTGTAGGGTATTCCTTTACCTTCAAGAAATCTTTTGTATTCAAGTGGCATCCTGAGCTCGTCTGGAGAGGTGAATACAAAGTTGGGGGAGAAAAAGGACATCGCTTGTAGCAGTGAATGAACTGTGCGTCCATATTTGAGGTCGCCTACCATATTTATGGTGAGATTATCAAGGCGCCCCTGAGTCTTATTGATGCTATAGATGTCGAGCAGAGTTTGAGTGGGGTGCTGGTTGGCGCCGTCCCCTGCGTTGATTACAGGTACTGGAGTGACTTCAGAGGCATATCTGGCGGCTCCTTCAAGCGGATGCCTTATCACGATAATGTCAACATAATTGGATACCATCTTGATGGTGTCTTTGAGGGATTCTCCTTTGGCAATGCTGGTATTGGCTGCATCAGCAAAGCCTATGACGCGTGCACCAAGACGGTTTGCCGCGGTTTCAAAGCTGAGACGAGTTCTGGTGGAGGGCTCGAAAAAAATGCAGGCGACCACTTTGTCGTTGAGAATATTCTGCGATTTATTCTTTTCAAAATCGGCTGCGATTTCCACGATGTGGAGAATCTCTTTTTTTGAAAAATCGTGAATTGAAATTAAGTTTTTCGGCATATTTGTGTGTTTTTCAGTGATTCTTGAAACTGTTCGATCTGAGTCAGACGTACTTTTACATCCACTGTGCAAGTCAGGTCGAAATTTTGTGAAATGGGAGTGATATCCATCTCTTTGAGCACTTTCATTACATCATTCATCTGAAGATAGTCAAAAGTTATGGTGAAAAACTCCCCGGCAATTTTCTCTACAATTTCAGCGTTGGCAATTGCGTCAGCTGTTGCGTTCTTATAAGATCTTATAAGACCTGGAACGCCGAGTTTGATGCCTCCGAAATATCTGACCACAACCACCAATATGTCACTCAATTCATTGGAAAGCAGTTGTCCATGTATTGGCCTGCCGGCAGTTGAAGAGGGTTCTCCGTCATCGTTCATGCGCCATTGATCTCCGGTATGTCCGATACGATAAGCATAACAATGGTGTCTGGCATCGAAATATTCTTTCTTTAGAACTGCGATAATCTCTTGTGCCTGTTCCTCTTGTTCTACGGGATATGCAAAAGCGAGAAATTTGCTCCCTTTCTCCTTATAGATGCCCTTTGAGGGTGCCGCGATGCTTAGGTAGCAGTCAGTATCAACTTTTGATGATGAATTCATTCCGAATTGTAAAAATATAGCTTTTTTAGTAAATTTGCAATACTAATTGAGATAGGAAATGATTATTTACAGATACAGGGCTACTCTCCCACAGAGTAAAGTTTTTTACAGGATATATGAGGTAAAGTCCAATATGACGCTTTTTGCTTTCAACAGTTTTATCCTGGCAGATTTGGAGTTCGCTCCAGATCAGATTGTAATGTTTGAGGGATGTGATGCCGATGGTTATCTTTGCAGTGAATATGGTATGTTTGATACTGGGGACGGCACTATGGACTGCGTAACATTTGAAGATACCATAAAAAAGGGTGAGCCCGTTCTCAACTATATTTACGACATCGCTGACGATAGATATATCCGCTTGGAGTTTATTGATGAAGTGAAGTTTGTTCCAATGCGTTCATATCCTCACAACTCAGAGGGTAAGGGGCACAATCCAGATCAGTTTTCATCTCATTATGAAGATATAGTGGTGTACAAGGAGGATATCGAAGAGAAGCTAGAAGAGGTGTTGGATACCGAAGATCTTCCCATATGCGACGAGTAGTCATATTGCTCGGCCCCACGGCAGTGGGGAAGACGGATTACAGTATAGAGCTGGCACACTATTTTGGCTCACCGGTAATCAGTTGTGATTCTCGCCAAATATTTCGTCAGATGAGTATAGGTACTGCTGTCCCTTCTCCGGAACAACTCTCCCGGGTAAAGCACTATTTCATCCATTCACACTCTGTAGAACAGTATTATACCGCCGGAAAATATGAAATTGAGGCTTTGGCATTGGTCGAGGAGCTCTTCCGCAGCCATGAAACGCTCGTGATGACGGGTGGTTCGGGACTTTACATAGATGCTTTTTGCAAAGGTCTGGATGCTTTTCCAAAGGTGGATCAGGAGCTTCGCAAGTCTTTGACTGTGCGTCTGGCTGCAGAGGGGCTGGAGTCTCTTCAGATGGAGTTAAAAAAGCTCGACTCCGAGTCTTATAACTCGATAGATATCAGCAACGGACAGCGTGTAATCAGAGCACTGGAGGTCACCATTGGCACAGGGCGCAAATTCTCCTCTTTCAAGACCGGTCGCGTAAGAAAACGGAACTTTGAAATTGTCAAGATAGGCTTGACACGCCCTCGCGAAGTATTATACGATCGTATAGATCGCAGAGTCGATATGATGATGGAGGCGGGATTGGTAGACGAAGTTCGTTCTTTGGTGCAATACCGTGATATGCCGGCCCTGAAGACAGTAGGATACAAGGAAATATTTGACTACCTGGATGGAAATAGCTCTCTGAAAGAGGCTGTGAGGCTGGTGAAACGCAACTCCCGTCATTACGCCAAGCGTCAGCTCACATACTGGGGCCGGGACAACGAGATAAAATGGCTGGAAATTGGAAATCAATTGCCCAGTTCGGAAACAAACTTGATTCTTACGAGTCTGACCTCTTCTTCCGTATAAGCGGGACCAAGCTCCTTTAGAGCGTCATTTACAGAATCTGATGCTGCCTCCTCTCTGAAATAGGTGTAGATATCATCTGTTTTGTCCTCGTCAATGGTCTGGCGAATATAATAATCGATATTGAGTCTGGTGCCTGAGTTCACAATCGATTCAATTTCATCCATAAGCTCTTCCATATCCATATCTCTAGCACGCGCTATATCTTCGAAAGGCAGACGTCTGTCAATACACTTTATGATATATACCTTGTTGGCAGAACGGTTGACTACCGTGCGTACGACAAAGTCATCAGGACGTTCGATCTCATTTTCCTCTACATACTTGGCGATAACCTCAAGGAAGGGTTTGCCATATTTACGAGCTTTCCCTTCGCCCACTCCCTGGCAATTCTTGAGTTCATCTATTGTAATGGGATACTGGATGGAAATATCATCGAGTGAAGGGTCTGTGAAGATAATCCAGGGGGGAAGATTGAGCTTTTTTGATACACTTCTGCGTACATCCTTGAGAATGGCAAGAAGTTCGGGATCACCTCCTCCGGAAGCGGCGGTCCTAGGTCCGCCAATACCTCCGAACTCGTCATCATCGTCATCATCATACTCTGAGAATGTTCTTGCTTCGGTGAGCATCAGCTGATAGGGAGACTCATAGAAAGCTTTGCCTTTATCTGTGACGCTTATCAGACCATAACGCTCAATGTCTTTGTCCAGCAACTGCATTACCACTCCCTGACGGATAATAGCTGCCCAGAAGCGCCCTCCCTTTTCCTTACCAATACCGAAAAGCTCATGCTTATTATGCTTATATGAATTGATTTTGGAGTTGGTCTCTCCCGCAAGAATATTGGCCAAGTGTTCTTCTACAAAACACTCTTGGAGAGAAAGGATAAGTTCAATAACAGTAAGCATCTGCTCCTGACCATCGAAATGTTTCTTGGGGTGGAGACAGTTATCGCAATTGCCGCAGTTATCCTGGAGATAAGTTTCACCAAAGTAATTAAGCAAAATTTTGCGCCTGCATTGGTTGGATTCAGCATAAGCAACTGTCTCCATCAGTAGTTGATTGCCAATTTCCTGCTCCGAAATGGGTTTGCCCTGCATAAACTTTTTAAGGCGAAGAATATCCTTGTAACTATAGAATGCTATACATTGGCCTTCTTGGTCATCCCTACCTGCGCGTCCAGTCTCTTGGTAGTAACCCTCAAGACTCTTAGGAATGTCGTAGTGGATGACAAATCGCACATCAGGCTTATCTATGCCCATGCCGAATGCTATGGTAGCTACTATTACATCCACCTCTTCCATCAGGTACATATCCTGATTGTGACTGCGAGTAGTGGAATCCATTCCGGCGTGATAAGGAAGAGCCTTTATGCCATTGACATTTAGAAACTCCGCTATCTCTTCCACACGCTTGCGACTAAGGCAATAGATAATACCGCTTTTACCGGCATTCTCCTTGATAAACTTAACGATATCCTTTTTAGGATTGGCTTTGTCACGTATTTCGTAATAGAGATTGGGGCGGTTAAATGAAGACTTGAATACGCGTGCTTCCGTCATACAGAGATTCTTCTGGATATCGGATTGCACTTTAGGGGTGGCAGTTGCAGTAAGTGCGATGAGTGGAGCTTCGCCTATTTCCTGCACTATATCATGAATTTTGCGGTATTCGGGGCGGAAGTCATGTCCCCATTCGGAGATACAGTGAGCCTCGTCTACGGCGTAAAATGATATCTTGAGTTGTTTTAGGAACTGTATATTCTCCTCTTTGGTGAGAGACTCTGGGGCCACATAGAGCAGTTTGGTGATTCCTTTTAAAAGATCATCCTTTACCTCGGCGACCTGAGTCTTATTGAGAGAAGAATTGAGAAAATGAGCCACTCCTTCCTGGTTGTGGATAAAACCTCGTATAGCATCAACCTGGTTTTTCATTAGTGCGATAAGCGGAGAAATAACAATAGCGGTACCCTCCAGGCACAAAGCCGGGAGCTGGTAACAGAGAGACTTGCCGCCACCCGTAGGCATCAGCACGAAAGCGTCATTACCCGCTATCAGATGTTTGATTATCTCTTCTTGTTCTCCTTTGAACGAATTGAAACCGAAAAATTCTTTCAGTTTTTTGTGCAGTTCTTCCGAGGTTATTTTCATATACAAAGGTCTTTCCTTATGATTTTACTAAATTAAACAATATTTTTCGTATTGTAAAATTTTTGTTATCCGGAAAGTGGAATAAAAGTTACTAGTTTTGAAATTTTCAATATCTTTGCAAATTAATAATCATGAACAATCACTAATCAATAATTATAAATATTAAAATAGTATGAAAGCTATCAAATTTTGCGCTATATGCGTGCTTGGAGCAGTGATGATGATCTCTTGCTCCACCAAGACTTCCGATGAAGGCCAACCTGCAGGAATTTCCAAGGCTCAGGTTGACTCAGCGAGTTTCGCGCTCGGTCAGAACTTCGGTATGGTAATTTCCATGAATGACTTCGGCTCACTTAATTTTAATGAAATTGTGGCCGGCATGAAGGATATATTTGCAATGGGTAAGATTGATCCACAGGAGGCAAACCGCATTGGTAGTGAATTCTCCGCAGTAATTAACAAATTTATGGAGGATCGTATGACGCTCATAGGAGAAGAAACCCTCGCAAAGGGCAAGGAATTCCTTGAGAATAATGCCAAAAATGAAGGTGTGGTAACCACAGAATCAGGTCTACAGTACAAGATTGAGAGAGAGGGCAACGGAGTATTTCCTACAGCAGAGAGCACTGTTGAGTGCAATTATGAAGGTACCCTCATTGACGGTACTGTATTCGACTCTTCATACGAAAGAGGTAATACTGCGACTTTCAATCTTCAGAATGTTATCCAGGGTTGGACAGAAGGCCTTCAGCTTATAGATGAAGGTGGTGAAATCACTCTCTGGATCCCCGCAGATCTTGCATATGGAGAGCGTGGAGCTGGTGCAAATATCGGCCCTAATGAGACTTTGAAATTCAAAGTTGAACTTATTCGTGTAGTTCCGGAAGAGACAGAGGAATAAATCTAATAAAATATGAAGTAAAAGAGTTCGGCAAATTATGCCGAACTCTTTTGTTTTATATTGCATAGTTCTGAGTGTTGAGAGTGAATATATGGAGTATAGGTAGTCTGGTGATTTTCGATTTGTGATTGTTTGTGAAAACAATCAAATAACTTACTTGACACGCAGAACTCGGAACTCCTAACTTTTTTTTCTTACCTTTGTAAGATAACACTATTTTGGTGTCTATTGCAGATGGATACATTCAAGAGAATACTGGCATATGCAAAGCCCTGGGGAAGATACTGGCCCGGTTACTTGGCCTTATCGATCTTCTCCGTAATATTCGGTATTGCAAACTATGCTCTCCTCGGTCCCTTCCTGACTGTGTTATTCGAATCCGATACGATTCCACAAGCAATGAGCAGGCCCGAGTTCTCATTTACTATCCAGTATGTTAACGATCTCTTTTCATATTTTCTCGCCTCAATAGCTGCTTCAGGTGGAGTGATCAAGGCTTTGCTGTTTGTGTCGCTTTCGTTGATTGTTGCCTGTTTCTTCTCCGATGTGTGTAGATATCTTTCTCAGAGGATTCTGGTAAGTATGAAGACCAATCTTATGAAGAATATTCGGAGGGATCTTTATAGCAAGATTGCTTCTCTCGATATAGGATATTTTAACAACAGAAAAAAAGGGGATATTCTCTCTAGCATCTCCAATGATGTCAATGAAGTGCAAAATAGCGTTGCCAGTAGTTTTCACGTGATGTTTAGAGAACCGCTGCTCGTGGTTGGATTTCTTGCAATGCTCTTTTATATGTCTCCGCGATTGACCGCTGTTTCGCTTATAGCTTTGCCGATATCTGCCCTGATAGTTACCCGCATAACTCGCAAACTTCGCAGAGGTTCGGTGGAGACACAGTCGCTGATGGGCCAGATTCTCAGTCAGTATGAGGAGGCTATCTCCGGATCGAGAATAATCAAAGCTTTCAATGCGCAGAAGTATGTCGAAAATCGCTTTGAACGCTATAACGAGCGCCACCGCAAGGTCAGCAGGCAGGTTTCCAACAGACAGGAACTAGCCTCACCGACTTCTGAATTTTTCGGTATTTCCATAGCTGCACTGGTACTCTTCTACGGCGGATGGCTCAATTTCAACGGCAATCTGGGTATGACATGGCCCCAATTTATAGTATATATCGGCTTTTATTGGAAAGTGCTGGAGCCTGCAAAAGCGATGGCCAACTCCTTTGCGGCTGTTCAGAAAGGAATTGTATCCGGAGAGAGGATTTTCGATATTTTGGACGCCCCCTCAGAGATTACAGAGGATTCCGATCCCCTTCCGCTTACTTCATTTAAGCAATCAATAGAGTATAGAAATGTCTCCTTCTGTTATACAGATGAACCGGTACTCAAGCATATTTCCTTTACTATTCCTAAAGGGAAGATGGTGGCGGTCGTTGGTCCTTCCGGTGCTGGAAAATCCACAATGGCAGACCTGTTACCCAGGTTTTGGGATGTAACCGGTGGCTCCATTGAACTCGATGGGGTGGATATTCGTAGATATAAGATTGCGGATCTAATATCACAAATGGGTATAGTTACCCAAGAGCCTATTCTATTCAACGACTCCATAGCCAATAATATATCTTTCGGCATGGATAACGTTTCGAAGGAGCAGATAGAAAATGCAGCGAAAATTGCAAATGCACACGAGTTTATATTGCAGACGGAACAGGGCTATCAAACAAATATCGGAGATAGGGGAACCAAACTCTCCGGAGGTCAGAGGCAGAGAATAGCTATTGCCCGGGCTGTATTAAAAAACCCTCCGATCCTCATCCTTGATGAGGCTACCTCTGCTCTTGATACTGAAAGCGAGAGATTGGTACAGGGTGCACTCTCAAATCTTATGAAACACCGTACCTCACTGGTAATTGCGCACCGCCTCTCTACTATTCGCCACGCAGATGAAATCATCGTGCTACAGCATGGCGTAATAGTAGAGCGTGGTGATCATGATACATTGATAAATAACAATGGTCTTTACTCGCACCTTTGCGAGTTGCAGGCCTTTTCATAATAATAAAGATGAAAAAATCTGTAAACAAACTGTTCGAAGAGAGTTTCAAAAAGAACTGGGATTGCCCTGCACTCTCTGACTACAAAGGGCTCACTCTCAATTATCGTGATGTGGCACGAAGAATCGCAAAACTGCATATATTCTTCGAGAGTTGCGATATCGTAAAAGGTGACAAAATTGCAATTTGTGGCCGCAATCAGTCTAACTGGGGAGTGGCTTTCCTTGCTGCACTTACCTATGGAGCCGTACCTGTACCACTTCTTCACGAGTTTAAACCGGCCAACGTACATAATCTGGTCAACCACTCAGACTCAAAAATTCTTATTGTAGGAGACTCAATCTGGGAGAACCTCAACAGTGCAGAAATGCCCGAAGTGGAGGCAATACTCTTAATGACTGATATCAGCGTTGTATACGCAGTAGATGAGAAATACATTCATGCCAGGGAACATCTAAATGAGATGTTCGGTAAGAAATATCCCAATAGCTTCACTCCGGCCAATGTCAAGTATTATGAAGATTCTCCCAACGAACTTGCGATGATCAATTATACATCGGGTACCACGGGCTTTTCTAAGGGAGTAATGCTTCCTTACAGGTCTCTTTATTCAAATCTTCTCTTCGCAAAGGCTGTTCATCCGCAACTTAACAATACCTCCAATCTTGTATCTATGCTGCCCACCGCACATATGTATGGGATGATGTTCGAGTTTTTATTTATAATGTCTGTGGGAGGACATACGCACTTCCTAACTAAACTCCCTAGCCCTAATATCATACTCGATGCTATGGGCACTATTAAACCGGACATCATTATAGCAGTTCCACTGATTATTGAGAAAATTTACAAGAGGATGCTTGCTCCTATCATCAGTAAGAACAGGATAAAACTCCTGCTCAATCTTCCCGTGATAGACCAGATGATACAGAAAAAGATACTTAACAGTATAGTGTCGGCTTTTGGAGGCAAGTTTAAAGAGGTGATAATAGGAGGTGCAGCCTTGAACCGCGAAGCTGAAGCATTCTTCAGAAGAATTAACTTTCCCTTTACAGTAGGCTATGGTATGACGGAATGTGCTCCCATCATCGCATATGCGCCATGGGACAAGACTAAACTTTACTCTTGCGGAAAAGCTGCTCCACGAATGGAAATCAAGATTGATTCTAAAGATCCAAAAAACATTCCTGGAGAAATCTACGTAAGGGGTGACAATGTCTTTCTCGGATATTACAAAAACAAAGAGGCTACAGAGGAAGTTCTCTCCAATGGCTGGTTAAGGACCGGCGATATGGGAGTGATGGACTCGGATGGATATCTCTTCCTTAAAGGGCGTAGCAAAACCATGATTCTCGGCCCCTCAGGGCAGAATATATATCCCGAGGAGATAGAGAGCATCCTCAATAACCTGCCTTATGTTGTGGAATCGCTTGTGGTTGAAGATAAATCCTTGCTGATCGCCCTTATTTACCCTGATTTTGATCAAGCAGACGAAGAGGGACTTTCAGAAGAACAACTTTTGGAAAAACTTCAGGAAGGCATACAGATTGCTAATATTGAGCTTCCCAACTATTGTAAACTGGCCGGCGTGGAAATCGTGCCTGAAGAATTTGAAAAAACACCCAAACGCAGTATTAAGCGCTTCATTTATCAGAGAAGCAGCTCAACTGCTGAAAGAAATTGATAAAGGACCGCAATGGAGAATAAAAAACAAAATAAATTTGATTTAAGTTATCTCGAGATGGCACAGGTTTGGGCCAAAAACTCCTATTGTAAGCGTAAGCAGGTGGGAGCACTGATTGTCAAGGACAGAATGATAATATCAGATGGATACAATGGCACCCCGTCAGGGTTTGAAAATGTATGTGAAGATGAAACCGGTGCCACCAAACCATATGTGCTTCACGCTGAGGCAAATGCCATAACCAAGGTAGCTAAGAGCGGGAACAGTAGTGAAGGTTCTACACTTTATGTGACTGCCTCTCCCTGTTTGGAATGTGCCAAACTCATCATACAGGCCGGTATTAAGAGAGTAGTCTATCATGAAGATTACCGTATTACTGATGGTATTAACCTGCTCCGCAGGGCCGGTATAGAGGTTCAACAGTTGTAAATCCAGTTTCGCATGAGCAATGAGAGAACTATGAAAATACTCAGGATATCGGTCTGGGTTATTATCGTTTTAATGTTGGTCCTACTGATTCAAAGACTTCCTAAAAAGAATGTGATAGATCTCGAGTCCACCAAGCATGACTGGGCTAAATTGATGCTTGTACTTAATAGTGTGGATAAGGATTACGTTGACGATATCGACCACATGGCTGTGACGGAAAAACTCCTTCCTGCAGTTATGGCGGAGCTCGATCCCCATTCGGTCTATCTGCCTCCTGTAGATCTGGAAAAGGCTGATGAGGCACTCCAAGGGGGATTTGATGGTATCGGCATTCAGTTCAATGTTCCTAACGATACGGCGATAATCACCAATGTCATTGCCGGCGGTCCTTCTGAGAAGGCGGGACTGCTCAGTGGTGATCGTATTATAAAAATTGATGACAGGAATGTTGCCGGAGTCAGAATGCATCAGGATTCGATGGTGTCAATGATGAGAGGACCGAGGGGCACAAAGGTCAGATTGGAGCTAAAAAGGAATGGTGAAGATAAGTTGATACCATTCACTATTGTCAGGGATATGATTCCTGTTAAAAGTGTGGATGTGGCATTTATGATAAATGATACCACCGGGTATATAAAGCTTGCCAAATTTTCCAAGACAAGTTATTTTGAATTCCTTCAGGCAACGCTTACCCTTCGTGAAACGGGAATGAAACGGCTTATATTCGATTTGAGGGACAATACGGGTGGATATCTCGATCAGGCAATGATGCTCTCCAACGAATTTCTTGAAAAGGGTGATCTTGTCGTTTATATGGAGGGTAAAAACCGTCCACGCCAGGATTTTGTTGCTGATGGCAAAGGTAGTTGTAAGGATATTGAACTGGCGGTTCTCATCAATGAGGCCTCAGCCTCTTCCAGCGAAATTTTCGCGGGTGCGATGCAGGACAATGACAGAGCATTGATTTACGGTTTGCGCTCATTTGGAAAGGGTCTTGTACAAGAGCCGGTTTATTTCTCTGACGGATCTGGTATACGCTTGACAGTAGCTCGTTTTTATACCCCTACTGGCAGATGTATCCAGAAACCCTATTCCGATAAATATGAGATGGATATCTTAGAGCGATATGAACACGGAGAAATGATGAGTGCTGACAGCATTAAGGTTAATGATTCGCTCAAATATGTCACCCCGGGAGGGAGGGTGGTGTATGGTGGTGGAGGTATAATTCCAGATGTTTTTGTGCCTATTGATACAGTTGGAATCTCCGATTATCTGATAAAGTGCAATCGACAGAGTCTGGTTGTCAAGTTTGCCAACAAATTCAGCGACAAACACCGAGCACGTATGAGAGGAATCAAGGATATGGATGCTCTCTACGCTTTTTTTGCGGAGCATAATTTAAAGAAAGAATTTATCGATTATACAACGGCTAATGGTGTAATTCCTTCATACTCTGATTGGAATACTTCAGGAGAAATAATAATAACACAGGTTAAAGCTGTTATCGGCAGATATACACCGATGGACGATGATGCCTTCTATCCGATTTATCTGAAGAATGACAATGTCGTCCAAAGAGCACTTGAAGATTAGTTCTGTCCTATGAAGCGGTAGTGGATTTCGCCGATATGGCGGGCTCCGAAATTTTCAGAGGCTGTGAATCGGGAACGTTTTGCAGCATCTATCGCAAAGTCATGAAGTGATTTATCCAGACTAGAAATGGTCTCCAAAACACGTGCATCAATTACTCGTCCTCTTTGATTGACAACGATCTCAACGAAAATGTCTCCTGAGCCATAACCTTTGTAGGCGGGGACAGGCAGATGTTGCGCCTTGCGTCCCTCAAGTAGATAGGAGATGATGGAAGGACCTTTATAGGCAGGAGCTTCCTCCTTTTGTCTCTTTTCGTTTTCCGGCTTAGGGTCTAGGTCAATTGTTGCAGCTGATTTTTCCTTCAGGGCATCTTCTTTGGAAGCGTCCAGTTTACGCTGCAGTTCGCGTGCCTCTTCATAAACGCGGTCTGGATTGGAATGACGATCATCCTTGAGTTGTGATCCTACATCCACGGCAATATTACGAATCTGCCCTCTGGGAATAGCGATAAGGTTGTCCAATTCGCGGCTTATATCCTCCTTTAAAGCAATTATTTTTTGTTCTTGTTCAATTTGCTCCTGTTTGGTGAAATCCAGAACAAATGAGGCTTCGGGAGCTACCATTGAATTGATGGAGACCAGTAACATCACAATAAGCACCACAAGGTGAAAAATGAGGGTCAGATATAACCCGACTCTCTTTCCAGTGTTCTGTTTATTGTGCTCACTACCCATTAGTTGTTATTTTCGAGTGCCTGTCCGATTGTTGCGATGAGCATATTAATGGCTACCTTGTTGTGACCCCCTTGCGGTACAATGATATCAGCGTAGCGCTTACTGGGAGCTATAAATTGCAGGTGCATCGGCTTGACTGTCTTTTGGTAGCGTTCCATCACCTTTTCTACGCTTTTGCCTCTCTCCATAATATCTCTTGAAATGACACGTATCAGACGGTCGTCATCATCTGCGTCAACATAGACCATTATGTCCATCAGCTCCCTAAGCTCTTTGCAGGTGAAGATTAGGATGCCTTCAACTATGATTACAGGTGCAGGGCTCACCTTCACGGTTTCAGTAGTTGATCTGGAGCAGGTAATGTAGGAATAGACAGGTTGTTCAATGATCTTTCCCTCCTTGAGTTCCTTGAGTTGCTGCACGAGCAATTTAAAATCGATAGCGTCCGGATGGTCAAAATTGAGCTCCTGACGTACTTCCATCGGGAGGTGGCTTTGATCTTTATAATAGGAATCCTGAGGGATTACAACCACGTTGTTGTGAAGCCGCTCCGAGAGTTTTTTGACCACTGTGGTCTTACCTGAGCCGGTGCCTCCGGCGATACCGATGATAAGCATAATGGTGATCTGGTTTTATTAAAATTCAGCGCTCTTTGGCGTTCTGGGGAAGGGAATAACATCTCTGATGTTAGCCATTCCTGTAACAAAGAGCAGAAGTCTTTCAAATCCGAGCCCAAATCCGCTGTGAGGTGCAGTTCCAAACCGGCGGGTGTCAATGTACCACCAGAGGTTGGAGTAATCCATATCAAGTTCTGCTATTCTTTGTTCGAGCTTCTCCAGAGACTCCTCCCTCTGAGAACCTCCGATAATTTCGCCTATCTTTGGGAAAAGCACATCCATTGCTCTAACTGTTTTGCCGTCATCATTCAGCTTCATATAAAAAGCTTTGATCTCCTTGGGATAATTGGTAAGGATAACGGGTTTCTTGAAGTGTTTCTCTACAAGATATCTTTCGTGTTCGCTCTGGAGGTCAATTCCCCAGGAGACAGGAAATTCAAACTTCACCCCTGATTTTTCCAGAATTTCTATACCTTCAGTATAGGAAAGTCTTACAAACTCTGTATTAACCACACTTTCGAGGCGGGAAATGAGTTCCTTATCAATCATATTGTTGAGGAAGTTGAGGTCATCCTTGCAATTGTCAAGAGCATATTGTACAAGATATTTGATAAACTCTTCAGCCAGATCCATATTGTCTTCTATCTCGTAGAATGCCATTTCAGGCTCAATCATCCAGAACTCGGCCAGGTGGCGTGGAGTATTGGAGTTTTCTGCGCGAAACGTAGGTCCGAAGGTATAAATATCTCCCAAAGCCATTGCGCCAAGCTCGCCTTCAAGTTGGCCGCTTACGGTCAGTGAGGTTTGTCGACCGAAAAAGTCTTCATTAAAGTTTACAGTTCCATCTTCATTTTTGGGAACATTTTCCAGATTAAGAGTTGTAACGTGGAACATTTCACCTGCTCCTTCGCAGTCGGAACTTGTTATAATTGGGGTGTGAAGATAGACAAACCCTTTGTCATTGAAGAATTTGTGGATGGCAAATGCCATTGCATGACGAATTCTAAATACGGCACCGAAAGTATTTGTGCGGGGACGGAGGTGAGCTATCTCACGAAGGAATTCCATGCTGTGCCCCTTTTTCTGAAGTGGGTAGATATCTGGGTCGGCAGTGCCTAACACCTCAATATCGCGTGCCTGGATTTCGACAGATTGTCCACTTCCCAACGATGCGACAAGCTCTCCTTTTACGGCTATGCAGGCACCCGTTGTAATCTGCTTGAGTAATGTTTCGTCAAAAGATGCAGTATCACAGACAATCTGAATATTGTTGATGGTAGACCCGTCGTTTAGAGCTATGAATGTCACGTTTTTGTTGCCTCGTTTTGTCCTGACCCAGCCTTTAACAAGTACATCACCACCAGGTTCCTGTTGAAGCAATTTAATAACTTTAGTTCTTTTCATTATTTTATCGATAATCAAAGTGACAAAGTTAGACAATCAAGGAGAAACTACCAAAAGTATAAAATCAGAATTCAATGCCTGCCGCCTTGCAAATTCTCTTTGGAATATCGGTATTGTCCATTCTTCCGCTGAAAAGTGAACTTCCGGCTCCGATTGCAAATACAGGTACGGCACCACCGGTATGTGACATAGTGGTCCAGCCTATATTAGCTTTATCTGATACGTAAGAGATAATTTCTTTTTCAGACATATAGCTGAAGACATCCGGACTCTCTCCGGTCTCTATATCGGCGTTTTTATCTCCATTTTCAATTTTATCGAAAATTTCTTTCACGATGGTAAGATCAAAGTTGTAACCTGTAGTCTTACCAAGCGCAATTCCACCGGTCTCATGATCTGCTGTCACCACAATAAGGGTTTCATCAGGGTGCAACTGGTAAAACTTATATGCCACCTCAATTGCAGCATCAAAATCGAGAGTTTCGAAAATGGTGTTGGCAAGGTCATTTGAATGAGCAGCCCAATCTATTGTGCCACCTTCAGCCATAATGAAGAACCCCTTTTCGTTATCAAGGAATTTTACAGCGGCATCAACCACTTGAGCAAGTGTTATATCATTTTTCCCAACATCTTTCAAATAGGGGAGGATATTCTCCTCCTTTCCCTTTTCTTGGAGCATTATTATTTTGTCTGTACTATCTTTCAAGGCGAGATAATCCTCTATACCGTAAGAAACAGTGTAGCCCCTTTCGGCTACAATTTCATATATAGAACGTTCTGAATCCTCTTTACCGAACGGTGTGGCAAAACCGCCGCCGCCGAAGAACTCAAATCCAGTCTCGGGTAACTCCTTCGCTATTGCATAATAGTCGCTCCTTGATGGATTATGAGCGTAGAATGATCCGGGAGTAGCGTGATCTATGGTTACGGAACTTATAATTCCCACCTTGCGACCAGCGTCGTGGAATTTGTATGAGATTGCTGTAAGGCTTGTAGTGTCAGGAGTAACGCCAAGCATACCGTTGCATGTTTTAGTACCGGTGGCAAGAGCTGTGCCTGCAGCCGATGAGCAGGTTATAAAATGGTTAGTGGAGTAAGTAGTGGCCATACCAAGTATGGGGAACTGTGTGAATGTAAGAGGTTCGCTCCCTATTTCTCCCTTTTCCACAGCCTTGAATGCCTCAGTGACAGCTACGTGGGAGAACCCCATTCCGTCTCCTATAAAATAGAATACATATTTAGCTTTCTTCTCGCAGCACGATGTAGCGACGAGCAGCATAAAAGTGAAAATTAAGATTTTTTTCATTGGTTGATATCACGTTTTGTTTTATACAAGAAAGGGTGACACTTGGCCACCCTTTGCTTAAAAAATAGATAATTCTTAGTAAGAACTGATAGCGCTGACTTTACGCGCACCATACATTATTCTGAGAGCTGAACAACGACGAAGCTCTTGCTTTACGTCCGTTATAATACCCATACGGGTATTTTCGTCGGCTTTTATAGATACTGTCATGCTCGGACGTTCTGCCTCGCTTAATGATTCGCGTTCTGCTGCTATGAAGTCACGGATATCCTCAATGCTGCGAAAAGCATCGTTAAGCTGGATCTGCGATTCTGTACCATAGAGACTCTGATACTGGAGAGTTGGTGTGCCGATATAAATGTAGCATGCAAGGTCTTTTCTTTCCAGCTTAGCAACTTCTGAAGCTCCTGGAAGGGATACCATAACCTTACGATCTGTTTGACGCATACTAACGGATACCATGAAGAACATCAAAATCATGAATATAATATCGGGAAGTGATGCGGTACTAATACTTGGGGTATCTCCACTACCTTTTTTTACAAATTTTGACATAATAAATCCTCCTTAACGTCTTCTCTTGGTTACATCCTTAGGTTCTGCCTCTGAAATACTCTGCGGAACCGCTTTGCGAACGATGGCTTGTTGATCCTCTGTGAGTCTGGTGTATTTTTTGCCATAGTTGGCTATAGACCATTCATCACGGAGTTCATTGATAGCGCGAATAAGCTCATTCTGTACTTCGATATACTTAGAGTAGCTGGTGCCGCGGTCATTCTGCAGAGAAATCACACCTTTGGATACGAGGCAATCACCATAGCCTTCAATGAACGTCATCTCCTTATCGGGAAGATTGGGGTCATTTTGGGGATTGGTCATAAACTCCTTGATCTTATCTTTGAGTTGGGTAATATCCATAATCTCATTTCCTGCGTAGAGTCTATCTTGAGAATTGACCTTCACTTGGATGATATTACGACGATTTACCTTCTGGTCCTCTACCTTCATGTCTGGGGGAGGCATAACGGGAAGACGTCTTGAGATACCTTCCTCTTTATCCATAGTGCTCACCATCAAGAAGAATATCAACATCAAGAAGGAGATATCCGCCATAGAACCGCCACTAACTTCTGGTGTCTTTTTGGGTGCTCCCATCTTGATTACCTTTTAAATGAATTACGAATTGCACTCCA
>JAAYDZ010000018.1 GCA_012728975.1 Bacteroidales bacterium
GCACGCAATCTCACCAACCGCTCCTCTGCTACACCTATCGGTCATCCACTGCTTGGTACCGCCGAAAGATGCTCCATAGAAACATTCATCTCCCCCACCACCTCCGATTGGATGCGGCTAAAAGTACCCGCGATTAAAATGGGACCAGGAGAATCATCACGTTCACACAAAGCGGACGAATTTATCCTTAAAGAGGAAATCCGTCACGCCATCCACAAATACATCAACTTCATAACCCATCTGAAATGAGCACTCTTTGGAATAAAGGCATATCCGCCACAGAAATTGTTGAAGAATTTACCGTAGGAAATGATAAGATCCTCGATCTGCGCCTTGCAAAATATGACGTAATTGGCTCCAAAGCTCATATTGCGATGCTTGCTTCCATAGGGCTGCTCACAAAAGAGGAAGAGGCCATTCTAACTCAGGAATTGGACAAAATCCTCTCTGAGATAGAAGAGGGCAAATTTGTCATTGAAGAGGGAGTGGAAGATATCCATTCTCAGGTAGAATTGATACTTACCCGCAGGGTTAGCGATATCGGTAAGAAAATTCACTCGGGACGCTCCCGCAACGATCAGGTGCTGGTGGACCTCAAACTCTACTTCAAAGATGAGGCACTCCAGATCAGAGATGAAGTGCGTAACCTTTTTGATACGCTCCTTAAACTGAGCACACAATTCTCCAACGTGCTGCTTCCGGGCTATACCCACGGACAGATTGCTATGCCCTCATCATTCGGAATGTGGCTCGGTGCTTATGCGGAAACTCTTGTGGATGATATGACTATTCTGTCTGCCGCCTACCGGATAATTGACCAAAATCCTCTGGGCTCTGCAGCCGGATATGGCTCCTCATTCCCTCTGGACAGGGAACAAACCACCCATTTGCTCGGATTTAAAACGCTTCACTTCAACTCCATTGCCGCACAGATGAGTCGCGGCAAATGCGAAAAAGCCTTCAGCTACGCACTGGCTGCCATAGCATCCACCCTAAACAAACTCGCTTCAGATTGCTCTCAATATATGAGCGGCAACTATGGGTTTATCTCATTTCCGGATGAACTCACAACAGGTTCGAGCATAATGCCTCACAAGAAAAACCCCGATGTATGGGAGCTTATAAGAGCCAGGAGTAACTGTCTCCAGAGTGTTCCAAATGAGATTTCCCTCCTCTGCGCCAATTTGCCTCACGGCTATCACAGGGATTTCCAATTGCTCAAGGACATCCTCTTTCCCGCTATTGAAACCACTCACAGCATCATAGGTATGACACAATATATGCTGGAAAATATGCGTGTAAATGAGAAAATTCTGGAAGATCCCATGTATGACTATCTCTTCACTGTAGAGGAGGTCAATAAACGTGTACTCGCCGGGATTCCTTTCAGGGATGCCTACAAAAGTGTCGGAATTGAGCTCAATGACCAGACATTTGCCACCGACATTTCAAAAGAGTATAACAGCGTTAAAAACCTGAACCATACCCATATCGGAAGTGTTGGAAATCTCTGCAACGATAGAATTTCCGCCAAGATGGATGATATAATGAAGGAGTTTTAGTCCAGAGGATCACCTTTTCGATCAAACCATCCGGTCTTAATGATGGAGTAGTCGGTATCTCCTACTACTTTGATAGAGCAATTGTACTTCCTGCACCATTTGTAACGGATACTCATCAATCCTTTGGTAAGATATGCAGAAAGGATAGGACTTGTGCGGAGTATGAATTCTTTGATCTTTTTCTCCTTTACATAGAAGGCAAGTTCTCTTTCAAGAGTTTCGTCTATCAGCAGTGTCGGGCCGATCTTACCTGTGCCATTGCAAGTAGGACACGCCTCTGCTGTCTCTATTTCCTTTGTGGGACGTACTCTTTGGCGGGTAATCTGCATCAAGCCAAATCTGGTAAGCGGGAGGATAGTATGTTTTGCCCTATCTGAGGCCATAGCCGCAGTCATATGCTTATAGAGAAGAGCCTTGTGCTCATTGTTGTCCATATCGATAAAGTCGATAACCACAATGCCTCCCATATCTCTCAGACGGATCTGACGTGCAATCTCGTCGGCAGCGTTGATGTTCACATCATAAGAGTTATCTTCCTGCTCCCTGTTTTTGGTGCGGATACCGCTATTTACATCAATTACGTGAAGCGCTTCAGTGTGCTCAATGATAAGGTATGCACCCTGACGGAGGGAGACTATCTTACCGAATGAAGCCTTAATCTGCCTTGTAACCTCAAAATAGTCAAATATAGGCTCCGTACCTTTGTAAATTTTTACTATTTTTTCTTGTTCCGGAGCTATGAGTGAGACATATTCGCATACCTCTTCATAAACAGCCTCGTCATTGACGTAAATGTTAGAGAAGGTGTCATTGAGCAGGTCACGAAGAATGGTTGTGGTTCTGCTATGCTCGGTAAAAAGGAGTTGAGTGGACTTTGATTTGGCAATCTTAGGCCACGAATCCTCCCATCTTTTTATGAGTGATCTGAGCTCTGCATCCAAAACGGCGGCTTTCTTGCCCTCTGCAGCAGTTCTGATTATGACTCCATAATTGCGGGGAAGAATACTATATACAAGACGCTCAAGACGACGTTTTTCCTCTTTGGATTTGATTTTCAGAGATACGCTGACTTTGTCGGCAAATGGTAGAAGCACCATATTGCGTCCTGCAATGGAAATCTCAGCAGTAAGTCTCGAACCCTTTGTGGAGATGGGCTCTTTTACGATCTGGACTATTATTGGTTGTCCGGGAGAGAGGAATCTCTCAATTTTGCCCTCTTTTTCGAGAATCTCGTCAATCCTTACATTGGAGTAGAAGGATTTGAAATGCCTGTTGGTATTAATCTGGCGTGTAAAATAATCGAATGCCTTGAAATTGAATCCGAGATCGAGATAGTGGAGGAAAGCATCTTTCTCATCACCTATATCCACAAATGCCGCATTGAGCGCCGGTAGAAGCTTCTTTACCTTGCCAAGATAGACATCGCCTACATTATAACTTTTACCTCCGTGCGCCTCCTTGTGAAGTTCCATCAAACGATGATTTTCCATCAATGCAATGGAAATATCTGTCTGTTTGACATCAATTATCAGGTCTCTTTCCATCGAAATCAGTTCCTTTATAAAAGACAATAATCTGAAGCGGGCCGCAGATTGCTCGCGAAACCACTTCAGATTATATAGTCAGGCCAAAATCAGCAGCAAATTATTTCTTCTTGTGTCTGTTTTTGCGCAAACGTTTTTTGCGTTTGTGCGTGGCCATTTTATGTCTTTTTCTTTTTTTACCGCTAGGCATAATAGTATGATTTTATTAAATTATTGTGCATTTTTCACCATGTCAACAAAAACTTTTGCAGGCTTAAATGCAGGTATTCTGTGTGCCGGGATAACGATAGTAGTGTTTTTTGAAATGTTGCGGGCTGTTTTTTCAGCACGTTCCTTTACGATAAAACTGCCAAAACCGCGAAGATATACGTTCTCGCCTTTTTCCATTGAATTCTTAACGCTGTCCATAAAGCTCTCGATCACTTTCTGTACTGCAATCTTTTCCAAACCTGTGGCCTTTGCAACTTCGTTGACTATGTCTGCTTTTGTCATAACAATTTAGTATTTAATTGGTTCATATTTCTTAATCGGGGAGGCAAAAATAAAGTTAATTTTTTAATATTCAAAAACTAATGTGTTTTTTTTCTATTTTTCGGTTTGGCATAATGATTGACCAATATAAGGGTACCACCCGAAATGGTGAGAAAACGGTTTATTTGAGTTTTATTACTGACATTTTGACACATGAAAGATAGATTTGACAATATTTTCTCAGCAAACGCACCGGAAGTAAACATTATACCGGTTATGAATATAGATAATATACAAAACCTAAAAGATAGTGAGATGCCCCCTGTTTTGCCAATATTGACGCTTAGGAATGCTATTCTGTTCCCTGAGACAGTCATACCGGTTACCATCGGCAGGGAGAAATCCATTCGTCTGATTAACGAATCTTATAAATCCAACCGCTTAATCGGCGTAGTCACACAGATTGATGCAAAAGTGGAAGACCCCCAGCCGGAAGAGCTTTTTGAAATAGGAACCCTGGGCAAGATCATCAAAATCATCGAGATGCCCGATAAGACCATAACTGCCATCGTGCAGGGTCTACGCAGATTCAAGATTGATCAGATAAATATCACAGCACCCTATCTTATGGCGCAGGTGACATATCTTGAAGATATAGTTCCCGACAAGAACGACAGCGACATGGATGCCATAACCGATAGCATAAAGGATAGTGCTCTCCATATCATAAGACTCTCCCCCAACCTCCCTTCGGAGGCAGGATTTGCCATTAAGAACCTTGAGGGATATGAATTCCTAATCAATTTCATTGCTTCGAGTATAGAGATTGACAACATTGTCGACAAAGTAGAGCTGCTCCGTCTTGCATCACTCAAGGAGAGAGCTCTCAAATTGCTTGAATTGCTTAACCGCCAGATTGAGATACTCAAAATCAAGGATGATATCCAGAGGAAGGTGAAAAGCGAGATTGACCAGCAGCAAAGGGAATATTATCTTAGCAACCAGCTCAAGACCATTCAGGAAGAGCTGGGCATTGGCTCGGATCAGCAGGATTTTTCCCAGTTAAGAGAGAAGGCGGCAAAGAAAAAATGGCCCCAGTATGCTGCAGAGGCCTTTGAAAAAGAGATTAAGAAGCTCGAAAATACCAACCCTAGTTCACCTGACTTCAATATACAGTATTCTTATGTAGAATTTCTGACAGACCTCCCATGGGATGAGGGCACAGAGGACAATCTGGACATGAAAAATGCACAGAAAATCCTCGACGAGGATCATTACGGCCTTGAAAAGGTAAAGGAGAGAATCATCGAATACCTCGCTGTACTCAAACTCAAGGGTGATATGAAATCCCCCATCATCTGCCTCCACGGACCTCCGGGCGTGGGTAAAACCTCCCTCGGAAAATCTGTGGCACGTGCTCTTGGCAGAAAGTATGGAAGAATCTCTCTCGGAGGTCTCCACGACGAATCCGAGATTAGAGGTCACAGGAGAACATATATCGGTGCAATGCCTGGCCGTATCATTCAGACCATTAAAAGAGCAGGTAGCTGTAATCCGGTCATAGTATTGGATGAAATAGACAAAGTGGGCGACAACTTCAGAGGTGACCCCGCATCGGCACTGCTTGAGGTACTTGACCCCGAACAGAACACAGCATTCCACGACAACTACCTTGATATTGACTACGATCTTTCCAGGGTGCTCTTCATAACCACTGCAAATAACGTAACTACGATACATCCCGCACTCCGTGACAGGATGGAGCTCATCAATGTCTCCGGCTATCTTGCGCAGGAGAAGGTCTCCATCGCAGAAGGATATCTCATACCAAAACAGATTGAGGCCCACGGTCTCAAGAAGGAGGATATGCAGCTCTCCAAAGAGGCGATAGACACTATTATAGATTGGTATACGCGTGAATCCGGAGTTAGAGGTCTCGATAAGCGGATAGCTAAGATCGCACGAATCACAGCCAAGAAGATAGCCCTGGAGGAGGAGTTAAAACCGGTGCTCGATAGCGACGACATCAAGGATTACCTCGGACTGCCCACCAACCAGCCCAATATTCAGGAGGGAAATGAAGCTCCTGGCGTAGTTACAGGCCTGGCCTGGACCGAGATGGGAGGTGATATCCTCTTTGTGGAGTGCAGCCTTAGCGAAGGCAAAGGAGTTCTCTCCACCACCGGTAATCTCGGAGATGTGATGAAAGAGTCGGCAACCATAGCTTTACAATACCTAAAGGCTCATCCTGAGCTTTCCGGAGTCGATGGGAAGAGTTTCTATAAAAAAGATTTCCATATCCACGTACCGGAAGGGGCTATTCCCAAGGATGGACCATCGGCAGGCATCACGATGGTCACTGCTATCGCTTCTGCACTTCGAAATAAAAGTATCCGAAGCGGCATAGCAATGACAGGCGAGATCACTCTGAGAGGCAGGGTACTTCCGGTTGGCGGCATCAAGGAGAAGATACTTGCAGCCAAAAGGGCCGGAGTCAAAAC
>JAAYDZ010000019.1 GCA_012728975.1 Bacteroidales bacterium
AAGCTCCTCTAAGGATGTGGTAGCGAACACCCGGAAGGTCTTTAACACGACCGCCGCGAACCAGCACGATGCTGTGTTCCTGGAGGTTGTGGCCCTCTCCCGGGATGTATGCATTGACCTCTTTCTGATTGGTAAGCCTTACACGGGCCACCTTACGCATAGCCGAGTTAGGCTTTTTGGGAGTTGTTGTGTAAACACGTACACATACTCCGCGTTTCTGAGGACAAGCATCCAATGCACGAGATTTGCTTTTCTCTACAATAACCTTACGTCCTTTGCGGACTAGTTGTTGAATTGTTGGCATAAATGTTTGTAAATCTTTTATTTAATGTTTGTAACTCCGCATTTTTGCGGGTTGCAAAGATAGAACAAATAATCTGATTTACAAACAAGTTGTCAACAAAATTGCATTTTAATGCACTTTGAAGGCTTGTTTGCTAAAAACTGGCCGACCGGAAGAAGTAATCCCTTCCACCACAATTGAGAATGTCCCACTATAGTCGGGTGTGTTGCAGATGATAGTGATTGAAGAGTCAGTAGTGCCGACTGCTCCCGTGGTAAGCAGGGGATGCCAATACAAAGTCTGCCTGTAATCGGGATATTCGGCATTTTCTGCCAGATTACGACAGGTGTATGCCATAGGAATAGCCGCTCCCTGAAACTCGATAATACGCACTTCAGGGCCAAAGGTCAAAGAAGGAATGGTGCCTTTGTATGTCTTCATATTAACAATACCATCAAACTGTCTGTTTCCGATGAAATAGGAATAGGGGTAAATATCTATTGATTCGACCAGCATAGGGTCGTATCTGTAGATCTTTTCATGATCAAAAACCGGCACTCCATCCACCATCATCAAGGATGCATCTTCCGCAAATTCTCCTACACGAAAGACATCTTCAATTTTAACCTGGATATCCCTTGTGCCATCAGCTTTTTTGCGGGCACGTATCTGAGAAATGTATTCGACAATAACTTCTTCCATCAAGGGAAATCTGGTATAATCATCGAGAAGATAGGTGATCCGCTCTGCACCAAGGAGTGTATTTTCTCTTTTAGGAAGCAATTCACATAGAGTATCCGAATCAAACCTTCTGCCGATCTGCATTGCAGCCCCTCTGAATTCGAGACGATCCCTGAGCGATTCACTCATCAGCAGCGGAGATGGAGCATTGAGTTGAGGCTCGACAAATGGCTGGTTGATAGAATTAACATTCCCAACCAATTCCACATCGCCATAAATATTACTGGTAAAAAAACGAACAGTACCATCCTCAGCGGTCTCCGCGATGTACAGGTCCGAATAGTTGCCTATAGCTGAAATATAAGCAGTTTTCTCATTGCTTTGCGCAGTAATAATCTCCCCTTCATATTCCGGAGTACGGTTGCGATCAAAAATCACTTTATTCGCATCCGGCAGCAATTCCAAAAATTCTTCAGGACCCGTTACATTAACAACCAAAATACCATCTTCATTGAATATTGAGAGTGAGAAGGTAATCTCCTCATTAGTATTGTTGATAATGCTGACGGGAATCTGATGTAAACGTCCCGCTTCCGGAGCAACGCTGATTTGTACATCTGCACAAGGTTTAATCGAAGGGGCAGCTGCCACTGCGGCCAGATAGTCATTCTCCTCTATCACCTTTACATCCCCGCTCCTTGCCGTAGATAATACATTGAAGATGGAGATTTCCCGACTAAAGGAAGCTTCGAAATCATACCCTTGCTCATTGAAATTAGCCGAAGTGTAGGCGATAAGACGGTAATTACCTGTAGGAAGAGTGTTGGGCAAATCGATATAACCCGCTCCACGCCCCTCCATAAGTGCGATTTTGGCTGTCTTTGCTACTCCTGATGCAGACTGAAGCTCCATATAAGCGATGCTGCTCAACTCCGAGGGAGTGCGGGTGGCAACGTCCATACAGAGTGCCGAGCACCAAATCCTCTCTCCGGCTACATATATGCTCCTATCAGTGGAAAACCATACTCTCTCTACACGCTGGGCGTAGATTGGAGCGGAAAACAGCAGCAAAACTGCCGCTATTGATGTCAATATAGTAAAGTCTCTTCTCATCTTTTAATTGTGATTGTTAGGCCAATAATCAGGTTTCTCTTTTGTGCCTCCCCTTAATCTGCAGTCCACACAACGCCTCTCGGACCAACTGGTCATATCCGTCATCTTGTCGAGAAATACCACATCATAGCCCCCGTAGTAATACCTTCTCATTTTGGATTGCTCGGCGAGATTTATTTCGATAAAAGCTGAGCAGTTCTGACGCTTGTTTTGCATTGGAAAGTCATCTACCGAGACAAATATTCTGCTGGAGGAGACCTTCGATGCGGAGATATAGCCAAGCACTATTTTGGCAGAATCGCCCACGCAGTGAATGTTACCCCTGAGTTCACTGGGCTGAGGGGAGAAAAGCCCTCCTGTCTGATCCGTATTACGTAACATCACTGTCCAGTAGGTATAGGCCTCTGCCGAAATGGAGCTCTGAATGACCTCTATTGAATATAAATAATCGAGCTTATCGCTCATGAAGGGAAGTTCGTAGATTTGGTGATTTACCAGGCGATTCTCTGTTAGTGCCTCCGTACTGGCAATCATTATATTGGAAACTACGTCCTTGTCCCAGCAATAATGTGTGTTTACACCGAGACATGGCTCGACAGTGTTGCGACTTGGGTTAAAGATGTGTGATGCATGAAATTGAGATGTATATTCCCAGTCCTCATTGCAATTCCACTTATAATATGGGTTGGTGTCAGGATTGGCAGTGCTCACGTGAAATGTGATTTTTTCTTCAAGCTCGTCAACCTTAAATGAAACATCCTCGAGTTCAGGAGTGATAAGTACCTCAAGCCACTCCGTTACATACTCTATGTCACTGCTAGAACCAAGAGGTTTGACATGGAGACGATAGGAATCCCCGGGATCAAGATTGCGGGTATCGATTATATGGGCGCCATCACGGTAAATATCGGTACGGGTTATCTTTCCCTTATCACTTTCCACCCATACATCAGCCAAAACATTCACAGGTTCTCCGGTGGCAGACAAATATTGTGTATTGCGAACAAATATATAGGATTCGGCTCCGATGCGAATGTCGCCCTCTATAACAAATAGTCCAATATCAACATCTTCAATATCCGGTATGAATGGATATATGCAACTTCCGGTCAGAAAGGCCGCAAGAGCAAGAATAAGTATGGATAATCTTTCTTTCATCAGAATTTGAGGTTGAGGTTGAGGTATGGTATCGGCATCGCAAAGACACAGAGCATATTACCACTTACGCTTCCACTGCTGTTACGGGTATAAAATACGGAGTAAGGATTTTTGCGACCTGTTACATTGTAAACTCCGAAGGTCACGGAGAGATGCGACAACTGGCGCAGATAGTGACTGGGCTCGATATTTATCGCCAGATCCAGACGGAAATAATCCGGTATACGATAACTGTTGCGCTCGCTATAATAGAGGCGGTAACCGCCTCCATAAAGGTATTTGGCCACCGGAATGGTTACCGGACGACCTGTCGAGTAGTCAAGATTGACCGATATGCTATATCTGTGGGTAAATTTGTAATTACCCACCAGTTTGAGGTCGTGCGGTTTGTCGTGCGGCGCATTGTACCACTCTCCATTATTGATAGTTTGCAGGCCTCTGTCCTCCATTTCCCGGAGCAGCGATCTGGAATAGGTATATGACACCCAACCGTTTAATTTTCCGCCTGGCTTTTTGATCATTAATTCAACCCCGTAAGCTTTTCCCATAGTGGAGATCAACTCCTGTGCAAGGTTTTCGTTCATCACTAAGATAGCCCCGCTCTTGTAGTCCGGATAGTCGCGCATCATCTTGTAATAGCCCTCGACAGAGAGGTCCACTCGATGGTCAAATACCGTCCAGTAAAGTCCTGCCGCAGCCTGCCACCCCCTCTGAGGTCCGATATCGGCATCGGCAAGCTTCCAGGTATCGGTGGGAGATATGGCCACGGTATTGGATATCTTGTGGATGTATTGAGCCATGCTGTTGAATCCCGCTTTAACGGAGAGGTTGGGGAGGAATGAGTATTTTCCGGAAACACGCAATTCAGGTGTACCGTAAAATTTACGGGAGTTGAGACTGAGAAAACCGGAAAGTCTCAATCCGAAATCAAACGAAAGACGATCGGTCGGCTGATAGGTGTCATTGAAAAACAGTGCACTCTCCAAAGCTCGTTCAGTAATCAGGCGACGAGGTTCGATAGCCGAGGAATCTCCGTAAGGAAGTCTGTTTCCCGGCTCCACATTGTACATAGTGCTATTAATGCCATAAGAAAATGTGTGTTTTGCTGCAACGAGGGACTGGAATCTAAGTTTAACATAACCCTGTCTGATGTTGCTGGAAAGCGAAAAAGAACTCCAATCGTTATGTGTATCCTCCACCTTGTAGCCATAACTGTCATACCCGGTCGAAAGGACAAGCGAGTGGCCGTCACTGAAGTGATTTCTCCATTTCACGGAGAAATTGGCATTGTGATACCTGTATGTGGTGTCTGCAGTAAAACTGAACCTGTCTCTCGAATAATAGCCGGAAAAATGAAGGGAATTTCTCTGGTTGAATCTGTGACTGACTTGTGCGTTGAGATCATTGAATGAGGCAGTACCGTTGGAGTATTCGCTATTTTTGGGAAGAACTTTCAGTATCCAGTCGGAGTAGGTAGTCCTGCCACCCAAGATAAATGTGGTTTTCTCCTTTTTAAACGGGCCTTCGAGGTGAAATCTGCTGGTAAGAACCCCCAGACCGAGGGAGCCTGCTATATTTTTACTATTACCTTCACGGCCTCTTATATCGAGTACGGAGGATATTCTTCCACCATATTCGGCGGGAATGGAGCTCTTAAAGAGTTCTACGTCACTCACTATGTCCGTATTGAAGGCGGAGAAGATACCAAACAGGTGATTGGGATTGTATACCGTACCTTCGTTGAAAAGAATGAGATTCTGGTCATTTGCTCCGCCACGCACATTGAATCCACCCGAAGCCTCTCCTACTGATTTTACACCAGGGAGTGTCATTATCACTTTAATAACATCGGCTTCACCGAAAACCGCCGGCACTTTTTTGATATTCTCGACACGCACTCTCTCCACTCCCATACGACTGGTGCGATGTTGAGCCATGCTTTCAGATGTGATCACAGCGCCCTTAAGGGCAAAAACCTTTACCTTCATCGTCACATCCAGAGTTCCTCTATCATGAAGCAGGACATTAAGGTCCAGATCTTCAAGAGAATAGCCGGAAAAACGGAGCTGGTGCTCCCCCACGGGTAACAATATTCTATAAAAACCCGATGCGTCACTTTGAGCGTAGGTACCCGTGCTCTCTTCAAGAATTGAAATACCGACCAAAGGTTCTCCTGTAGCCACATCAGTGATATGGCCACTTAGATAGACCTTGCCAGTGACTCCACTGTTAGATTCCCCTATCTCATATACCTTATTGGCAAATGTAAACTTGTATCCCGACTGATCGAGATAGATGGAAGTATCGCGCTGTGCCGGCTCTCCGGTGCTGAAATAACCCATGGGGAGCTCTGTTGCAAATCCTACTGTTCTGAGGATATAGATGCCGTCGTCAAAATATGTTACAGAATAGCCCTTCTCCTTGAGTAGCGAAAAAACACTTTCGAGTATCTTTTCACGCGGAGCCTCAACTGTATAATTTGCCTGATCAAGACCGTCTGAGATGAAATAGGTCTTCGGATGGATGTTCCTCACATAACTTACCAGCGAATCAATGCCGACATGGCTTAGACGAATCGTAGTCTGCTGGGCACGCAGGAGACCTCCCGAAGTAAAAACACCAAGGATCACCAGAACAAAGAGTGCCTCCAATCTATTTGAGCGTACTTTCAGCATAACTTAATACTTTTATACAATACTCTTCAAAATTCCTTCTCGGAGAAACCTTCGACCTTTTGACAAATGCCTTTATCTCCTTTTTGCGATCGGGAAATAGTCTTAGAATATCTCTTTCACGTCTGACAGGAGTCAGAATTTCATCTTTTAGACAATATAGTCTGGAGTTGTATTTGAAATAATAAAATACATTCTCTTTGAAGTTGGGGTCATAATAGCCAATAGACTCTCCGTTGCGCAGATGAATATCACGCATAAGCGTTTTGGTAATCTGGCGCAAGAGAGTGATAGATCCATCGTAAATAATCTCATAAATGCCCCCATCCAGGCCAATAAATCTCTTTTCTCCAATATTGAAAGAAGTAAGATAGGAGGTATTGAGCGCCTCTGTAATAGCACTGACAGGATGTCTGACCTGCACCTGCTGAAGATTCGCGTCAATATTTAGCATAAGACCCTCATATTTTTTGCTATTGTAGACCACATCCCCCATAAGAAATTGTGGTGACTCCCAATAAAAGGTCCCATTGAACTGAAAAGCGTAGTGAACAGCCTTGCGTCCCCTGTAAATCATAAGCGCATCACCCGCTTCCTGCGCATATTCATTGTAAATTGTAGATTGGGCAACTGCTCCGGAGAAAGGAGAAAGCAATAAGGTGACTAGTAGAAATAATCTAAAACTCTTCATAAAAAATCTCTGCAAGCATACAACGGGCAGAACCGCCGCCGTTAGCTTCGATTATACTTAAATCGGGAGAAGCAATATCACAATGCGACTTGATAAGACGCAATTGCTCCTGACGGAGCGATTCTCTGGCAGCGGCCGACATAACCAACAGTGGCCTCTCTGTACCACCTGGCTGTACCTCCAGCATATTGCCGGCAAAGTTCCCCATTTGATCGTATGAAATATCCACAATATCCCTCTTTCCCAACAAACTCACAAGTTCATCTCGGACCGAAGCATCTCTGATGCTATCCAGACAGACCACCGCCAGGTTGGTCCCTACACACATCATTACATTGGTATGATAAATGGCTTTTCCGGACGCATCTATAGCATCGAAAAGAAAATAATCCCAGTCGAATAGTTTACAGAACTCTTTGAGCACATCTTCGTCAGTACGGGGTGCACGGCAGGCATATACTATACCCGCTTCACGGTCGATAACCATACTCCCTGTCCCTTCAAGAAACTTATCTTTGGACTCATAGGGTGTCAAATCATAGATATTACGGATATCGAAAGTGCCGATAAGATAGTCCATTACAGCCTGCTTACGCTCCAGACGACGATTTGGAGCACACATCGGATAGAGTACCAAAGTGCCGTCAGAATGAGTGGAAAACCAGTTGTTGGGGAAAATGGAATCGGGTGTATGGGGCTGCGGAGTATCCTCTATCACGTCTACAACCACTCCGTGCGAACGAAGCAGAGCCACAAAAGCATCAAACTCCTTTAAGGCAGCCTCCTGGGCTCCCGATTCAAAGCCCCGGCGTTGAAATGCATTATTTGTTGCAGTCTGGGCATTAAACCCAAATGAACAGGGGCGCACCATGAGTACGCGGTTCGCCGTCTGTCTAAAAGAAATCCCTGACATAAAAACTACTCAAGTTCCCTAAATGCTTTCTTTATAATCTCAATAGCCTCACGCAGCTCTTCTTCAGTAATTACCAGGGGCGGAGCGAAACGAATAATATGTTTATGTGTAGGTTTGGCAATAAGACCGTACTCAGCCATTTTAAGGCAAATGTCCCACGCCTCTTTACCATTAACCGGGGTAGTCACCACGGCATTGAGGAGACCTTTTCCGCGCACTTGTTTGATGAAAGGCGATTTGAAAGCCTTAAGCTCTTCCCTGAAAATTTTACCGAGATATTCTGCCTTTTCGGTAAGTTTCTCATCTCTTACAACTTCAAGAGCTGCGATACCCACCCTTGCTGCGATAGGGAATCCTCCGTAAGTAGAACCATGTTCTCCGGGTTTGATGGTAAGCATTATATCATCATCAGCCAGAACTGCCGAAACGGGCAGCACGCCACCTGAAAGGGATTTTCCAAGAATAAGAATGTCGGGGCGAACATTTTCGTGTTCACAGCAGATTAATTTGCCTGTGCGGGCTATGCCGGTCTGTACCTCGTCAGCAACAAAAAGTACATTGTGACGCTTACAAGCATCATAACATTTTTTGAGATAACCATCATCCGGCACAAATACTCCTGCCTCTCCCTGAATGGGCTCTACAAGAAAAGCAGCCACATGTTCCCCATGCTTTTCGAGAACTGCCTCGAGAGCTGCGGCATCATTGTAAGGTATCTTTATGAAACCGGGGGTTAAAGGGCCATATTGTGAATAGGAAGAAGGGTCGGTAGACATCGATATTACGGTTATCGTACGACCATGAAAGTTGCCCTCACAAACTACGATTATGCCCTTGTCTTCAGGAATACCCTTTCTTACATAACCCCATCTACGGGCAAGTTTCAGGGCAGTTTCTACTGCCTCTGCGCCTGTGTTCATAGGCAGGAGCTTGTCATAGCCGAAGAAATTGGTAGCAAACTCTTCGAAAGGGCCAAGACAATCATTGTAGAAAGCTCTTGATGTCAGACAAATTTTTTCTGCCTGATCGCAGAGCGCTTTTACGATTTTGGGATGGCAGTGACCTTGGTTAACTGCCGAGTATGCTGACAGAAAATCGAAATATTTTTTTCCGTCAACATCCCAAACGAATGCGCCCTCACCTCTTGAAAGAACTACAGGTAGTGGATGATAATTGTGTGCACCAAATTTTGCTTCCTGATCTATGAATTTTTGAGCATTTTTTGTAATAACCATAATATTTGAACTTTTTTTGTTAACGATTTTACTTGATTTACAATTAACAAAGTTACAAAAAATATTAAACTTCCTATTCTATATACGAAGCGAAGCACTAAATACTTCCATCGATAGTAAAAAGCTGCTTAGAATTGATTGAAATGGCTGTTTATAGTAAAAATCTACTGGAACAGATAGATTTTGTCGCCACGGCGGAGTTTCTCCGGAACGGGAATAGAACAGAGATCTCCCTTAACGGCACTGCCGACATTTCTCAAATCAACCCTTATCTCAGAGACCTCATATTCGACAACGCCGGTAGTCGGTCCGGTAATCAGCAGCGAATCTCCAACTGAAAAAGTGCCGGTCGACACCATGACCTCCGCCACACCGATATTTGAAAAATAGTTGGTTACCTTACCGATGTATGTTTTGGTACGTGTGGCCTTGTTACCATACACATCGCTCCACTCACCCAGTCGTGCTCCCTGATAATATCCATCCCAAAAACCTCTGTTAAATACGGTTGTCAGCCGTTCTTTGAGAGATGCCGCCAACTCCGGAGTATATTTTCCCTCAATAACAGCATCCGCAGCATCGCGGTAAGCTCTGGTAACGGTCTTTACATATTCCGAGGAACGCGCACGTCCCTCAATCTTGAAGACAGTAACTCCCGATTCTATCATTTTATCCAGGAACTCAATAGTACAAAGATCTTTGGGCGACATTATATATTTATTGTCCACCTCCAACTCACATCCTGTTTCAAGATCGGTGACACGGTAGCCACGGCGACACAACTGATAGCATGATCCGCGATTGGCAGAAGCGGCATACTCATGGAGAGAAAGATAGCATTTGCCGGAAATAGCCATACAGAGAGCACCGTGGCAAAACATTTCAATTCTCACCTTACGGCCGGAGGGGCCCTTAATGTTCTCGAGATCAATCGCCTCCTTGATTTTGGCCACCTGTTCTAAATTCAACTCTCTCGCCAACACTATAACATCAGCAAACTCTGCAAAGAAACGCAAAGACTCCACATTGGAGACATTAAGCTGAGTGGAGATATGCACCTCCATCCCGAGAGAACGGGCATAGGTAATGGCGGCCATATCTGATGCAATGACTGCGGTAACTCCTGCTTTTTTCGCCATCTCCAGGGTCTCCCTCATTGACTCCAGCTCTTCATCATAAAGAACTATATTGAGAGTCAAATAGGACTTGATATCATTTTCATCACAGATATTGCAGACTTTTTCAAGATCTTCCGGAGCAAAATTGTTGGCTGAGTGAGAACGCATATTGAGCTCTCCAATACCGAAATAGACCGAATCCGCCCCGCCTTGGATGGCGGCCATCAGACACTCAAAATTGCCCGCAGGGGCCATTATCTCTATGTTATCTCTATTTTTCACGATGAATGAGTTGTTCTGCAAACTGATGGAGCTGTCTGGTCTGTACCTCATTCAAACCTATGCCCGAAATGGCTTCAAATGCTTTATTATGATATTCCAGAATGGCGTCCCGAGCATCATCTTTGATGCCGAGGTCAATATATAATTGCTGCATGGCAGCAACCTTTTCTTCACGCATATCTTCGCCCATTTCTAAAATAGAAGCAAGACGCTCTTTATCGGCTCCTTCCGCCCTACGGATACATTCCACCTGAAGCCAGGTTTTCTTGTCGTTGACAATATCGTCACCGATTTTCTTGCCGAAAATCTGCTGGTCGCCAAAAGTATCGAGATAGTCGTCTGCAATCTGAAACGCAAGACCAAGCTGGTATCCAAACTGATATAGTGCATCGCGAATCTCCCTGGAGACACCTGCAATGAGGGCACCCATTTTTGCCGAACAGGCGAGAAGAACTCCGGTCTTGAGGCCAATCATAGAGATATAGTCGGACATTGTTATGAAGGGTTTCTCTTCGAAATCCATATCAAACTGCTGTCCTTCACACACCTTTACTGCAGTATCGGTAAAGAGGCGCAACGCTTCCGGCATTACCTCAGCGTTGCAAAACGACATATACTTATAAGCCAACAGCAACATTACATCACCCGAAAGAATCGCTTTACTGGTACCCCATTTTTTAAAAACTGTGGGTTGGTTGCGTCTTGTGTCGGAGTTATCCATTATATCATCGTGCATAAGGGAAAACTCGTGAAACATCTCGAGTGCAATAGCGGGATAGATGATGTCATTGCCGACATTGTCGCTAAAAAGATTGAATACGGTCAGACATAGACGCGGTCTGACGCGCTTGCCTCCAACAGAGACCATATACTCTATCGGCTGGTAGAGCGACTCCGGCTCTCCTTTAAGATCAAGGGTTAAAATGCTCCTGGAGATTATATTTTTTATGTCCTCATGTGAAAGCATAAATATTGGTTATTTGGACTACAAATATAAGGGATTTTGGACAAATTACTATCTTTGCGCCAATGGAAAATTCATCTGTTGCCACCGTAGTAAAACACACAGGCAGCCATTATCTGCTTTCTCGTCTGCCTGAATGGGATCCTTTTCCCGCCGTAATCCGCGGAAAAATCCGTCTTATGGGCTCCACGGCTACCAATCCGATAGCTGTAGGGGACAAAGTGAAATATGCTCCGGGAGATGGCAATACGCTTGCAACTATAGAAGAAGTACTCCCACGCACTAATTATATGATCCGTCGCTCGGTCAATCTTTCCCGTCAAGCGCACATCATCGCAGCCAATATTGACCGTGCCTTCCTGATAATAACTATAGAATTTCCGGAGGTTAAACTTGCCTTTTTGGATAGATTTCTACTCACCTGCGAAGCTTATCGGATCAAAGTAATAATAGTTATCAACAAAATCGACCTATATGATGAGTATGCCCTGGAAAGAATGGAGGAGATTAAGCATATCTACTCGGGAGCCGGTTATGAGATAATGGAAGTTTCCGCTATCACAGGCAAGGGAGTGGAACCCATCAGAGAGCTCTGCAAAGGAAAAAACGGTGATTCTGTTTCCCTATTCTCAGGAGTATCCGGGGTGGGAAAATCCTCACTTATACGCGCTATTGATCCCTCCCTAGACCCCAAAATCAGGGAGATATCGCAAGCTCACCTGCAGGGGAGACATACCACCACTTTCTATGAGATGTACCCTCTGCAAAGTGGCGGCTTTATTATCGACACTCCCGGTATTCGCGGCTTCGGATTGGTAGATATCGAACCTCACGAGCTGAGTACTTACTTTCCCGAGATGCTCAGAGTAATGGACAACTGCAAATTCATGCCCTGCACTCATACTCACGAGCCTGACTGTGCGGTAAAAGCAGCTCTTGAGGAGGGATCTATCTCATTCGAGAGATACTACTCCTATCTGGGAATGCTTGAAGAGGAAACTAAATATCGATGAAAATCTCTACCATCAATCGTAATATCCTGCGTCTGGCCCTACCCAGCATTATGGCGAATATCACTGTACCTTTGGTGGGTATTGTGGACCTTGCTATAGCCGGACATCTGGGGGATGCTGCCAGCATTGGAGGTATCGCTATCGGTTCGATGCTGTTTGACCTACTCTACTGGAATATGGGATTTTTGAGGGTTGGAACCGGAGGTATCACAGCGCAAGCATATGGCAGAAGGGATTTTAAGGAGGCGATGGATACCTTCACCAGAGGTATGGCCACTGCTCTGTCGGTAGCGTTATTGATCTGGATCATCCAATGGGTGTATATTGAAGCAGCATTCGCTCTGGTTGTTTGTTCTCCTGAAGTGGAAAGTATCGCAAGGGAGTATTTTTTCATCAGAGTATGGGCTGCGCCGGCCACACTGTCGCTGATGGTATTCAAAGGGTGGTTTATTGGGATGCAGAATACTGTACTGCCAATGGCCGTGGATATCACGGTCAATGTTGTGAATGTAGTGGTCAGTTATATATTGGCTGTCCACACTCCGATTGGAGTGGCAGGTGTCGCTGCCGGAACTGTTGTAGCACAATACACAGGTCTCTTACTGGCAATAATCCTAATGTGCCACAATTTTAGGGAGTATTTCCACCTCATATCGGTGCGAGCGAGCATCAAGTTGAATAAGATGAAGCATTTTTTCTCGATCAATGGCAATCTCTTTATCCGTTCACTCTGTATGCTGGTTATTTATATCGGATTTACCTCAATTGCGGCAAAATATGGCGACACTTTGCTGGCTGTAAGTTCGGTTATGATGAAACTCCTGCTGCTCTACTCCTATTTTGTCGATGGATTCGCCTATGCGGGTGAAGCGCTGGTGGGACGTTTTATTGGAGAGAGGAATAGCGATTCTCTGATCAGTACGGTGCGCTGGATTTTTATCTGGTGTTTCGGTATAAGCCTCCTCTCTACTCTGATCTATGCAGGGCTGGGAAAGTCGATGTTCCAACTTATGACCGACAATCCTGAGGTCGTGGAGGCCTCTGCTCCGTTTTTATTCTGGCTGCTGCTCATGCCTGTAGTGAGCTGCATCGCTTTTACCTGGGATGGGATTTTTATCGGAGCCACAGCCACTAACCACCTGCGCAATAGTATGATCTGGTCTGCTGTGCTCTTTATAATTTCCTACATAGCTTTTGAACCTCTGCTGGGTATACAGTCGCTCTATCTCGCCTATTTCGTCCATCTGCTGGTACGCAGCCTCTATCTTACTATTGTGAGAAAAAGCGCTTTGACGATAAAGTGATATTATTTACTATATTTGCAAGGTACTACAAAAAACCGCAACCCAACTCTCCAGACCAGTATGAAAATAGCATTTCTCTCCACTTTCTACCCTTTCAGGGGAGGTATCGCCCAGTTCAATGCCAATCTTTACGAAGAACTCGCAAAGGATCATCAAGTCAAGGCTTTTACCTTTAGCAGACAGTATCCTTCACTTCTTTTTCCGGGTAAGACGCAATATGTAACGGAGCAAGATGATGCGAAGGTGATAGAGAGTAACGCTGTGCTTGACTCCATCAATCCCTTCTCCTATTTCAGTACCGCAAAGAAGATAGCTAGACTGGAGCCTGATGTGGTTATTATGAGATACTGGATTTCATTTCTTGCTCCTGCATTGGGAACGGTAGCCAGACTGCTCAGGAAGAAGGGTATTAAGGTTATTACCATTACTGATAATATTATCCCACATGAGAGAAAATTCTTTGACAAACCCTTTGCCAAATGGTTTCTCAAACCGGTTAACGGATGTATTGCAATGAGCAGCTCCGTGCTTGAGGATATGCTCAATCTTACTCCTGACAAACCCTATATTCTCAAACCTCATCCTCCCTATGACCATTTTGGGGCGAAAATGGAGAGAAATGAGGCCTGTGAAAAACTGGGAATCGAGCCGGACAAAAAGAATTTGCTCTTTTTCGGACTTATCCGTGATTATAAGGGACTTGACCTGCTGATCGAAGCAATGGGATACTTAGATGATAGTTATCGTCTGATCATTGCCGGCGAAAGTTATGGCAGTTTTGACAAATATCAGGAACAAATTGCATCTCTCGTTGCCAAAAACCCTTCTCTGGCTGAGCGTATAGTGATCTTCAATCGATACATTGATGACTATGAAGTACCTGCATTCTTTTCTGCGTCCGATCTTTGCGTTCTCCCCTACAAAAGTGCAACACAAAGCGGAATAACCGCCATATCGCTTCATTTCAAATTGCCTGTAGTTGTCACCAGGACCGGCGGACTTGAAGAAACGGTTGGAGAGCCGGGCATCGGCATATTAGCTGATGAAATCTCAGCCAAAGGTATTGTTAGGGCTATTGAGTCATACTTCGGCCATCCTGACAACTCCATTTTTGTGGAAAATATCCGTAAAGTCAAGGAATCAACCTCTTGGACATCATTTGCAAAAGCGCTGGTTGACTTTCACAAAACACTTTGAGCGAAAAAATATTTTATACCAGGATGGTATATAAATTTAGGGGGCTGCACCAGAAATGGAATTAGTGCAGCCCCCTTCACTTAACCTAAGAAAAACTAACGAATAGTCACATCTTTGACTACAATAGTTTTAAAAGGTTTAATCAAACCAATAAATTTATACTCTACACAGAAATTTATCCTACTGAAAAGATTCCCGCCAGACCGAGTACTACGAGCGCTATGAGCGAAATCAACCAAATAATGAAAATTATCAGACCGGGTCTCCATCTGGGAGACTTGAAGCCAAAAATCAATTGGACACCACCATACAACATACCCAGGAAGGGCAAAAACACCACAAGCATAGTGACTATCTTAAGCAACATCATAGGTACATTCAACGCAAATACCGGAGCATACTCGGAAAGCCAGTCCAACCCAAGATTGAGTATAGTAGTATTGAAGAAAGTGATGCCGAACAAACCTACCGCACCTACCATCAGACCTGATACGCCGATGATGAGCAAAATTATTCCTATAATAATACCAAGTGCTCTGCCGAGAACTCTCCAGAAATCAGAGTTACCGATCTCCCTGGCCTTACGGCCCACATAGTCCGCTCCCTTGGAAATATTCTTCTCCAGGTCGCCGAGCGTACCATCCTCACCCCTCATTTGACAGCGCTGCTGAACAGTCTTCGCAGGAGGGATTACTATCCACATTATTATATACACAACAGGGATGAATGCTCCTCCAAACACAGGAAGAGTAAAGGCTCCTGCTGAAGAGAAAACAAACCAGAGCACCAGCCAGATAACTCTAACCAGCGCAGTTTCGATGTTAAAATAGGCTGCCAAACCGCTGCTGACGCCGCCCAAAATCTTTGAAGAGGGGTCACGGAATAGCTTTTTCTTAGCATTATAATGGAGATTGCTGCCGGAACTATCCGAATCTGCATCTTCTATAACCTCAGGTCTGCCGAGAATAGAGATAACCTCTTCAATCATCTCTGCACTTACGATTCCTCCGGGACCGCATTTTTCAAGAAGCAGTTCTGCCATTCTCTCTTCTATGCCCTCCATTACTTCATGGCCGCTTTCCCTTTTTGAATAGTAGTTGTTGAGCTCGTCAAGGTACTCCGATGCCTTGCGGTATGCCTCTTCATAGAGGGTGAAAGCATATCTGCCTATGCTTACTTTTTCTACCTTTTTCATTTTCGAATTGTTTCAATTGTGGATACTATTTCCTGCCAGGCAAGGTCCATTTCGGATATTAACGAGCGTCCCTTGTCTGTAATCATATAATACTTGCGCGGGGGCCCCTGGGTGGATTCTTCCCAACGATAATTGAGCAGCCCCTGGTTCTTTTGGCGGATAAGGAGCGGGTAGAGGGTCCCCTCCACAACAATCATGTTTGCCTGCTTAAGTTCCTCGATGATTGAGGAAGCGTAAGCCTCTTTTTTATTGAGGATAAGGAGGATGCAATATTCAAGCAATCCCTTTCTCATCTGTGATTTAATATTGTCAACAATGTATTCCATAATCGTTATTTTCTGCTTTGTGACTGTGATGTCCTTCTGATGTTCTCCGCGGTTACCGGCCAACCTCTCATCTCACATTTCTGTGCGGCTGTTACAGCTTTAGGGGCAACGATCCAAAGGATAATATAGACCCATATGCCGGCACTGCCGAGAAGAGTGAGCACTACAAAGAGAATACGTACAAGTACGACATCAATGTTGAGATACTGTGCGAGACCGCTGCAGACACCAGCGATAGCGCGGTTGTCATAATCGCGGTAGAATTTGCGGGGACCTTTATTCTCCGCCGATGAAGAAGGAGAGGATGATGTCTCACCATCTTTTTCAAAGGGGGAACTTCCGTCTGGCATACCGAGACGCGAGATAATCTCTTCAACCATCTGGAGAGTTACTACTTCGTTTCTGGAACCAAGTTTGGCCTCAAAAAGATCTGCAATCCTCATTTCAAGGTCATCCATCACTTCATTCTCCTGAAAGCCCATATTGATTTTGGATTTGAATGATGAAAGATAAGATTCCATTTTGACATAAGCATCCTCTTCAAGGACGAAAGTTCTGCCTCCGATGCCTACATTAACTACTTTTTTCATAGTTGCATTACTATTTGGTTTAATAATATTGTGTGTTATGCAAGTAATCTTGCGATGCAAATATATATATTTTTTAAAATACCTTGTATAACAAAGTAGTATTTTTTAAAAAAAAGTGACAACTACGTCACTTTTTCACTTAAAAGTACCTTTTTCCCTAGTTATTTTCGCCCTCCGGAACAGTCGGAAGTTCTTCCGGAATTGCAACTTCGGGATTAACAATAGGAGTGCCCTCTGTTGTCACCTGCTGTTCGATAGCTTCTCTGAGTTTTGAACCTGAAGTATGTCTGTTGGGAATAAGGAATGTGGCAACTACGCAAAGAACCAAAATAGAACTAGCCAGACCCCAGGTAATCTTCTCAAGAAAATCAGCTGTCTGACGTACTCCGAAAGCCTGGTTGCCTGCTGCAAAATTGGCTGCCAGTCCACCGCCCTTTGAGTTCTGGATCAAAACCACGAGGGTCAGTAGTACACTCAATATAACTATAATAATAGAGACTGTAACGTATGCTGCTTGCATAATAGGTTATTTTAATATTTTAACATTTTCTATAAGGGACGCAAAGTAAGCACTTTTTTCCGGATATAACAAAATTAGTCTCTCATAAATTGAAAGTGCTTGATTATAAAACTCCTGTTCTACATATATTCTTGCAAGAGTTTCGGTAAAGAATTGGTCGGAATCATCTTCAGCGAACTCTCTTTTCTCAAAATCAAAATCGGGCAGTGAACTTAATGTAGAAGAGATCGGATTGATGCTGAAAGTCTCCTTAAATGCCTCTCCGCTACGCTCAAGTTCCTTGAAATCCTCCTGGCTGAAATAGTCACCTCCGACAACATAATACTTAAGTTTATGTTCGGCATGAGCCGGTTTTCCTATAATATCACTTTCATCGAAACGCTCTTTAAGGGATTCTTTTACAGTTTGGATAAAATAGGCACGGCTGAGGAGGTGTATTCCTGACGCAACTGCCGCTCCATGGAGTTCTTCATCACCAGCTTTGCCTTTGCGAAGGACAAGTTCCTTACGTGCAACTGCAAACCAGGGATAAAGTTCCAGCAATTCTTCAAGTTCGGATATGGAGAGCTTTTTCAATTCCATTTATAAACAGCTGTTACCAGTTGGCAACGGTGGCATTAAATATATCTTCCACAATTTTTTCAATTATCGTATCACAAAGCGTGGCTTCTACTTCATCGAGAGAACGTTCGGAATCATAATCCTCATAACCTGCAAAATTCTTCTCAAAATTCTCCTCCGGATACTTCTCATTCACAAACTTTACTTTCACCGTGACTGTGAGACGGTTTCTGGCAGCCACCTCATCGGCAGTAATTGCAGTTGCGGAGACATCATAGCCTTCAATAACAGCCAGCACATAGAGATCTCCGGCATCCTCCACCTGCTCCAAACGGGTAAGTTTACGATATTTATCCGAGAGTGCCTCATACAAAGAATTCGCAAGTGAAGGGTTGACCTTGAGAGCTCTGTTCTGGACCGGTTCTATACATATCGTTTCGACATCCGGCTGGATCGAAGTACCGCTGAAAGAGTAAATCCAGCAACCTGTAGCCAGACAGGCTGTCGCAAAAAACAAGGCCGAAGCAAGGAAAGATTTGAATATTCGTTTCATTTTGTCGCTTATTCCAGGTTGAATTCTTTTATTTTCCTATAAATAGTGCGTGCAGAGATTCCAAGTTCCGCCGCTGCCTTCTCACGGTTATTACCATTGCGCCGCAGTGCTTCTGCAATTGCCTTACAGGTGATTTGATCCAAAGTGAGCGGACTCTCCTTCTCGGACTCTGCAAAATTCTCCACCTCCTCCACCTCAATTACCGGACCCGCACCCTGCAACTCAGAACCAGAAACTCTATACTCGGAACTCAGAACTCCTAACTCTGAACTCGCACCCCGCACCCCAGATCCCTCTGTGAGCATATGGGTATGATCTATAGTAGAAGCCCGTAACTCAGAACTCGGAACTCGAAACTCGGAACTCTCATGTGCTGTAATAGCACTCCTTTTGACAATGCGAATAAGTTCGTCAACCTCTACTCTCAACTGCTGGTACTGGGCATATAACTGAATTAGGAACTCTCTATATGGATCGGAGCAATTATCTGTAAAGCCGCCGGATTGCACCGGCATCTGAGAGGAATGATCCTTCGGAAGGTAGCCTGAAAGTATCTCTGCTGTAATCAAACGCTCCGTCTCCATGGTTGAGATACGCTCTGCAACACTCTTGAGTTGTCGAATATTACCGGGCCACGGGTAACTCTCAAGAATCTTCATAGCCTCATCATTGAGACGCACCGGTTGCATCGTATATTTATCGGCAAAATCACTTGCAAACTTGCGGAAAAGCATACGGATGTCCTCCTTGCGCTCCCTAAGGGGCGGCATCACTATTGGCACAGTATTGAGACGGTAGTAGAGGTCACGCCTAAACTTGCCTGTTGCCACCGCACGTTCGAGATGAATATTGGTAGCTGCTATCACCCTCACATCGGTCTTCTGCACTTTTGAAGAGCCCACTCTTATAAACTCGCCGTTCTGAAGGACTCTGAGCAAACGTACCTGAGTTCCGATCGGAAGTTCAGCAACCTCATCGAGGAAGATTGTACCTCCGTCTGCCTCTTCAAAGTATCCTTTGCGGCTGTCGACCGCTCCGGTAAAAGCACCCTTTTCATGGCCGAAAAGCTCAGAATCTATCGTTCCTTCTGGAATTGCTCCGCAGTTAACTGCAATATAGCGTTTATGCTTACGGGGGGAGTGGTCGTGGATAATCCTTGGAATATATTCCTTTCCGACACCGCTTTCGCCCGTTACAATAACGGAGAGGTCGGTAGAAGCGACATTAACCGCCGCTTCAATGGCTCTGTTAAGTCCGGGATCATTGCCGATAATCTGATATTTATCTTTTATTTGCCTTAAATCCATATCTGCAAAGTTATAAATTTTTATCTGAAAAAAATTATCATTATATTTGTATGATAAAACATTATTATTTACTAAAGAATTATTTTAACAAAAACTATTTTAATATTTATGAGAAAAAACATCATCAATCTTATGCTCATAGCTTTCGTATCCGTAGCTATGGCTTCCTGCGGCAATCCTTCCAAGATGATTGAGGCCGCTGACCAGATCAAAATCAATTGCAACCCCGAGGTACTCGAAGTGATTGCAGGCAACATCGACGCTGTTGTTGACGTTACATTCCCTGCCGAATACTTCCATCCGAAGGCAATTCTTGAGGTGATTCCCGTATTGGTTTATAGTGGCGGACAGGTTGAGGGTAAGCCTTTTGTATATCAGGGCGAGAAGATTACTGATAATTATAAACTCGTAACCGAGGATGGTGCGACTATAAGCGAACGCATTCATTTTGAATATGTTCCCGGCATGGAGAAATCACAGCTTGTAGCTCGCGCAAAAGTTTTCTTCAAAGGCAAAGAATTCCCTTTCCCCGCTGACATCAAGATTGCTGACGGTGCCAACACCACCTATATGCTCGTAGAAACTGACGGTGCATACGAGATGATGAAGGACAACTATCAAGAAGTGATTCCTGAGACTGAAGAAGCACAGATTCTCTATCTTGTAAATAGCGCAACCGTACGCCCTTCACAGCTCAGAAGTGACGACATCAAAAACTTTGAGCAAGCTCTCAAAGATCTTGAGCAGGACGGACGCAGAGAGGTTAAGGGCACTAAAATTGTTGCCTACGCTTCTCCTGAAGGCGCAGTAGACTTCAACAACAAACTCTCTGCAAATCGCGAAAAGAGCGCAGAAAAAGCATTCAATCGATTTGCCAAGAAACTCGAAACAGGCGAAGTAAGCACCAAGAGTCTTGGTGAGGACTGGGAAGGATTCCAGGAGCTTGTAAAGAACTCCAACATTGAGGACAAAGAGCTTATCCTCCGTGTTCTTTCAATGTACAGCGACTCTAACGTACGCGAAAGAGAGATCAGAAATATGTCTCAGGTATATAAGACTCTTGCAGAGACTGTTCTTCCTGAACTTCGCCGTGCAAGATTCATCACCGACATTGAGTACACCAACTATACTGCTGATGAGCTCAAAGAGCTTTTGGAGACCAACATTGATGCTCTCGATGAAGAAGCTCTACTCCGCGTAGCTACCCTGACAAGAGATAATGGCGCAAAAATTGATATCTACAACAAGGCTATTAAAGAATTTGACAGCGACCGTGCGAAATACAACGCAGCTTGCGTCAACCTCAACCTTGGAAATAATAGCGCAGCTAAGTCTCTTCTAGGAAAGATGAACAACAAGAACTGCTACTACAAGAACGCAATGGGCGTTATCGCTATGCGTGAAGGCGATTATGAAGAAGCCAAAAAATGGTTTGCAGAGACACACCGCCCTCAGGGCAAGATCAATGCAGCAGTTATTGATATCCTCGAAGGCAAATACAAAGATGCTCTCAACAAACTTGAAGGCACAGGCGACCACAATGAGCCCCTTGCTCACATTCTCAACGGACAGCCTGAGAAGGCAGTCGTAACCTGCAAGTGTCCTCACGCAGCTTACCTTAAGGCTGTTATTGCAGCACGTGCCGGCGACGCCGAGACCTGCAAGAAAGAACTTGAGACAGCAGCCAAGAGAGAAGACTACGCTAAGAGAATGGTCAACGATATCGAGTTTGCTAAGATTCTCAGATAGTTAGAGCACATTCCAAACTAAAAAACGGGTGGCTGCGGCCGCCCGTTTTTTTTTGGAGGTGCGGGTTGCGGGTTACGCGGTGCACCGTTAAACAGAGTATTATCCGCAGCATACTGACGATAAATGGTCAATTATCCGCAGTATATTGAGGATAAAGGATAATTAAAGAGACGAATAAATGATAAAGAGGTTGTTCCTCTTTATGAGTGGATATTCAAGGTGTAGGCCGTTGGTTCTACCCAAATATCATTATAACCAAAATAGTTACCGGAGCAACGAAACGAATGATAAAGAATGTCATTTCTGTGAACCATTTTGGAAGCTTGAGAGTACCGCTATTGGTGAGTTCGTCCATCACATTGGCCTTACCAAGTCTCCAGCCCACAAAAATTACAACCAACAGGCCGCAAGTAGTCAGGAAAAAGTCGGATGAAAGGGTGTCAAAGAGATCAAAGAAAGTCTTCCCAAATATCTTGACATCTGAAAGCACCCCCATAGAAAGAGAGGCGAGACATCCCGTTACAAGGAAAATTGAGGAACCAATGATTACGGCTGTTGTACGCTTCATTTTGAACTCCTCCTTGAGATAAGCCACAACCACCTCAAGCAGAGAAATGGAGGAAGTCAGGGCCGCAACAAGAAGTACAAAGAAAAAGATAATGGCTAAAACGCCCCCTAGGGGCATTTGAGCAAAAATCTTTGGCAAAGTAATGAATACGAGGCCGGGGCCCTCTCCGGGACTTATTCCAAATGCGAATACTGCCGGCATTATGGCACAGCCTGCAATAATCGCAAAAGTAGTATCGGCTACTGCCGTAAGTGCGGATGTCTTTACGATATTTTCGCTTTTGTTGACATAGGAGGCATAAGTCATTATCGTACCGCAACCTATCGAAAGCGAGAAGAATGCTTGTCCAAGCGCAGCGAGTAAAGTATGAGAAGTTACTTTAGAAAAATCGGGCTTGAAAAGATAGTTGATACCCTCTTTTGCTCCCTCGAGAGTAACCGAACGTAAAGCAATGAGGATAATCATCACAAAAAGCAAAGGCATCATTGTTTTGGTATATCTCTCTATACCTTTTTTTATCCCGGCAATTACCACAAGAGCTGTCAGAAGCAAGAACACCAAATGCCAGATAAGGGGCTTTATCGGAGAGGAGACAAAATCACTGAACATCGTATCAAGATTGCCTCCAGCCTCACGGGTAAAATCAAATGAAATGGCTTTGACCAGATATTCTATCGACCATCCTCCCACAACGCTATAGAACGATAGGATGCAGAGGGCTGAAAGTACCGAGAAAATACCTACAATCCCCCATTTAGAACCGGGAGCAAGCACCTTAAAGGCTCCAAAAGCGTTCCTTTGGCTTCTGCGTCCTATAATAAATTCCGAATACATTATTGGGAGGCACAGGATAAAAACGAAAACAATATAAATAAAGATAAAGGCGGCACCGCCGTTTTCTCCCACCAAATAGGGAAACCTCCATAGATTACCCAGTCCTACAGCGGAGCCGGCCAGTGCCACAAGCACTCCAAAGGAACTAGTAAACGAATCACGTCCGGAAGCACTTGGTGACTGTGTTTTTTTAGCGCTCATATATCAAAAATTCATAATTTAAACCCGATTTTTCGTCCACAGCTATACCGCTACGGGTAGCAATACGCCATTTTTCCATATCAATCTCCGGGAAAAAGACATCTGCTTCGGGTACCGATGTATATACCCTGGTCAGATAGATTCTCGACGCTTTTTCCATCGCCTGACGATAAATATTGCCTCCTCCGATCACAAAGATCTCGTTCTGCCCCGCCTCGACAGCAATAGTCCGCGCAAGATCAAGCGCACTCCCCAAAGAGCTAACATAATGGACCCGAGAAGTTAGTGGAGCCTGTGACCCCTCTGATAACTGTGAAGTCCTATTGTCCTGCCGACTATCCGCAAAGAGTGTGCGGCTGATTATAATATTATCCCTTCCGGGAAGAGGCTTGCAGCCGAGGGATTCCCAGGTCTTGCGACCCATTATGACACATTTGCCGAAGGTAACCCGCTTAAAATATTTCAAATCGTCGGAAATGTGCCAGGGCATGGCGTTGCCTTTGCCAATAGCTCCATCTGTTGCAACGGCGGCAATAAGGGATATGATGGGCAATGCACTCATACGGCAATAGGGGCTTTTATGCCGGGGTGGGGATCATATCCTTCAAGAGTGAAGTCCTCATACTCAAAACTGAACAGATCCTTCTTGTCGGGGTTAATGATCATTCGGGGGAGCGGGCGGGGCTCGCGAGAAAGTTGAAGAGCCACCTGCTCAAAATGATTTTGGTAGATATGAGCATCCCCAAAGGTATGGATAAACTCCCCGGGAAAATAACCGCATACCTGAGCCAACATCATGGTCAAAATTGAATAAGATGCGATATTGAAGGGTACCCCAAGGAATACATCTGCACTGCGCTGATAGAGCTGACAGGAGAGTTTGCCTTCCGCTACATAGAACTGGAAAAGAGCATGACAAGGTGGAAGCGCCATTTTTTCGACCTCTGCTACGTTCCAGGCGGAAACGATGTGACGGCGCGAATCGGGATTGCTTTTAAGCGATTCTACGAGTGCGGACAGCTGATCGATAGTCTCTCCGCCAGGAGTGGGCCAGCTGCGCCACTGATGACCGTAGATGGGCCCCAAATCACCATTGGCGTCAGCCCATTCGTCCCATATGGTCACTCCGTGTTCGTTGAGGTAGCGAATATTTGTATCTCCTGCTATAAACCACAGCAGTTCGTAGATAATCGATCTGAGATGAAGTTTTTTTGTAGTCAGCACCGGAAAGCCCTGATTGAGGTCAAAACGTATTTGATAACCAAAGATGCTTCGGGTGCCGGTGCCGGTGCGATCGCTCTTGTCGGTACCGTTACACATTATATAGTCGAGCAGGTCAAGATACTGTTTCATTGTGCAAATATATGCATTTTTCGCTGCAATCGCAGCAAAATCGGAAGGTGGTCACTCACTCCTCCGTTGTATCGCGGTCCGATGTATGTGCGTCTAGGCTTTTGCCCAAGAAACTCTCTATCTTCCTCAAGTAAAAAGGCAGGAGCAAAGATGCGCATCATAGTACCGTCATTCCAGCGCATCAACCTTCCGGAAAGATTTTCCGAAAGGAAAAACTGATCTATAAGCTCCCAAATACCTTTATATCTAATAGAACCCAGCCCCTTTGCCGCCAGGTCGGCAGCCGGAGCACACAACTCCATTTCCTCCGAAAAATTGACTAAAAGCTGTGAATCCGGAGTATCGTTAAAATCGCCCATTATTAAAATTTCCGCCTCCGGCGAAAGGCTTCTTACCGAATCCACCAACTCCCGCAAGGCATTTGCAGCAGCCATTCTGCGCAGAGAATGTTCTGACTCGTCACTCAACTTTGAAGGCCAGTGGTTGACAAAAAGATGAAGAGTATCCAAAACTTCTTCCCCTTGAAGCGGAAGACCACAGACATACAATATATCGCGAGTAACGGAACTGTCGGGAAGGGATACCTCAACAGCTCTCGAACGCAACACTCTGAACCGCTCCTTACGATAAAGCAACGCTACATCTATACCTCGTACATCCGGCGAATCATAGTGCACCATATCGTACTCCAAGCGCACAAGAGGTGTCTGCTTAACCAGTTGACGAAGCACCATCCTGTTTTCCACCTCACACAATCCCACCAGATCGGGCCATCCCCCAAGCTCCTCCGCCGAAGAGGCTATTACCTTGGCAATTGCGTTGCGCTTACGCAAAAAACGCTTCCACGACCACCCATATCGGCCTCCATAAACAAAATCCTCATCATTTGTTTTTTCATCGTCAAAGGGGTCGAAATAGTTTTCGACATTCCAAAACATCATTCTGATTTCTTCTTGCGCAGGCTCCTGAAACGGAACCGCAAAAATGAGCAGAACACTCAAAAACAACCCTCTCATCACATACCTCCTTGTTTAAGCGCCAAGATAAACAAATTATTACTACTTTTGCAGTTTAGTGCAATTATATTTGTACATTATTTAAACAATTGTTGTAGTTATTTATATATGCCTTTAAGATGTGGAATAGTAGGTCTGCCAAATGTTGGAAAGTCAACTCTTTTCAACTGTATTAGCTCCTCAAGAGCCCAGGCAGCCAATTTCCCTTTTTGTACAATAGAACCCAACATAGGTTTTACAACAGTTCCTGACGAGAGACTGACAGTTCTCGCAAATATATCAAAACCACCGCGTGTTGTGCCGGCCACGGTGGAAATAGTAGATATTGCCGGACTCGTAAAGGGAGCCAGCAAAGGCGAGGGCCTCGGCAATCAATTTTTGGCCAATATCCGCCAAACAGATGCGATTCTGCATGTACTCCGCTGTTTTGACGATCCAAATGTGGTCCATATGGACGGAACCGTCAATCCGGTAAGAGATAAGGAAATTGTAGATATAGAACTCCAGATTAAGGATTTGGAGACTATCAACAATCGTATTGCAAAGGTAGAGAAACAAGCCCAGTCCGGCGGTGACAAGCACGCAAAAAAGGTGCTGGACCTGCTGCTAAGATTCAAAGAGGTGCTGGAAATGGGACGCAACGCCCGCGAAGTGGTGCTTGAGAATGCAGAGGATGCTAAAATAGCAAAGGAATTCTACCTTCTTACCTGCAAACCAGTAATGTATGTCTGCAATGTGGACGAAGCTTCCGCCGCAACCGGCAACGCCTATGTAGAGATGATACGTGAAGCTATTAAAGGCGAAGATGCCGAGATTCTGGTGATTGCTGCCAAAATTGAATCCGAAATTGCCGAGCTTGACAGTTTTGAGGAAAGAGAGATGTTTCTACATGAGATCGGTCTTGAGACCTCCGGAGTAGTGCGTCTTATACAGTCAGCCTATTCATTACTCAATTTGCACACTTTTTTCACAATAGGAGGCCCTGAATTAAAGGCCTGGACCATCAAAAAGGGGGATAAGGCGCCCAAAGCAGCAGGAGTTATACATACCGACTTTGAGAAAGGTTTTATCCGTGCCGAGGTGATCAAATATGACGACTATGTGACTCTTGGATCAGAGGCTGCCTGCCGCGCTGCCGGAAAAATCAATAGTGAAGGCAAAGAGTATGTGGTGCAGGATGGCGACATAGTCCACTTCCTTTTCAATGTATAATGATAATAATTAATGATAATATGAGAAAAAATTTATTCTTATTGACTCTTGCGACATTTGTCGCTGTAGCATTTACCACTTCATGTAAAGAGGAGACGGCCGTAGAACCCTCCTGGTACACCAATCAACCCTATTTCCTTGAGAAACACACGTTGTATGCCGAATTGCCCGTGGACACATCCAATATCGTGTTGGTCGGTGATGACTTTATAGACAGGGGTATGTGGAGTGATTTCTTCGGATCAAACAAAGTTCTTGGCAGGGGTATTACATACGACGGTACCGAGCATCTTCGATATAGAATCGGAGGTATTACCAAAGCTAAGCCAAAAAAACTATTTCTGAGCGCAGGGGCGAGAGATATTATGCATGGAGATGACAACACAATTATCCTGGAGCGCGTTGCTGAGATTTGCAATATCGTGAAGAAATCCTCCCCTGAAAGCGAAATTTATTATATCGGAGTCACTCCTCTCGGAGAAATGACCGTTGAACAAGTAGCGCAAACCGCTGAACTCAACACCTTTCTGGCTGAATCTGCTGATGAAATCGGCTATACCTTTATCGATATGGCAAGCGTGCTTACCGATGAGAGTGGAGCTATCAATCCCGCTTACAGCTGGAATGGAATGTTACTCAACGGAGCCGGTTATGAAGCTTATGCAAAAGCAATTGAATCCTTTGTGGGTTTGACTGCCCTCAACAAAGCGCAGGAAGGCGAAGTGAAAGCCGAGAGATTTGACCACTACAATCACCGTCTCTCCATCTTCCGCTCACTGCCCAACAGTGAAGAATTTTCGGTAATAATGCTTGGCAACAGTCTCATTAACAACGCCCCCTGGAATGAACTATTCCCTTTTATTAATATTCTCAACCGTGGTATCAGCGGAGATGTTGTTGAGGGTATTATCGATAGGATTGATGAGATTGCCGATGAAAATGCCAGTAAAATCTTCCTGATGACCTCGACCAACGATCTTCTCAATGACCAGGAGCTTCCGATTTCAGAACTTTGGGCTAAATATGAGTCACTTATCATAAAACTCAAGGAAGCTATGCCTAAGGCCATCCTTTATGTACAGAGTACTCTCCCTCTCAACCCTAAGACAAACTTCTACGAAGGCAACAACGAAAGAATATTTGAACTCAACAAATTGCTCGATGCTGCACAAGACAGATACGGATATATATATCTCGATATCGCATCGCTTTTGAGCGACGCCAACGGAGATCTGGCCGATGAATATACCACAGATGGCATTCATCTAAGTGCCACCGGCTACTTTGTATGGGCAAAAAAGCTCGCTGAAGGGCACAGAATACTTATTTTGGAACCAACATTTGAATAAACTTATATGTATAGAACACATACTTGCGGTGAACTGAGACTTAAAAATGTCGGCCAGACCATAACTCTAGCGGGGTGGGTTCAAACAAACCGCAAAATGGGAGGTATGAGCTTTATAGACCTCAGAGATCGCTACGGTATCACGCAGGTGGTAATTGACGAATCATCATCTAGTGAACTTAACGAAAAGGTATCCCGCCTCGGACGCGAATATGTGATACAGGTAACAGGGAAGGTGGAAGAACGTCAAAGTAAAAACCCTCGTATTCCCACCGGAGAGATCGAAATAAAACTCACCCATCTAAATATACTCAACGAGGCTGCAACACCTCCTTTCACCATCGAAGATGAGTCTGACGGGGGCGAAGAGATCCGGGCAAAATATCGCTATCTCGATCTAAGACGAAACCCACTAAAACGTGCTCTCACTCTTAGACATAAGCTCGCTCATGAGACACGCAACTTCCTTGACAGCCTCAACTTCATCGAAGTAGAGACCCCTTTTCTGATTAAGTCGACTCCTGAAGGAGCACGCGACTTCGTAGTACCCAGCCGTATGCATCCCGGCGAATTTTATGCACTTCCACAGAGTCCACAGCAATACAAACAATTGCTGATGGTGGCGGGATATGACAGATATTTCCAGATTGTGCGCTGCTTCAGAGATGAAGATTTGCGTGCCGACCGTCAACCGGAATTCACGCAGATTGACTGCGAAATGTCTTTTGTGGAGCGTGAGGATGTGCTCAACACCTTCGAGGGTTTGATGAAACACCTCTTCAAGAAGGTGCTCGAAATGGAGTTCAAAGAGCAATTTCCCCGCATAAGTTATGCTGACGCTATGACATACTACGGCTCCGACAAGCCCGATATCCGTTTCGGAATGAAGATTCAGGAGATTACCGATAAGGTAAAGGGACACGACTTCGTAGTCTTCGATTCATCTCCATATATCGGAGGAATCGTGGTGGAAGGTATCGCCTCCTACACACGCAAGCAGATTGACGAACTTACCGAATGGGTAAAGAGACCCCAGGTCGGCGCAAAGGGACTTATCTATATCAGAGTAACCGAAGAAGGTGTAAAATCCTCTGTCGACAAGTTTTTCTCATCAGAAGAACTCAAGTCTCTTGCCGACGATATGGGTGCAAATAAGGGTGATATGATTTTGATTATGGCCGGTGAACGCAAGAAAACTCAGGTGGCTCTCGGTGCTCTCCGCATTGAGCTCGGCAACCGTCTCGGACTTCGCCGTCCCGACCGGTTCGCTCCTTTGTGGGTATATGATTTCCCCTTACTGGAGTGGGATGACGAGACGGAGCGTTTCTATGCAATGCACCACCCCTTCACCTCTCCCAAACCTGAGGATTTGGAGAAATTTTACAGCAATCGAAAGGAGGACCTGGAAGAGGTTTCAGCCAATGCCTACGACTTTGTTCTCAACGGCACTGAACTCGGTGGTGGATCCATCCGTATCTTTGATTCCAATGTTCAGAAGAGAATGTTCGAGGTGCTCGGAATGAATGAAGAGGAGTATCTCTACAAGTTTGGATTTATGATAGACGCATTTAAATACGGAGCTCCCCCTCACGGAGGTATCGCTTTCGGATTTGACCGTCTCTGCGCCCTTTTCGGAGGACAAGAGACAATCAGAGATTTTATCGCATTCCCCAAGAACAACACCGGCAGGGATGTGATGTGCGATGCTCCTTCAAAAATAGACGACACCCAAATGGCCGAACTCTTTCTTAAAAGCGCCGCTAAAAATTAGTTCTGACTTTTGAGTATTTAGTAAGTAGCTGGGGGTTAGCTAAGTTTTGAATAAGCGTGGAGTGAAAGTTATTATTGAGATTCTTCCTTTTCGCAATATAAGATTACACGTTCTTCAATAAAATTGAAGAAATCTTTGTATTGCTCATTGGTAATCATATCCGGAAAGCTCATAATAAGCAGTTCCTGCGGTTCAGCATCCAACCGATAAGCGAGGCTAAACCGATAGGGAGTAAGAGTATATCCTGCATGTTCGTAAAAATGCAAACGGCGTATAGATTGTTCGTCAGTGAGCGGATCAATTTCCAGGATAACCTTATGTTCCGTATCGCGAAGGTGTTGCAAAATCTGAAAGCCGTAACCATGATCGCGTAACTCGGGCGAAATGGCTAAATAATCTAAGTAGCGGTATGTGCTCCACTCCCAATAAAATAGAAGACCAATCAATTGATCTCCTTCCCATGCCGAAATTGGGAAAAAATATGGGTCTTGACATGCACGCAAATGGTCTTTCTTTTTTCGCAGTTCTGCTATAGGAAAACTGGTCTCATACAGATCCCAAACTTTATTCCATTGTTCAGAATTTTCTATATTAATTTGTAAAAATTCCATGAGTAAATTGTTTTGCGGGTACAAATATACGCAACAATTTGGTTGGATATCACCAATTGCACAACCTATCTAATCAATATTTTTTCGCAATTTTTTTCTCCTTGTTGTTCCTCTTTTCTTTATTAACTTTGCGCAATTATTACAAAACCAAAGACCAAACTCCATACTCAAAACTAACACCCCAGAACCCCGTAACCGATAACTCGCAACACGCAACATGAACAATCCTTACAACATCAAGGGTCCTTACAATCCTAATCCCCCTAAAAAAAAGGAAGAAAAAAAGAAAAGAACCATTCTTGACCTGGACGAGAAGCAACTTACTAATGTAGATAAAATTATCGCCATAGCTTCCGGCAAAGGCGGCGTTGGTAAATCCACCGTCGCAGTCAATCTGGCAATTACGCTGGCCCGCATGGGTTACAAGGTGGGCCTTGCCGATGCCGACGTTTACGGGCCTTCAGTGCCAAAAATGACCGGTACCGAAGGACAAATGCCCGGAGTCGAAATTTATGACGCCCAAGGCAACCTTGTCGAAGATTATGGCCAGTATGTTGAAGACTGCACCGAGATTATCCTCCCGATAGAAAAATTCGGCGTAAAATGGATGTCTATAGGATATTTCGCCAAACCCGAACAAGCACTGATTTGGCGCGGCCCGATGGCTTGCAACGCCTTAAAACAGATGATTCTTCAAGTAAAATGGGGTGAACTGGACTTTCTGTTGGTAGATCTTCCTCCCGGAACCGGAGATATTCACATATCGCTGGTACATGACTTACCGTTGGATGGAGCCATCATCGTCAGCACCCCTCAGGCCGTTGCCCTTTCAGACGTAGAAAAAGGTGTCAACCTTTTCAGAAATGAAAACATCAACAAGCACATCTACGGCATTATCGAAAATATGTCCTGGTTTACTCCCGCAGAACTGCCGGAGAATAGATATTACATCTTTGGAAAAGATGGCTGTAAAACCATGGCGGAAAAATATAACCTGCCTCTATTGGGACAGGTTCCATTAGTGCAGAGCATCCGTGAAGGAGGCGACGAAGGCAATCCCGCCGCTCTCCACGACGGACCTCTCTTTGACGCTATGAAAGCAGCCGCTTTACAATTGTTGAAATAAGACGGCCATCTGCCTGCCCTGCAAGGGCTTTTGTGGCCACTCCCATGACTTTGCCCATGTCGGCCGGCGATGTTGCCCCGACCTGGGCAATTATCTTTTTGAGAGCCTCTTCTACCTCTTCTTCACTCAGTTGTGCGGGGAGGTATTTCTCCATTATGGCAGCTTCGGCCAGCTCCGCTTCGGCGAGTTCGGGACGTGACTGCTCAGTGTAAATAGCTGCGCTCTCTTTGCGCTGCTTAACAAGTTTCTGTATGATTTTGATGATGTCAGCATCAGTCAGTTTATCTGATGCTCCTGCCGCTGTCTTTGCCAACATAATGGCTGCCTTGATCCCCCTGATCGAGGCCAGGGCAGTCGCATCCTTGGCAAACATTGCAGCTTTAAGATCTTCCTGGATCTGCTTTTCCAAAGCCATTTTGTTCTGTTTTTATAGGTTCTTAATTATTCCACTATATCCATCTCATCGAGGAGATATCCTGCTCCGCCAAATTTATCCATAATAAAGAGAACGTAGCGAATATCAACATTGATACAGCGCTGCAGTTCGGGTTCAAAGATAATATCACCTGACATTGCCTCCCAGTTGCCATCAAAGGCCAGTCCGAGAAGCTCGCCATTGGCATTGAGTACGGGGCTGCCGGAGTTACCGCCTGTGATATCACTGTTGGTAATAAAGCAGGCAGGCATTTCGCCGTTAGGCATGGCATATCTGCCATAATCTTTGGCTCTATGGAGCTCCTTGAGCTTTTCAGGCACGATAAATTCCCAGTTATCAGGATCTTCCTTCTGCATTACACCCTCGAGGGTTGTGTAGTAGTTGTAGACTACGGCGTCCTTGGGAGAATAGGGAAGCACTCTGCCATAGGTAAGGCGCATTGTAGAGTTGGCATCGGGATAGATGGCCTCGCCCTCACGCATCTCGAGAGTACCGGCGATATATGCCTTTTTGCCTTCGTCAAATATCTTCTGAGTAGAGGCAATTTTTGCTCTGAGAGGTG
>JAAYDZ010000020.1 GCA_012728975.1 Bacteroidales bacterium
ATAAACTGGTTCATAACCAAAAGGAATATATGATACTTTTATTCCTTTCATTTGCTCAATATACTTCTGCTCTTTGTATGTTCGGGGTCTGACTTTCAATGCATATCCAGATATTGCATTATCAGAACATATCTCAGAACCATATTGAACCAATCTTTTGTCCACGACATTACGCAAAACCAATCCGGTACTTTGGTGATAGCAGCATGAATCATCTATTGCTGCCTTTGTGAGTTCCAGAGGGTTGAATTGACTATCAATACTCTCTAATTCCTCAGGGATAATTGATAAATCTACGCTTGTGCAAGAAAACGCAATCACTGTGGCAACGAAAAGTGCCGATAAAATAAATTTTAACTTATTCATAACAATTTGTGATTTTAATGATTGCTATTGGTGCTTTAAAAGTTGCATCATAGCTAGTTGCTAATTTAATATATCTGTATAAGTTCTTTGACCTATCGATTTGGTGTGAATTTGTTATCTGGTTGGCCAAATCGACTGATTGTGAATGAAGACAAATCCTAAAATGTATCCGAAGAAACTTTACTTGATAAGATAGTGCTATTTCTTAACCGATAAAGAGTTTTATGCATTATAAATGCAACAAGTCAACTGAATTTAGCCGTATTCAAGACTGTCAACAATTATCTACATAGTTGGGTACATCTAACTCCTCTTTCAACTCATAAAGCATAACCTCCCATTGCAATACCTCCAAGGACGTTCAAAGAGCAATTAGAGGAATATGGAACGAATCTCAATCACCCATTAAACTAAGGTCATTGAACTTAGTTTGTTTAAACAAGTCCATAAATTTAATGTTAATTATTTACGGTTGCAAATTTGTTATCAATTATTTTATCTTTAATTTATTTAAATAGAAAAGTATATACTCCACCTGACGCAGATAGTTACATCAAACTATGGCTTCCTGAAGCGATAGGATAAATCGCTTTTGATAAGGCAGAACAGAAGTAGTTATGTCAAAAAGACAATTTATATTCCGGATTTTACAAATCTCAGGTTGGGGTCCACTACTTCAAACAGGAGTTTTTCTCCGCTGTCGCTTTCAAAGCGGATAGTCCATTTTCCGCTCAGCCGGTCGGTGGGAGAGAAAGCGGAACTGTTGGTGTAAGAAGTCCTGGTGAGCTTAATGTCACCTGAATAGGTGCCGCAAATCGTCTCAAGATTTCCATGGGTAAACCCGTAATAAGATTCTGTGTAGGTTACACATCCGTGTAGTTTATCGGCACAAATGCGTAATCTTTTCCCATTGACCTCATAAGGTGCGTCTCTGAGGTTAAAGCTTACATTGGCCCTGCAACGCTCTCCTCTTTTATCAAAATCTACTTCGACCCCGAAAGTCAATAACAGATTCAACTTACCCTCTTTTTCAGAAATAAAAGTAAGAGTGGCTTCCTTTGGAAATACTAAATCTTGGTAGGTATTCTTCGGCACATCCCAACTTCCGACACCTATTTTCTCACAAGAAATGGTTCCCATCATAATAAGAGCCATTGCAAATATCAATCGAGTTTTCATGGCATCAATTGTTTAAAAGTAATTAATTTAATTGTGATGTTTGTGAGATAAAGGTTGTTAGTACTTTGCAATAATAATAATAATAATAATAATAATAATAATAAGCAAAAAAAATGCCATCAAACATCTCAGGTCCAAATAGTTGCAATGCATTTTGGCTTCCCGAGGCGGTAGGATAAATCGCTTTTGCTAAGGCATAACAGAAGTTTTTGGGCATAAAAAAACCTTTCCGGCCGGAAAGGTTCTTTATTTTTATCTCAAAAGACCTTATGAAAGTTTATTCACGTGAATAGAGATGCCGCTCTTGAGATTGGCTGCTTTGTTCTTGTGAATAACATTGGTCTTAGCCAGTTTGTCAATCATCGCGAACACTTTGGGCAATGAAGCCTCTGCTGCTGCTTTGTCGGTTGTGTTGCGAATTGCCTTGATGGCGTTTCTTGTGGTTCTTGCATAATACCTGTTATGCAATCTGCGTTTCTCGCTTTGACGGTAACGCTTTTCTGCTGATGCGTGGTTTGCCATTATTATAATTTTTTATTTTTTGTGGTAGTGGGTAGGGGAATCGAACCCCTATTGCAAGAATGAAAATCTTGAGTCCTAGCCGTTAGACGAACCCACCATGGCTCCCTTTTTCTATTTTTTGGGGAGTGCAAAGATATAAAGAATTTTTACGATTGCAAATTTTCTCCAATAATTACTCCTCTTTGCCCCACTCGAAAGAGGAAATGATATATTCCACTTGGCGCAGATAGTTGCGTTTTTCATATTTGGGAGCATATACAAATCCCTCTATCACCACCACATTCTTATTGTCGGGAGAAACATAGGTGTGGGAAACAAACGGGCCACCCATGAAATCGTTATGGGTATCCCAGAGCCCCCTCATTTCGATAAATTGAAGATCGTTGTATTCCTTTACGACAAAGCCCGGCTTAGCTGTAGGATGGGTAATCATATAGCTGTTTTCTGAAGTAGCGGGTACATTTTCCTTGAGAAATTCGTCTCTTCTGGCTACGAGATATTCCGGAGTAAGTTGCCATTCGCCCTGATAGGGGAATGTATATACAAATATTCCCTGATTGGTGTAGGATGTTTCGTAGGAGATCCAGATAAAGTTGTTCGTATGCATCTTTTCCGTGTAATCCCTCGGAAAATAGGGAGAGCCACCTATCAAAGTAGTGACATATTTCTTCAGAGTAGGATTTGCGTGGTTTTTCGCATTTTGGATAACGCGGTTACGCTCTGCATTTTCGTAGTAAGAGAGAATTTTATCAGCATTATCGCTTATCAGTTTTGCTGAGCTTTCTTCATCTTTGGCATAGACGGAGATCATAATTTGTGATTTGGCCCAGACATCGCGGCTTACTCCGATACGATTATTAGAGACCGTGTCTGAAATGATAATGTTGAGGAGGTTGCGGTGCACCTGGAATACCTTGTTGAATGACTTGGGAGGTACATTGAAAAGGGTGTAGGTAGGCTCTTTCTGTGGAAGATGGGCATATTCGGCAGCAAGGAAGCTCCTTATGGTGGTGCCCGGTTCGGCTTCCCAATGAGACCTGGGAGATATAACAGCGATTTCTCCGGCTTTACCGCTTGCAGGGGGAAGTATCCTGCCGGGCTGATCATCACATGATGTGAGTACAGTGAAGACAAATGCTGCCATTACATATAGAATCAGAGTGGTCAGTTTGTTCATTTTCATAATGCTATAATGTTATGTGAATAATCCTCGTATATCATTACCGAAGGCGAGTATCATAAGGGCGATCAGCAGGATCATACCTATTGTTTGAGCCACTTCCAACACTTTATCACTGGGTTTACGGCGAGTGATGATTTCAATGAGAAGGAATAGAATATGGCCTCCGTCCAATGCCGGTATTGGTAGCAGATTGAGTACTCCGAGCATAATGGAGAGCATTGCTGTCAGGCTCCACACCCTGTACCAGTCCCAGTTGCCGGGGAATATTTTGCCAATGGCTATAAAACTGCCCACCGACTTGTAGGCCTTTGTTTTAGGCGAGATTAGCAGTCCGAGCTCCTGGACATAATTTCTTACGTTATTCCATGCCCTTTTGCAGCCTGCAGGAATGGCAGTCAAAAAGTTGTAATCATGACTTGTAATAGTGAAGAATTTTGTCAAGTCGGTATCCAGCATTACCTGAATCATACCTGACGAATCTACTTGCAGGGGTATATTGATCAAATCGCCATTTCTGCTAATTGTGGCGAAAACCGTGCTCTCCTTGTGATTTGCCAACTCTTTCCGTATCTCTTGCGCCAGGAACATAGATACAGAGTCAATGCCTTTGATTTCATCTCCTATTTCAAGTCCGGAATCAGCATTGATGGAGCCTTCGGCGAATCCGCCAACCACAAAGGGGAAGGCGAGGTCAAACATTCCGGGAGTATTGAGTATCGCAGCAATGTACTGCGGGTCTATGCTGATGGTCAACGTATCTTCGCCACGGAGGACCCTCGCTTTTTCTGCCTGAGAACGAACCATATCGACTTGGAGCATCGCGAAGTTTTCAGTCGGGACCCCGTCAAAGTCTAGAATCCTGTCTCCGTCCCGAAATCCTATCTCGTAAGAAAGGTCATTGACTGCAATACCGTAAATCGCATCTTCATTGCGTAGATATTCGTCGCCCCATACATTCATAATGGCTCCGTAGAGCAGAACGGCAAGGATAAAATTGAACAGTACACCGCCAAACATTATGAAAAACCTCTGCCAGGCGGGCTTTGTGCGAAACTCGTATGGCTGAGGAGGGAGCTTCATCGCCTCCTTGTCCATAGACTCGTCAATCATTCCGGCAATAGCACAATAGCCTCCGAGAGGTAGCCACCCTATTCCATACTCCGTGTTTTCGGGATGACGTCTCCAGTCATCTTCAGGTAGGGTGTTGACGTCTATTTTATTATTTCCCTCATAGGTGGGAAGGTTTCTCGAGAAAAATTTAAACCTCCATTTGCCGTCGATTTTCTTGGCGCGCATAATGGAAAAATAGGGGTTAAAAAAGAGATAGAATTTGTTAACTCTGGTCTTAAAAAGTTTTGCAAATAGAAAATGTCCTAATTCGTGCGCCAGCACCAGAATTGAGAGTGCAAAAATCACCTGGACAATCTTAATTAGTACAACCATATATTTATAGTCTATTTCGTCATTATTTGTTGTGAATAATTTGTTCCGCTGTTTCTCTTGCTGCAAAATTTGTGCAATAGATATCATCCAGCGTGGGCTTTTTTATAAACGGAACTTGTGCAATCGCCTTGCTGATGATATCCGGTATCTCCATAAATCCGATTTTTTCTCTGAGGAAGGCTTCGACTGCAATCTCGTTTGCTCCGTTCATCGCGCAGGTGGCATTTCCTCCACTGCGGAGAGCTTCTTCGGCAATAGCCAGACAGGGAAACCTCTCTGTGTCCGGCTCGTAGAAGGTCAGCTTGCCCAACTCTGTAAAATTGATCCTTGGGGTATCCAGAGGGATGCGATAGGGGTAGGAGAGAGCGTATTGAATCGGTAACCGCATATCAGGCGAGCTGAGTTGCGCCATCACGCATCCATCCTCAAATTGTACCATAGAGTGGATTATGCTTTGCGGGTGAATTACCACTTCTATACACTCTGGTTCCATGTTGAAGAGCCAGCGCGCCTCTATCACTTCCAGTCCCTTGTTCATCAGAGTAGCAGAGTCGAGTGTCACCTTGGAACCCATTTTCCATCGGGGGTGCTTAAGAGCCTCATCGCGAGTAACCTTATATAGTTCTTCCATGGGAGTGTGAAGAAAAGGACCTCCGGAAGCTGTCAGAAGTAGTTTTTCCGGTCGGGTACGCTCCCCCTGGAGTGCCTGAAATATGGCGGAGTGTTCTGAGTCTACAGGAATGATGGGGCTATCGTACTCAGCTGACAGCGACATGATAATTTCTCCGGCGGCAACCAGCGTCTCTTTATTGGAGAGCGCTATGACTTTGCCGGCCTTAATGGCGGAAATTGTGGGCTGCAGGCCGCTAAAACCCACCATCGCGGTTACAACTATATCTGCAGTAGAACTTTGAACCAAATCGCAGATGGACTCCATCCCTTGGAACACTTTTATATAGTGGGGTGTAAGTGCGTCGTTGACCTCATCATAGCTAGAGGGATTGCATATCACTACATTATTGGGCTTGAATTTGAGTGCCTGTTCTATCAATAGCGTACTGTTGTTATTGGCAGTTAACAGGTCCACCTCGAAGAGGTCGCTGTTGTGCGAAATGACATCGAGGGTCTGTGTACCGATAGATCCGGTGGATCCGAGTATGGCTACTGATCTTTTGCGTTGCTCCATCTTCTAAAACTTGATGTAGAGAGTGGGGTCGACTGCCTCTCCTTTGTGCCAGAGCTCAAAATGGAGGTGACTGCCGGTACTTAGTTTACCGGTATTTCCCACCATTGCGACTGGAGTGCCTGCCTTTACCTTTTCACCGGTTGACTTGAGTAGCTGTTCGTTGTGCTTGTAAACCGATATAATATCGTGGCTGTGCTGTATCTGGAGGGTATATCCGGTGTCATCGCTCCATCCGGCGGATATGACTGTGCCATCTAATACAGAATGCACTATAGTGCCTGTCTGAGCAGCAATATCTAAATAAGGATGACCTGTTGCCTTGTTGTATCCTTCGGTAATGATACCACTAACAGGGGTAAAAAAGTGCAGTCCCTCGATCTGCTCTATCTCTTGCCTCACGCCGGAAATATTATATTGCTCACGGCGAAGTACCTCCTCTTTGAGGAGCGAATCGTTGCGGAAATAAAGGTCACTTAGACTCTCATCTATCAGAGGAATCTCCTTAATCAGGCCGAGAGAATCAGGTGTAAGAGGTTTCTTTCCTGTAACAATCCTTTGAATATTTGCCACCTGAAATGCCCACATCTCCACTGCTCTTTCAAGGGAATCGATTTTTATGGCGTTCTCTACCGCCATTCGTCTGGTTTCAGGTGAAGGATAACCGGGAATCGTCTGTCTTATAAAAGTACGTGAAGTGAGCAGGTAAGTGCCTGCCATTATTGCCAGCAATACCAGTATAGAGATCAGTATAATGTTGATTTTTGATGTTCTAAACGAGAAAAGCTCCTTGTGAGAGTCATCGTTTATTATCGAAAATCTCAACTTTTTACCATGTTTTTCTTTTTGACGTGCCATAAAACATTAACTTTGCATCATGAACAGGATAATAGGCATAGACTACGGTAGCAAACGTACCGGCATCGCAGTGAGCGATCCGTTGCGTATATTCGCGTCAGCCCTTGACACTGTTCCGTCCGCAAAGATAATAGATTATCTTCAAAATTACCTTCAAAATCAAAAGGTGGATCTCTTTGTGGTGGGCTTCCCTTTAAATATGGACAACACAAATTCCCAATCCGCCCCGTTGGTAGAGGCCTTTATCAATTTGCTCAAGAAAAAGTTTCCCTCCATTCCGGTTGTGCTCGAAGATGAACGTTTTACCTCGGTACTGGCCCACAGGGCAATGATAGAGGGAGGAATGAAAAAGTCGGATCGTCGTGACAAGTCCTCCGTGGACAAGATCAGTGCCGCCATCATTCTGCAGAGTTATTTAGATAAAACACAGAAACAACAATGATTAAATAATTATCGATATGATATTGCCTATTTACTTATATGGATCCCAGGTGTTGCGCGAAAAAGCTGCGGAAGCAGACATTGAACAGCACGAAGAGCTTACAACTCTTCTGGAAGACATGTATGAAACAATGAAAAATGCAGACGGGTGTGGCCTTGCAGCCCCGCAGGTGGGTCATTCTCTAAGAGTTTTGATTGTGGACGGTAGTGATTTGGCTGACCGATATCCCGAACTTGCCGATTTCATACGCAGAATGATTAATCCTGTTTTTACGTTCAAGAGCGATGAGATGTGTACTTATACTGAAGGTTGTCTGAGTGTTCCCAATATCGATGCCGACATTGACAGACCTAAAGTGGTTCGCATCAGATATTTTGATGAGAATTTTCAGGAGAAGGAGGAGGAATTCGACGGCTTTGCTGCCAGGATGTTGCAGCATGAGATGGACCATCTTGACGGAGTGGTCTTTACCGACAGAGCTGCCCCTATTCGCAAGAAAATGCTTGGCAGTAAACTCAATAATATTTCTAAAGGAAACGTAACTACATCATATAGAGTCAAAACAGACAAATAATAGCAATGGGAGCATTTCACGCATATGATATACGCGGAATCTATAATGTGGATTTCGATAAATACCTGGCCTATAAGATAGGTTATTTCATACCGCTCCTTCTGGAAACGGACAGAGTATTAGTTGGTAGGGACGCAAGAGTATCTTCGCCGGAGATTTTTGAATTTGTAGCCAAAGGAATTAACGATGCCGGAGCAGATGTTTACGATCTTGGGCTGAGCACTACGCCTATGGTCTATTTTGGTACGGCTATGCATGGATTTGGGGCTTCGGTGCAGATTACCGCTTCTCACAATCCCAAAGAGTACAACGGCATGAAGATCTCCTGCGGGAACGCTCTTCCGGTTGGTTATGATAATGGTCTTTCCACCATACAGCAATGGATTGAGGAGGGCAGGGAGACTCCTGTGGCGGAAACTCGCGGCAAAATCATCCCGTTTGACATTTCCAAGGAATATATCTCGTTTTTGAAGTCGAGGAAAGAGGATATTTCGGATTTGAACATCAGTATCGACATTTCGAATGGTATGGCTGCCCTTTTTGTGAGAGAAGTTTTCGGAGAAGATCCTGTTTATCTTTTTGAGGAGTTGGATGGTACTTTCCCCAACCATGATCCCAACCCTCTTGTACCCGAAAATCTTATCGAACTTCAAAAGTCAGTCATCACGCAACGTAGCGACGTAGGTGTGATATTTGATGGCGATGCTGACAGGGTGATGTTTTTGGATGAAACCGGTAGGTTCATATCACCCGATTTGATGATAGCACTTCTGGGTCACTATTTCTTTGAGAATGAGAGATATGACGGAGCAAAGCGTATTGTGCTTCAGGATATACGCAGTTCAAAGTCGGTGGCGGAGTATCTGGAACCTATGGGTGCTGAAATTGTCACCTGGAAGGTGGGCAGGGCCTTCGCAGCTCGCAAATTACGTGAGATTGATGGCCTGTTCGGAGGCGAATTAGCCGGTCACTACTATTTTAAAGATTTTTTCTATTCGGATAGCGGTTTTCTGGCTGCGATTCTTGTACTTAATGTCATTGCGCGTTTCAAGAGGGAAGGAGTGTCGCTTTCGCAGCTTATCGAAAGGATAAACGGTTATTTCAGTTCCGGTGAAATCAACTTCCCTATATCTAAAAAGGAAGATGCGATGATTGCTGTGCGCGAATTGTTTGTTTCGCAAGAGCGCCCGGTCGCATCCTATGACTTTGACGGTTATAGAGTGGAGTTCTCCCAATGGTGGTTTAACATACGTCCCTCCAATACAGAACCCTTCCTCCGCTTTATCTGCGAAGCCACATCAATAGATCTTCTCGAAGAGAAAGTCGCACAGGCCCGCGAAGTGATAAAGAATTTTATTTAATCAGAACTATTTCGAGGCTTCGGACACCAGTTTTTGGAATAGTCCAAGGAAGAGGGGATTGCCGGCGTTGGTCATTATCTCAGGGTGGAATTGTGTGCCGAAAATCAGTGCGCCACCGTCAGCATAACCCTTGAGAGGAGCTACTCTTTCTATTGCTTCAATTATTCCGTCTGCCGATCTGGCTGTCACCCTAAATCCTGCAGGCATCGCTTTGATGGCCTGATGGTGGAATGAATTTACCACGGCTTTGTCGCTGCCTGTCACATCAGCCAGTATGGAACCCTTTTCTATAGAGATGGAATGGGTGCCATAATAACCCGGGGTGTCACCTTGTCTGTGCTTGACATAGCTGCTCTTGACCTGTGAGGGGATGTCCTGGTAGAGTGAGCCGCCAAAAGCAATACTCATCAGTTGCTGGCCACGGCAGATACCCAATACAGGAATGCCTTTAGCCACAGCTGCTCTGATCAGTTTAACATCAAAATCGTCCCTTTCGGGGGCAATTTCGCCATTGGCTCTCAGGGGTTCTTCTCCATACCATTTAAGCGGATCAAAATCTTCGCCGCCTGTCATTATAAGACCGTCAATCGCATTGAGTATGGCCTCTATTTGTGTGTCATCGGTGGTAACGGGAATGATCAAGGGTACCCCTCCGGCCATACGGACGGAGTTTACATAGGTGTTGCCGGCCACATGTGAAGCACCACTCCTGTATGAGGAGATGCCGATAATGGGCGATTGTGCGAAAAGCGAACCTGCAAAGAGCAGTGTGAAAATGAAGATGGAAATGCGTTTCATGTTGTATGTCTGTTTTATTATTTGCTTAATCTAGTCCAGGGACCAAAATCTTCACCCTCCTTGAAGTCAACTTCAAATGATGCAGCCTTCTTTTGTCCCTCTTCAAATTTGAATTTAATCTCGAAGGCAGTACCATCAGAACGGAACTTGTAGGTGTTGCCGCTGACATGGGTCATTTCATGTTTCCAGCCCTGTTTACCTATTTTTATATATAGTTTACCCTTCTCGAGAGTTATCCATGCATCTCCAAAGAGAGGGTCCTTGGTATATTTGCCTACAAGCAGTTTTGACGCCGGAGCAGCTTCTACCACCTTGTCGGCAGCAGCCTTTGCCTCTTCTTCAGCCTTTTTAGCAGCATTGGCGTACCACTCTTTCAAGAATTCCGCGTTGTAGTCATAGTCTTCAAGGTCGAGACAGAGGTCCACCAAACGCCGCATTACCGCATAGCGGGGCTCACTGGGAGCTTCCGAGTTGACCTGGATGGTGAGTCCCAGATTTAATTCAGGCACAAATGCGCACAAGGTGGTCATTCCCCAGGTGGTGCCTGTATGAAAATAGATGCGTCCTTTCTTGCTCTGCTCAATGAACCAGCAGTGGCCGTAGAGAGTGGTTTTGGATTCGCTTTGAGAAGTTATGGTGACTCCTCTGTGGAGATAGTCCATATTTTCCTTAGATATCAGCTGTTTGTCATTCACTTTACCTCCATCGAGCTGGAATTGCGCCCATTTGATCAGGTCCACGGGAGGGCAGCAGATTGATCCGGCGGGTCCGATAACAGTGAGCCACCAGAGTGCCTGCTCTTCGCCATAGAGAGGATTGATCACCATTTTTCCCTCCTTGGAGAGAAATTCGTAGGGGAGTGCTACATTTTGAGCCTCTGCAAATCCTTCACCGTTGATGGTGGATTCATCCATTCCAAGGGGTCCGAAAATACGTTCGCGGATATTATCTTCCCAGCTTTTACCGGTTACCTTTTCTATGATCTTGGCTGCGGGAATAAAAGTGATGTTGTTGTATTGATATGCGCCTCTGAAGGTATATGAGGGCTCTATGAGTTCCAGCATCCTGTTGATATCGTCCCTGTCGTAGCCCAGATTTGGGATATAGGTACCCACCTGTCTTCCTATTCCCGTTTTGTGGGAAGTGAGGTCCTTGACCTGCAGGTGTTCTGTCACCCATGGATCGTACATTTTGAAGTCGGGGAGAATCTCTTTTACGGTATTATCCCAGCTGATGAGTCCTTCGTCCACCAGGGTGGCAAGCAGATATGCGGTGAATGATTTGGAAACCGATCCTATTTGGAATAGGGTGTGGGAGTCCACCGAGTCCTGGGGGTTGTTCAGGTTTTTGACTCCGAATCCTTTGCATAGAATAAGCTCACCATCCTTGAGAATGGAAACGCCCATACCCGGGATCTTCCAGTCTGAGCGTATCTGTTCTATATAGGATTCAATGTTGGAAATATCCTCCTGTGAGAGAGTGTTTTGCGCAAAAGAGGCAAGAGGTAGCCATATAAGGGCTACAAGAAGAAATGTCAATCGTTTCATCATGGATGGTTTGTTACAAATGACAAATATAGCCATCTTTTGTTTGGAAAAAAATACTTATATTTACAATTATTAACGAATTTGTTACGATATGGGAGGATTTTTTAAAAGGACAGGCAATGGCAGGAGAGATTTCGGTAAGGCCAATCTCATAATATTTCTATTTGCGCTCGCGCATGCGTTACTCTGTTATTTACTCCATGACACTTCCGTGGGGGACGGCCTCTTTCTTACCATCCTCACCATAGCAATGGTGTTCTGTCTCATACGTTTCTACGGTAGTCCTCTTGACGTATTTCTCGGTCTGGCATTTCTCAGCTGTTTTGCTGGATTCTATTTCGGCACATCGGTAGGGGATTATCTCCATAAAACATTTCCCACACTAGGCGTGTTTAACAATATGATAGTGACATTTGCCACTACTGAAATTCTGGGACTTGCCACAGTATTGGTTGTAGCCCGCAAAAATCGCTAACGGAGATGGAGCGTAAGAGAAGTGGATATGTCAATCTTGCGGCGGTGGGTATCCTGGCGCTGATTGTGTTCGCTGCCAGGATGATATTCGAGTATCTGCTTCCGGTTTTTTCTCAAGGGACGGGACAATCTTTCTTTTTTACCCTCAGGGGGATGTTGAGTAACTATGCCCTCACTTTACTGATGCTGATTGCGGATTTTATGCTTGTGCGGACTTTGGTGACTTATTTTTCCTATGGCCGCTCTTTTCTTTCTCGCACACTATGGGAGTTGGGAGGGGTTATCTTCATAGCCTTTGTGGCCGCAATTCTAATGCAGCTTACCTCCTCGGATTACCTGGTAGGGGATACTCTAAACCGGCAGCTCTTTTTCTCCTTTGTGGTAGCTCTATTTTTCAACATACTGGTAACGGTCATCATAGACCTATTTTCCTACCTCAGATGGAAGAGAAGACGTGAGCTCGCGACCGAGGTAAGACTCCGCAGTCAGGCTAATTACCAATATCAGTTGCTCAAAGCGCAACTTAATCCGCATTTCCTCTTCAATAGTCTCAATGTGCTCGCCTACCTTATTCACGATGATCAGGACCGTGCCTCCGACTATGTAAAAAAGCTCTCAGACGTCTATCGCTATCAGCTTAGTATGGAGTCGCGTCAGACGGTAATCCTGGAGGAAGAACTTGACTTTGTAATGCTTTATGTGGGGTTGATTAAAGAGCGCTTCGGCGAAGCTCTCGATGTTAGGATAGATGTGGAGAGTAAATGGCTTCGCAGTAGAATAGTCCCCTGCAGCATTCAGATTCTTATAGAAAATGCAGTCAAGCACAATATCGTTAAAGTCTCTGAACCATTGGTGGTAGAGGTGAAAGTGGAGCAGGAACATCTGGTAGTTTCCAATCGAATCAATCTCAAAATTGAATCTGGCCAACATTCTGTAGGGATGGGCCTCGAGAATATCAACAAGCAGTATAGACTTCTGTTTAACTCTCCCATAATCATAGATGATTCGAATGGGTTTTTCACCGTAAAAATCCCTCTCTTCATATAAAACTCCGGCAATATGACCCTACTCATCATAGAAGACGAAATACCCGCACAAATGCAACTTACCCGCCTCCTGCGCAAATTCTTTCCTGAAATCGAGATACTTGGCTGTCTCGACTCTATTGTTACTTCGCAGGAATGGCTTAGCTCTAATCCTGCGCCGGATATCATCTTGATGGATGTCGAGCTTTCTGACGGTAAATGTTTTGAACTATTCAATAGGGTAAACATCACCTCCAAGGTAATCATAACTACCGCATATGAGGATTACGCGCTCCCCGCTTTTAGGACCAAATGCATTGATTATCTGCTCAAGCCGATAGGCGAAAAGGAGTTTAAAATATCGATGGAGCGCTGCATTGGATTTTGCAACGCAGAGGAGGCGCTGGAAAGTGTTGAAGAGGCTCAAGAACCGGAGTACCGCACCAAATTTACCATAAAAATAGGCAATCATATACTTATTGCTGATGTAAATGATACGGCATTTTTCTATTCTGAGAACAAGGCCACTTACCTCGTTACTACCGATCGGAAACAATACCTCCTGGATTCCAGCCTTGAATCCCTTGAGCAGCAATTGAATCCCAAAGAGTTCTTCAGACTCTCAAGAAGCTGCATTACCAGTTTGGCTGCCATAAGCAACATCTCCAAACATTTTAACTCGAGGCTGAGGGTGACACTTCTCCCGGATGTTATCGAACCGGTTCTGGTTTCCCGCGCAAGAGTTCCTCTGCTTATGGAATGGCTGGATAGGTGATGTGGGATACAGGGTGCGCATTGCAGGTTAGTTCTGATTTCTGAGTAGGGAGTTTTGAGTATTGAACTACGGATACATTATTATTGTGTAAAGTTAGGAGCTATTGACTAACGGAAAACAGCCAATAGCCAAGCCTCAAGCCAATAGCAAAAATTTGATTTGTTTAGGAAAAACACTACTGTAGTGTCATTAATCGCTTTTTATTGATTTTAGATTATTTAACGCAAGATTTACAAAAACATTGTCATGTAAATAGGTATATAGTGTATTCTATTTTCATACCTGTAGTCTTTTGTATAAATAAGATACTTGTTCATTATGCGATCAGAGAACTTAATGCAAAATGTATCCAATGATTTGTGTGTTTTATACCCCGACGATTTAACCTCAATGGGTGAAATTTTATGTTTGTCGGTGATTATAAAATCAACTTCGTAATACTTTTTGCCTTCAGCGTATGGTATGGTGTGATAGAACAAGTTTTTACCGGTAGCTTTTAACATTTGAGCTATCACGTTTTCATATACATAACCAAGGTTGGTGTTGAGTTTGTCATTAAGCAACTTCTTGTAAATAACATTTTCCGTTATGTCACTATCCTTAAATGCAAGCGTAACAAAAAGACCCGTGTCAGAAGCATACATCTTGAAATATTCCTGATTTATAGTCAAAGCCAAGCCTATATTGGGGTCATCAGCATGGTAAGCCACATTTGTTGTCATCGAATCTTCCATATCCTTGATGATATTTATTACTCTATCAACCTTCTCATCTGGGATGGCATTTCCAACTTGATATCGTGATCTGTTTCTGCTTAATTGAGCCGGTATGGCATCGTACATAGCTTTGGCTCTTCCTGAATCATCAATCTTACCGAAGTCCTCTTCATATAGAGTAATAATGTTTCTTTTAACCAAATCCACTGCTGTAAAGTTATTGGTATTAATGTATGCGGAAACAGCTTGAGGCATACCTCCCACAAGCATATACAGCCGAAAATCACGCATAAGTTTTCTATGAACAGCGTCACCAAGTGGCTTTTTCTTTTCAAATGCAGTACGCAATAAAGGTATGGTTGCAGTATCTCCCAACGCCCATCTGAACTCCTCATAGTCCATAGGATACATATTTACCTTGGTCTCTTCACTTGGAATAATGATATCACGACTTTTTGATCTTACGGATATCAAAGAGCCGGTCTCGATATAATCGTATCTATGATCCTTAACAAGGTGTTTGATTGCCTGCCTTGCCAATGGTTGCAACTGTACTTCGTCAAAAATGATTACAGAATCCCGTTCATGTAATTCTACTTGAAAAATAAATTGCAGTCTGAGGAAGAGATAATTCAAATCCGATATATCATTAAACAAATCACTAACCTCCTTAGAAACTTTTGAGAAATCAATCAATATGTACGACTTGTATTCTTTGCGTGCAAATTCTTCCACAATAGTGGATTTACCAACACGGCGAGCGCCTTGTATTAGCAATGCTGTATCACCATTACGCTCATTTTTCCATTTGAGCATAGTGTCATAAATCTTTCTCTTGAAAATCATATACTCTGCCATAGTCCTTAACTTTAGGCAAAATTATAACTTTTCAGACTCCCCACCAAATTTTTTTCACTGTTTTGCCGTTTTCCACCAAATGTATTTATGCAAAATGCCGTTTTCCACCAAATGTTGGTAAAACTCAGAACCATAAATAAACTATTTGCAAAAACCTCAACGGAATGCCACAAAAAACCTCAAAGAAGTTCAAAACTGTTAATTCATAACCAAGACAAAAACCCTGAAAGTTTGTTACGACTTTCAGGGTTTGTTACCTTCACCGGTTAGAGTGGTTTTTTGTTGCAGAAACGACATAGACCAGTTAAAAATAGTTATAAAGCCAAAACGCCCACTCCATGCTCCTAACTCCTAAATCAGTACTCTCTATTCCCCACTTACTCATCACTACACACTTCATACCTCATGCTCATAACTATCTTTTGTCATTTCATCCCGATTTTATTGCAATTCGGAAGAAAACCCTATTAAATAAGGGTGTTTTTTTATAGATTCGTGTCCCTTTAATTATAAACTGATACAAAATCATATTTATGAAAAAACCAAAGATGAGCTTTTGGGGTATCTTCAACATGTGCTTCGGCTTTTTGGGGATACAGTTCGGTTTGGCTCTTCAGAATGCAAATGTCAGCAGGATTTTCCAATCCTTTGGAGCGGATGTCAGTACACTTTCGCTCTTCTGGCTTGCAGCGCCTTTGACAGGTATGATAGTCCAGCCCATTATCGGGCACTACAGTGACAGGACCTGGACAAGGCTCGGTCGCAGACGTCCCTATTTCCTTGTGGGCGCAATTCTGGCCTCGCTAATGCTCTTTTTGATGCCCAATTCTCCGGCTCTTGCTCCATTTCTTTCGCCACTTTTGATAGCAGCGGGTGTCCTGATGATTATGGATGCCTCGATCAATGTAGCGATGGAACCATTCAGAGCGCTTGTTGCTGATAACCTTCCTTCAGAACAGAGAACGCTCGGTTTTTCAGTGCAGACTTTCCTCATCGGTATCGGTGCCGTTTGTGGTGCCGTTCTGCCTTTTGTGCTTACCAACTGGTTTGGTATGTCAAATGTGCCTGAGGCTGAAGGAGGTGTGGCACCTAATGTCAAGCTTGCTTTCTATATTGGCGCAATTGTACTCTTCGCATCGGTTATGGTGACTGTGGTGTGTACAAAAGAGTATCCTCCCGAAGGAGGAGTCCTGAAAAAAGAGAAGGACGGCGGATTGCTTGAGATTTTCAGGGATTTCGGCAAAATGCCCAAAACCATGCGCCAGCTTGGTTTAGTGCAGTTTTTCTCCTGGTTTGCTCTCTTTTCCATGTGGGTATATATGACCCCTGCAGTTGCCGATCACTTTTATGGTACTGTGGATTCCGCTTCTGCCGCTTATGGTAAGGCGGGTGACTGGGTTGGGGTGTTACAGGCTATCTACAATGGTGTTGCAGCTGTTATAGCCTTCCTTCTCCCCGTGACTGCTGACAAAATCGGTCGTAAGGCTACTCATGCCATTTCGCTTGTATGCGGTGCGCTTGGCTTTGCTTCGTTCTTGTTTTTCAAGAATCCGACCATGCTCATCATTTCAATGGTGGGTATAGGTATCGCCTGGGGGTCAATCCTGGCAATGCCCTATGCTATGCTGGCAGGTTCACTGCCTCCCAAGAAAATGGGTGTCTATATGGGTATATTCAATTTTTTTATCACTATTCCACAGATATGCAACGGTCTGATAGGAGGATTGATGGTAAAACATATATACGGTGGACAGACCATTTATGCTCTCCTTTTTTCCGGAATATGTCTTTTTATAGCTGCGATCTGTGTCTTCTTTGTCGAGGACAAGGATGATCCCGTACAGCTCTTTCAAAGAAAAAGAATTAAACAATAATTATAAAGGTTTTCCTATGAAACGATTAATGACAATGTTACTATCGGTAATAGTTCTCTCCGTTACATCCGCCTTTGCGCAATTCACCGTAAAGGGAGTTGTGGTGGATTCCAGAGGTGAAACCGTTATCGGTGCTGCAGTTATCCAAGTGGGAACTGCAAATGGTACCCAGACAGGTCTGGACGGCGATTTTGTCCTGACAGTACCTTCTGGTGATACTATGTTGGAAATCAGTTTTTTGGGTTACAAGACTGTGACTATTACCGCTGCACAGGCGTCTGCTGCAAGGATTGTGATGCAAGATGACGTCGAATTTCTAGAGGAGGTAGTGGTCATCGGTTACGGTACTGTCAAAAAAAGCGATATGACAGGATCTGTTGTAGCTATCAAAGCTGATGAGATCAACCGTGGAGCCATCACTTCTCCTGATCAAATGCTCCTCGGTAAAGTATCGGGTTTGCACGTAACTCCGGCCTCAGGCCAGCCTGGTGCTTCCGCTACTATTCGTATTCGTGGTGCAGCTTCGCTAAATGCATCAAACGATCCTCTGATTGTGATTGACGGTGTACCTGTCACTTCTGACGGAGGTGCCGGAATGGGTAACCCCCTGGCATCTGTTAACCCCAATGACATCGAAAGTTATACCGTATTGAAAGATGCATCGGCAACTGCAATTTATGGTTCGCGTGCTTCTAACGGTGTGATTATCATCACCACCAAGAAAGGTCGTGCAGGTGCACGCGGAGTCAATGTGAGTTACAACTCAAGCTACTCGGTAAAGCAAAACGCTTCTACCATCGATATGATGGATGCCGATACATTCCGCAGCTTTATGCAGAGCACTTATGCGAGTAACAGCGCTATCCAGGGCCTTCTCGGTTCCGAGAATACAGATTGGCAGAAGCAGATCTATCGTTTGGCATTCAATACAGACCAGGCGGTAAGCGTTTACGGAGCAACAAAGCATGTTCCCTATCGTGTCAGCCTTGGCTACAACTTCGATCAGGCTACGCTCAAGGTGGGTGACAACCAGAAAGCCAACATTGACATCAGTCTTTCCCCTAAATTCTTTGACGATCACCTTTCAATTAATCTCAATGTGAAAGGTATCTATCAGAATACCAATTGGGCTCCAACAGGTGCAGTGGGTAGTGCTCTTTCATTTGACCCCACAAAACCTACACATTTTACAAATCCGGACGGCAGTATCGACTATTCCAAGGTTGCAAACGGTTACTGGAACTGGCTTAACGCAGATGGCAGCGCCAACACAATGGCCGGCACAAACCCCCTTTCCAGTCTCTACGACTACACGGATGTCAATAAAGGTCTCCGCTCGATAGGTAACCTTCAGATTGACTACATGTTCCATGGATTCGAAGACCTGAGATTCAATCTAAACCTCGGTTATGACGTTGCAAAGTCTAATGGCGAAAAATATAACCACCCCGGTTCTATTTCGGCAATGCGCTCCAGCCTTGACCTTTATACTGATTATGCCAACTATAACTCAAATACACTGCTCGAGGCTTATTTCAACTATAAGAAGGAATTCAGCAAGAGTAACATAGATGTGATGGCCGGTTACTCCTGGCAGCACAACTACGTAAAGTATGATCAGAGTACATATCTTAATAACGAGTCAAGACCTCTTTATCAGGCAAACCCTACAAATGCAAAGGAGTATTATTTGATATCATTCTTCGGAAGACTCAATTACTCAATCCTTGGCAGGTATCTCTTTACAGCTACAATCCGTGAGGACGCCTCATCGCGCTTTAGCAAAGCCAACCGCTGGGGTTTCTTCCCCTCAGTGGCTTTCGCCTGGAACGTAGCAGAAGAGAGCTTCCTAAAGGGTACAGATGCGGTTTCTGCTCTAAAGCTTCGTCTTGGTTGGGGACGCACAGGACAGCAGGACATAGGGTCCGACTATTATCCTTATATGGCAAGATACGAGGAGTCCAGCTCCATTGCGATGAAATATTATCTTGGCGATGGATATTACACTACCCTCGCTCCTCAGAAGTACAATCCTAATCTCAAATGGGAGACAACTGAGACCTACAACCTTGGTCTCGACTTCGGATTTATGAACGACAGGATCACCGGTAGCCTCGAGGGTTACTACCGCTATACTTACGACCTGCTCAACGAAATCTCGACTCCTCTGGGTTCAAACTTCGGTAACAGTATAATTTCCAACATCGGTAATATGGAGAATAAGGGCGTTGAGCTCTCTCTCAATGTAATTCCCGTGGAGACAAGTGATATGTCGCTCTCAATTGGCGGAAACGTCACTCTTCAGAGTACGAAAATCACCAAGCTCACAAGTGTTGAGACAGAGGGCTATCTTGGAGTTACAACCGGTTCCGGTATGGGCGGTACGGGAGGATACACTTCACTCCACCGCACAGGATTTGCACCCTTCACATTCTACCTCTTCCAGCAGCTTTATGACTCGCAGGACAATCCGATCCAGAATGGATTGGTGGATCGTGACGGCGATGGTGTAATAACTGACGCTGATAGATATGTGACCGGTTTCAAGCCTGCTCCCGATGCATATTTTGGTCTCAACCTCAAATTCAGATACAAAAAATGGGACTTTGGTTTCAATGGCCACGGCTCTTTTGGTAACTACATTATCAACAGGGTTGCTATGTCCTATGCAAGCTCATACAGTGACAACTGGAATAAGGGCTACCTTGACAATTTGAGCAACATCTATCTGGTGAATGGCTGGACAGCAGCTATGGAAAACAACCAGAAATATAGTGATATGTTTATAGAGAATGGTTCATTCTTCAGGATGGACGATATCAACCTAGGCTACACATTCGACAAAGTAAAATGGGTAGAGAGCATTCGTCTCTCCGCTTCTGTGCAGAATGTATTTGTTATTTCAAAGTACAGAGGTCTCGATCCCGAATTGCAGGCATCTGACGGTGTGGATTCCAACATCATTCCCCGTCCCCGTCTCTTTACTTTGCGTTTAAATATTAACTTCTAAAAATGACCCGACGTATGAACAAGATATTTTACAAAAGTTTCTTAGTGCTGTTGGCTTCTCTGATCCTTGCTACTTCCTGCATAGGTGACCTGAATACACAGCCTCTTAATGAAACTGACGCAACCTCGGAGACCGCATATAAGGACGAGGTGAGCTATCTCAAATCTTTGGGATATATCTATGGATACTGGGCACTGGCAAGCCAGAATGATGCCGGATCGTCGGACATTAACGTGTCAGACGCCGGTCAGAGTGAGCTTTGTCGTATGTATATGGTACTTAATGAGCTCAGTACAGATGCACTCAAGATTATCTGGGGTGACAACTATATCAATCCTATCCAGTATCATAAATGGACATCAGCCGACAATGAAGCCATCATCGCAGTTTACACACGCTGCATGAAGGGCATCACCCTGGCAAACGAGTTTCTCGTGAGAACAACTCCCGAGATGCTTGCAAGCCGCGGTCATGAGGCGTTCCAGAAAACTATTGACCAGTATCGTGCAGAGGCAAGATTCAATCGTGCACTCTACTACTACTTACTGATGGACCTCTTCGGAAATCCCCCTTTCGCAATGCCTGAGAATATTGGCGGCGACCTGCCTGAGCAAATCGGCAGAGTGGAACTTTTCAAGTGGATTGAAGGTGAGCTTAAAGAGCTCTCAGAACTTTCCGACATGCCTAATAAGGGTGCAGTACCTTATCCTCGCGCAACCAAGGGTTCCGTTTGGGCTCTTCTTGCGAGGATGTATCTCAACGCAGAGGTATATACCGGTACGGCACGCTGGCAAGATGCAAAAGATGCAGCAGCCAAGGTTATCGGTATGGGCTACAGACTTCACGACAACTATCACGAACTCTTTATGCAGGACAATACCACCAACGGTGCCGCGGAGGAGTTTATTTTTGCTATTTCATATGATAAGGACCAGACACAGAGTTGGGGTGGTACTACGCACCTTGTTTCAGCAACACTCAGCGATGCGGCAAATGCGGCTATCGGTGCAGCTGTAGTTGGTGAGGGTATGCTTATCAATCCTGAGAACTGGAACGGCTATCACGTAGCAGATGACTATGTTGCTCGTTTCCAACTTGTAAATGTAAAATGGGGTGGAGAAGGCTTTGGTTACGACAGAGCCGCAAGCGATAAGAGGGCATTCTTCTACAACGGCGGTGCGACCAAGGAGTTTGACAATACTACTACTGACTCAGGCTGGAGATGCTGGAAGTTCTCCGGACTCTATTCAGACGGTCACGCAGTATCAAGCTCTGAGACCAACTATAAGTTCTCGTCAATCGACTTCCCCATCTTCCGTCTTCCTGAGATGTATCTCATTTATGCGGAAGCTGATGCCCGTCTTAACGGCGGAACTGTCAGCGACGAGAGTGCTAAAGGCTATATTCGTCAGCTCCGTCAACGTGCGGGTGTAGATGCTACAACCCCTGCCATCATGGATCTCAACTGGCTCCTCGACGAGCGTGCCAGAGAACTTATGTGGGAGGGTCACCGCCGCGTTGACCTTATACGCTATGGCCTCTTTACTTCAATGCAGTTCCCCTGGACATTGAAAGGTGGTGTACCTAACGGTAAGATTGCTCTTCCCGAATTCCGCACCATCTATCCTATCATTATAAGTGACCTCAATGCTAACCCCAAGCTGGTGCAGAACCCCGGTTACTAATGGCAAGAAACATTGAAAAATCAATAAGATTATGAAACAGTTTAAATATATAGTAATGCTGATGATGGCTATGTTCCTCTTCTCTGCTTGTGAAATGGAGATAGAACATGTCAAAGTCGATCCTACTCAAAGCGTTGCTCCGACTCTGCTCGCCCAGAAGGACATTATTGTCAACCAGGACAACAGCAAGGTTGAGGCGGTGGTTTTCAACTGGACATCAGCTTCGTTTGGAGTACCGACTCAGATCCAGTATGCTCTCCATCTGACACTTGGAGAAAACAGTGTTCTGGCGGGAACCTCCTTTTCAAACTCCTTTACCATCAGCAAGCAGGATTTGAACGGACTCGTTTGTAATGACCTTAAGGTTAAACCCAATGAGACCGCCAATATAAGTGCCAGCCTGATAGCCTCTATTTACGGCACAAACGTGGCGCCTGTCAAATCCAACAACATAAGCTTCAATATCACAACTTATGCAGCTGAGCTGAGGTCTCTCTTCCTGCCTGGCAATTACCAGTCATGGAACATCACCGAAGCCCCTCAATTCTGGGAGACAGACGGTGGCACTAATATCTATAAGACTCTTGTCGACCTGCAGGACGGCAGCGAAGATTATTCATATTTCAAGGTGACTGTTGCACGCAACTGGTCTGATGAGAACTGGGGTTACAACTACCTCACTCCTTCCTGGACCTGTCCCGAGCAGTCAGATTCCAACCTTTCTGTGGATCTGAGAGAGGGTTCCATTTACGAACTCACAGTCAATCGCAGTGCGATGACTATAGACAAGGCAGTTGTTGATGGTGTTGGAATGGTTGGTGCGTACAACGGATGGTCCTACGCCACTACCGGTGATGACCCTCTTACATATGACGCAACTGAGAATGTTTGGGTTTCACCTGCCGTGACATTCACTGATGATGGAGGACTCAGTTTTCTTATACGTCTCAATACTGCACACAACCCTGACAACTGGACATTCAAGTTTGGAACAGATGGCGAGGCCAGTTCGGAAGTCCCCGGCGGCATCAAGCTAGTTCAGGGTGGTGGTGATATCTCAGTACCTTCTGCCGGCACTTATGTTATGAAGTTGCACGGTAACAGGACTCCTTATGTATTGGTAATGGAAAAACAGTAACCTTTAAAACGATAATAGAATGAAAAAGATATTAAGCTTTATTGCAGTTGCTGCTTTGATGTTGGGCATTACCTCCTGTGAGGTATTCCCGGAGGATGCTTTCTCCACTGCCCCTGTGGCTCCGGAGCTCTATTCCCATTCGGATATCCTTATGACCTCCAATACAATGGATGAGGATATCAACTTCTCCTGGTCGGCATACAGATTTCTCCCTGAGGGGTTAAACTATGACTTCCACGCAGAATACGAGGGTACGGCAGCAAAACTTGCCTCCACAAAAGATCTATACTACATTGCTTCTAAAAGCAATTTTAAGACACTTCTTTATAATACCTTCCCTTCACTTCCGGAGAATAACACCTTTACGATGTCGTTCTTTGTGCAGGTGACGGATGGTACTAAGACCTACAAGTCAGAATCGATCACCATCGATATTTATGCTTTCGGCGATGCAGTAGCTCCCGTATTTGGTACAGCTATAGAATCGGTTGTCCTCGATCCTGCAGACCCTACAGGTGAGATTATGCTCTTTGCCTGGGATCCGGCACGCCTCGGATACAATGAAGAGATTACCTACAGCGTATTTGCACAGTTTGAAGATGGAGATCCTGTTGAGTTGGCCTCAGGCCTTCAGACTACTTCATATTCCACCACAGTGGATGCTTTCAATGATGCGATTGTTTCGACTGGTGCACCTGAAGATGCAACTTCAGATGTAAAATTCTTCGTAAAGGCATTCTCAGAAACTTATGCTTCCGGTGTGCCTTCAGCGGTGATCATAATTCCTGTTAAAACTTACATAGCATCATATCCGGATATCCTTTATCTCCCCGGCAGCCACCAGGGATGGAATCCGGCGGCCGCTCCGATGATGTATGAGTCTGGCATTGCCAAGGGATTCTATGAGGCAGTTATTGACCTCAGGACTGAAGATGGATCTGATGTTGAATTCAAATTCTGTATCAAGCCTGAGTGGGGTGATGATTTTGGCGGTATTGTTGAGGTTTCTACCTTTGCAGGTGAATATTCCTCAGCAACCGGTGTTGTCGGTGATCCGAGCAACATTAAAGTGCCTTCAGGCATCTATAACATTGCTATTAACAAGAAGCTCAACACAATCTATATGGTAGAGCTTGGCAGTCTTGGAGTAATCGGCACTGCAGTAGGTGGATGGGATGCTGATATTGACCTTGTGTACGATGCTGAGAAACAGACTTTCAGCGCTCCTGTGGATTTGGTTCAGGGCGAATTTAAATTCCGTTTCAATGATGACTGGACCCACTCTTTGGGTGGTCACAGTTTGAGCAATGTTTCGACAACCATAGGTAACAACCTCAGCTATGAGGGTCCTGAAGGCAACTACAAGATTGTCCTCAATGTTTCTAAGACTCCTTATACGGTGTCATTTATCAATACCGCATATCCGGATAATCTCTATATCCCCGGTAACCACCAGGGATGGAATCCCGGTACTGCTCCCATGCTCACAGGTGACGGTGAAGGCCACTATGAAGGCTTTGCACATCTTGACGGTGAATTTAAGTTTACCCACGAGCGCAATTGGGATAATGACTTCGGCGGTACTTTCGACGCACTCGTGGAGAAGGGTAGCAATTTCAATCTTGAGAAGGGCTACTATTATCTCTCAGTGGATCTGACAGAGCTCAAGGCTACAGCACTCCTGATTACAAGAGTTGCAGTGGTTGGTTCATTCTGCGGTTGGGGTGATCCCGAGGATGCAGCGATGGCATACGACTCCGGTTCCAATAGTTGGAAGATTACAGGCCTTGTATTCCCCGCCAATACGGAATACAAGTTCCGTATGAATGCCGGCTGGGATCTCCCTGACGCATATAACCTTGGTGGTGAAGCTACCAACCTGGTTTATGGAGGAGCGAATCTCAAGGATTCCGAAGGCGGCACATATGACATTGAGTTGATACTTTCTGAAAAACCTTTCAAGGCTATTATTACCAGAACAGGCGATGCTCCTGCTCCCGCTTATGCTTCCTACATCACCGTGCCCGGCAGCTACTCCGGACACTCCTGGAGCCCCACTGATGATGTGGCGCTCAATCAGGGTGGTGCTGAGGGGATCTACAAGGGAGCAATAGCGATGTATGGTGGTTCCAACCAGTTCAAGTTCCACGAAGCCGGCGCAGGCTGGATTTCAGGACAACTTGTAGCAGGTACCACATACGAGTTTGACCTCTGGAGCGGCGACAACATGGAAGTGGCTGACGGCACCTATTTCTGGACAGTAGATCTGCCCGGCAAAAAGGCTGTTGCAACTCCGGTAACCAGGGTTGCCCTTGTGGGCTCGTTCGCTTCAGGTGATAATTGGGATGATGGTGTTGAAATGACATTTGATTCAGAAAGCAGGATCTACAGTGCTACTGTGGAGCTTAAGGCAGGTTCAGAATTTAAGTTCAAATTCAACAACAACTGGGATTATAACCTCGGTGCAGGTGATGCAGGACTTGTTTTCAACGGCGCCAACATTAAAGTTGAAAACGCCGGCACATACAAGATTACTCTAGATATCGCCAATACTGCAAAGTATAGTTTGATACAATAACATATGAAAATATGATCAAGAAATGCGTCGCTTACAGCGGCGCATTTTTTGATTGTTCGCATAGAATTATTATCTTTATAGTTTGTAAAGATATGACCTTCAATTCAGTAGAATTAGCGATATAGTACCCTAACAGATTCAACAATAAGCTAAGATGAGAAGAAAAATTATACTGTTTCTGACGCTGGCTGTAACTCTTTTTGCCACCGGATCCTCCTGCAATCCCCCTGTCAATCCTGATACAAAGGAGTTCAAGGATGTGATGACATTTCCGCCCCAGTGGGATGGAACAAAGAGGGGAGATATCACCTACCAGCTGTTGGTTTACAGCTTTGCAGATTCCGACGGTGACGGATGGGGCGATTTTCGTGGCATCACGGACAAACTGGATTATATACAATCACTCGGAGCATCCGCCATTTGGCTTTCGCCTATACATCCGAGTGCTTCCTATCACGGATATGATGTAGAAGATTACAGTATAACAAATCCCCGTTTCGGCACTATGGCTGATTTCAGACAACTGGTCAGCGAGGCACACAAACGCAATATTCGCATCTATCTCGACTACGTGATCAACCATTCCGGAGTTAACCACCCCTGGTTTAAAGCCGCCACATCATCAATGGATAATCCATACAGGGATTACTACATTTTCTCTGATGATCCACAGAAAGATATTACTGCCGGAAAAATTCCCATGATTGGAACTGAAGGCTCCGGCGGATATGACGGTGGACAATGGTTTCCTACAGGTACGATGCCCTCCGGCATATACAAATTTATCCTCAACTGGGGCAGCGGTAAAGCTCCGACAGTGACAGTATCCGGTGGTGGTACGCCGGATGTTGATAACCCTGACCAATCCACTGAAGGGGCCAAATATCTCTATTACGGAGATGGTGTTTGTAAGAAATTTTATTCTAAAGGCAATGATGTTTACGAACTGACAGTGGATTTCAGCTCCAGCTGGGGTTTTCTTGTGAGGACTTCAAACTCCACTTCCTGGCCCCTGGGTACTAAATATGGTGCACAACAGGGTTCATCTGCACAACTGACCTTTGATGTGCCATTTACCCTCTATACCGACTACAATAGTAACGATAACATACAGGATTTGGCTATTCCCGGAGCTAATATGTATTACTTCCATTCTCATTTTTGGACGGACTGGTTTGCCGATCTCAACTACGGTTCGGTCTCGACTGCAGAAAATTCTCCGGCCTTCAAGGCGATAGTGGAAGATGCCCAGATTTGGATAGATGCCGGTATTGACGGCTTCCGTCTCGATGCAGTAAAGCATATTTATCATAATGAAACTTCAGAAGAGAATCCTCAATTTTTGAAAAAATTCTACGATGCTGTCAACTCTCGTTTCAGGGCGAAAAACGGCAGAGATATCTATATGGTGGGAGAGGTCTTCTCCGATTGGGATAGGGTGGCGCCCTACTACAAAGGACTACCTGCCCTCTTTGACTTCTCGTTTTGGTGGCGCATGAACGCTGACATCAATCAAGGTATGGGACTTAGCTTTGCAGATGCTACAATAAGCACACACGAAACTTTCAGGAGCTACCGCAGTGACTATATAGCAGCAACCAAACTCTCCAATCATGACGAGAACAGGGCTCGTAGCGAGCTGGGAGGTTCACTCTCCAAAGCCAAACTGGCCGGAGCAATATTGCTGTCTTCACAGGGTTCTCCCTATATCTATTATGGCGAGGAACTTGGTTATACCGGAACGAAAACAGGCGGTGATGAATATGTCCGCACCCCGATGTATTGGGGCGATAGATATGTCACCTCTTATACTGACAAAATTGACCCGGCAGTAGAGGCAGCGGTGGGTAGCGTTGTATCACAGGAGGCGGATGCATCCTCTATTCTGACAATGTATCGCCAATTAGGTAGGCTTCGCAACACCTGTCCCGCACTTGCTACAGGAAAGATGGAGCGCCACCCGGTAATCAATCCTCAGACCGGCGGCATTTACTCGCAGGTGGCAGCCTGGTATATGATCGAAGGGAACCAAAAGCTCCTCGTACTTCACAACCTCGGGCAAAGCGAGATAATAATCTCTCTCAGTGATTCGCTCGATAAACCCCTCTTTGCTAATGGACGGGTACAGAGCAAGAAAGAAAAAGAGCACTTCCAGTTGAAGATGGAGGGTTATTCATCAGCAATTTTCGAACTTTAAATTATACTATATGAAACCTAAATCTTACACTCTTCGTAACATAGCACTGGCTTTAATACCGGCCATCTGCCTCTTGTACGGTTGTTCACAAAATGAGTTTTCATTTGACTATGCCGATCATCTGGGCAATCTGACCCCATGCATAGTGGAACAGGATACAACCGTTGTGATTTTGAGGGATTATTTTCCGAAAATGAATGATATGGATACCCTCACCATCATAACTTCAGCAGAAGCTCCTTTTTTGGTGATGTACGAATGTTATGATACGGTAGATGGAGTGGATAAATTCTGTCCTCTGCTTGTCAAAAATGCCATTCCGGCGAAACTTGAAGGGGTGGATAAGAGTCAGGCTCCGAAGATGTCGACCCTGCCTGCAAGTAGCTCCGGCAAAGATTTCTTCATTAAAATAGAGGGAGGAATGCAGCAGCTGGTAGTTCTTTGGGAGGGACGCATCATGGAACGCGGTCGTCATTTTGATCTGCTCAGCGATTCGCTGGTAAGAGTAAGAGCTCCCAGAGCTGCACGCAAGATGGAGCGCTCCCATATCCAGGCTTTTACGGCCAATGCTTACGGAGTCGGAAACGATATCCTGGTGCCCCTTGAGTATGGGAAAGTCATTAGAGATCCGGCACAACTCAAGCGTACGGATAAGCACACACAGATACTCTATTCTTTGCTAATAGACCGCTTTGTCAATGGCAATAATGATAATGACTGGAGCATCGGGGATCCTTCGTTGGTGCATCCAAAAGTGGATTATTGGGGAGGTGACCTGGCAGGAGTTACCGCCAAAATAAAGGATGGTTACTTCAGCGAACTGGGCGTGAATACAATCTGGCTTTCGCCGATTACTCAGAACCCTTATGATGCCTGGGGATATGTACCTGATCCCGGCACAAAGTTTAGCGGGTATCACGGTTACTGGCCAATCTTCGCCACTCGCATAGACACTCGTTTTGGTACTGATGAGGAGCTCAACGAGCTGCTGGCAGAGGCCCACTCAGTAGATATGAATGTGATCCTCGACTATGTTTCCAACCATATGCACATCGAGAGTCCCACTCTCAAGGCGCATCCCGACTGGACTACTCCTTCATACACTCCTGACGGTCGCAAGAATCGCGAATTATGGGATGAGTTCCATCTTACTACCTGGTTTGACGACCATATCCCTTCTCTGGACCTTGAGAGGGAGGAGATTTGCAGACAGCTTTCGGATACTGCACTTTTCTGGATGCAGAATTATGACTTTGACGGTTACAGGCATGATGCTACCAAACATATTCCGGAAGGCTACTGGCGTCTTCTGACCAGGAAACTTATAGACTCGCTGCCCGGAAAAAGTCTCTATCAGATAGGGGAGACCTATGGCTCGCTATCGCTGATTTCCTTATATGTCAAGCCCGGTATGCTCGACGGCCAATTTGACTTCAATGTATATGATACCTATATTTGGGCTACAACACGTCCCGGAGGATCTTTCGAGGGTCTTGCCGGTTGTATAGAGGCCAATCTAGGTGTTTATGGTCATCACAACCTGATGGGATACATCTCCGGCAATCACGACCGTTCGAGATATATCTCACTCGCATCGGGTGATGTAAAGCACGATGAGGATCAGAAACTCGCCGGATGGAAACGCGATATTATCGTGAGCGATACTATGGCTTACCGTAAGCTGGCCATGCTTCATGCGCTCAACTTTACGCTTCCCGGAGTGCCCTGCATCTATTACGGAGATGAGTACGGCCAGCCGGGCGCCAATGACCCCGACAATCGCCGCTGGATGGAATTTGAAGGCTATAGCAGCCACGAGCAACAAGTGGCGGATGAAGTGAAAGAACTTACGCACCTGCGTCGCTCTTCGATGCCTTTGATGTATGGGGATTATTTCCAGCTTGCAGCTGAAAATGACATTTTCGCCTATATGCGTTCATATATGGGCGAGGCTGTCATCACATTCCTCAATAAATCCGCAGATTTACGTGAAATCTCCGTTAAACTTCCTTTCGGGCTTGACTATAAAGGTTCCTCCACTGTAAATATAACGCTCGAACCCTATTCTTACCTGATTATCGAAACAAATAAATAAAAAAGACTATCTATGAAACGCAATCTCTTATTTTTGATCGTTACAACCTTTGCACTATTTGGTTGCAAACCCGCTCAGCCGGAAGGCAATTTTTCCAATATTGAGCATCCGGAATGGGTAAAGGATGCCGTTATATATGAAGTTAATATTCGCCAGTACACTCCCGAAGGTACATTTGCTGCGTTCGAGCAACATCTTGATCGTTTACAGGAGACAGGAGTCGATATACTCTGGCTTATGCCTATCCATCCTATAGGGGAAGAGGGCCGCAAAGGCACTCTTGGCAGTTATTATTCAATAAAGGATTATTGTGACGTCAATCCGGAATTTGGTACTATAGAGGATTTCAGGCATCTTCTTGAGGCTGCCCACCAGAGGGGTTTTAAAGTTATTCTCGACTGGGTAGCCAATCATACTTCAAGAGATGCAAAATGGACTATAGAGCACAACGAATGGTACTACAAGGACTCTCTTGGCAATCTTGCCATCCAGTATGACTGGACAGACATTGCTCGCCTCAATTATGAAAACCAGGATTTGAGGGAAGAAATGTTTGCTGCAATGAAATATTGGATTGAGCTCGGAGTTGACGGCTTCCGCTGTGACGTGGCAGCTGAGGTTCCCACTGAGTTCTGGAATGATGCGGTTGTGCGTCTCAAAGAGATAAACCCCGACATTTTTATGCTTGCTGAGGCTGAAAGTGCCGAATTACAGTATGATGCATTTAACGCCTATTATACCTGGGACCAGATGCATAATTGGTATGCCCTGGCGGAAGGAAAGATTGATGCTGATTCCATTGCCAACTTCTATGTAAATTATCAGGATAGGAGTGGTATGCCTTCCAATACGATTCCGATGAACTTTACTACCAACCACGATCAGAATTCCTGGTACGGTACCTGCACTGAGATGTATGGTCCTGCTGTCAGACAGTTTGCTGTCCTTTCCTTTGTGGTTCCCGGAATGCCGTTGATCTATAGCGGCCAGGAAGCAGGATTGGACAAACGTCTTGAGTTTTTTGAGAAAGATCTTATCAATTGGGAGGCTGACCTGAATAATATGGCTGATTTTTACAGAGAGCTGATTGCTATGCGTGACAGGCATGCATGTCTCTGGGCGCAGCCATGGGGAGGTGTAATGGTAATTCTCCCCTCCGACAGGCCTGAAGAGATCTTTGTTTTCGAGAGAGAAGCCGAAGGCGACCTTTGTCTTGCAATGTTCAACTTTTCGGATCAGACAGTAACATTCAATGTCGACAATCATGTTGTGACAAGGGATTCTGAGTTCACATTGCCACCTCATGGGTATCATATTATTTTCAGTATAGGTGAATGTTTCGGCGATTGTGATGAGTGTGATGAGACTGTTGATTCAGCAACCGAAGTAGGGGTAGAAGAGGAGACAAAAGCTGAAACTGAAGTGGAAACTGAAACTACCGAGAAATAGCATATGCGTAGAATAACCGCACTCGTATTCCTACTGTTGGTCAGTGCAGCGGGATTTGCACAGGAAATCGACCGCGTGGAGCCTCCCTGCTGGTGGGTGGGAATGAAAACTGACCTTCAGTTGCTTATAAAGGGTGACAATATCCGCGGCTCCACCTTGATTCTTGCTCCTGAAGATGCTAAAAGAGGAGTCTCAGTAGGAAAAATCCATAACGGTGACAGTCCCAACTATATCTTTGCAGACATCAAGATAGGGGGGAAGGCTCCTGCTGTAGGGTACAATTTTATCCTTGTTACGCCTGATCACGATTCCATAAGATTTGAGTACACTCTTTACAGTCGTGAAAAAGGTTCTGCGCAGCGCACTTCTTTCGGTCCGCAGGATGTAGTCTATTTACTGATGCCGGATCGTTTCGCCAATGGCGACTATTTAAATGATTCGGTGGAGGAGGCAATTGAGAAATGTGACCGTTCCCTGCCCGAAGGACGCCATGGAGGTGATATCCAGGGTATCATCAATCATTTGGATTATATTGCCGAACTCGGAGTAACGGCCATTTGGTCTACGCCGATGCTCTTCGATAACGAAAAGGATTACTCTTACCATGGCTATGCCTGTGCGGATTATTACCGAATAGATCCCAGGTATGGCACTAATGACCTCTACAGAGAATTTGTAAAGAAGGCCGCGGAAAAGGATATAAAGGTGATAATGGACATGGTTCCTAACCATTGCGGACTTGCACATTGGTGGATGGAGGATCTCCCCTTCGATAACTGGGTACATATGTATACCACTTTTACTCCCTCATCTTTTGCGCTTTCGACTCATTATGACCCATATGTGTCAAAATATGACAAAGATGCCTGCATCAAGGGTTGGTTTGATACCACTATGCCTGATATCAATCTGGCCAATCCCTTCGTGCATCAGTATTTTACCCAGATGGCCGTATGGTGGGTGGAATTTGCCGGCCTAGGCGGTATTCGCGTGGATACCTTCCCCTATTCCGATCAGGCTGCCATGGCCAAGTGGGTGAAAAATATCCTAAGGGAGTACCCCAAAATGAATATTGTGGGCGAATGCTGGTATGGAGATCCGCTTTCTTGCTCATATTGGGAGGGAACCAAGCAACATGACGGGTACAATTCCAATCTTCCCTCGATAATGGATTTCCCTTTGAGAGATGCCATCATTGCGGGATTTGCAGATGATTCAGACACTCCATTCTGGGGCGAAGGTATCATCAAGGTTTACAATTCTCTTTCCCTGGACTTTATCTACAACGACCCTTCGAATATTCTCATATTTGCCAACAATCACGACACAAATAGGCTTGCACACGACCTCAAAGGGGATTTTGCAAAGCAAAAGATGGTTATGGCACTTTTGGCTACGATGCGAGGTATACCACAGCTTTACTATGGGGATGAACTCGGATTTATGAGCAAGGAAGGAACTACCGGCCATTCGCATGAGAGAATCGATTTCCCGGGTGGCTGGAAGGGTGACCGCATCAATCTGTTTGAGAGAAGCGGAAGGAATCCTGCCCAGAAGGATCTGTTTGATTACACTTCACGCCTTATGAATTGGAGAAAGGGCTCAAAGGCTGTCACACAGGGCTCTTTGCTCCATTATCGTCCGGAAAGAGACAATGTCTATGTCTATTTCAGATATGTGAGGAGAGAGGTTGTGATGGTTGTGATCAACAACGGAAAGAGCGATTTTAGGGTTGATTGGAACAAATATCAGGAAATATCTTCTAAATTTGCAGCTTCAGTTCGAAATGTCATTACAGGTGAGACTTTTCTTTCGAATAGTTACGTAATGGTACCCGGACAGAGTGCAGCAATATTTGAGTTTAAATAAACGGAGATATTTAGAGTATGAAACCAACACTTTTGGTACTGGCGGCAGGTATGGGTTCGCGATATGGATCCCTTAAACAAATGGATGGACTCGGTCCCTGCGGTGAGACGATTATAGATTATTCGGTCTTTGATGCGATCAGGGCCGGCTTCGGTAAGGTTGTATTTGTAATAAGGCACTCTTTTGCCGGGGAATTCAAAGAGATTTTTGCCCCCGAAAGATTTGGCGGAAAGATTGAGGTAGAGTTTGTTTTTCAGGAGCTGGAATATTTGCCTGAAGGCTATTCGGTTCCCGAAGGCAGAGTTAAGCCCTGGGGTACAAATCACGCGGTGATGATGGGGAAAGAGGTCATCAAAGAGCCTTTTGCAGTGATCAATGCCGATGATTTTTACGGCAGGGAGAGTTTTCAGATAATGGCGGACTACCTCCGCAAGATAGCAGGCACCAGGGGCAACTATGCTATGGTGGGTTATTACCTAAAAAACACTCTTTCAGAATTTGGTACGGTATCACGCGGTATTTGCGTTACTGACGCTGACTTATACCTCAGAAGTGTCATCGAACGCACCTCCATTCAGCGCAAGGAGTGCGGTATCTGTTACACTGAGGAGGGTAAGGACTATCCTCTGGCAGACGATACTTTCGTTTCGATGAATTTCTGGGGTTTCACCCCCGAATATTTCGACTACTCTGAAGAGATGTTTAAGCTATTTCTCGATGCAGAGAACACAAAATCAAATCTCAAGGCGGAGTACTTTATTCCTTATGTGGTAGATCTCCTTATCAATAGAGGTGACGCATCTCTTAAGGTGCTTGAATGCGATGCCAAATGGTTTGGTGTGACCTATAAGGAGGACAGACCTTTCGTGGTAGAAAAGCTCAATAATCTCATTGAGAAGGGAGTATATCCAAGGGATCTCTGGAATAGGGGAGAATAAGTTCATTGACGACTGGAATTAGTGGAAGGAATATTTTCAAATTACAGGAAAATATATATTTTTGTAAAAGATTCAACTGCGGTTGAAATGGTTAAATAAATTAAATTAGATGGATATGACTAAGTACGAATGTGACGTTTGCGGATATATTTATGATCCGGCAAAAGGAGATCCGGATAGCGGAATTGAGCCCGGAACATCGTTTAATGAACTTCCTGATGAGTGGGTTTGTCCACTGTGTTTTGTAGGAAAAGAAGATTTTTCACCTATAAACTAAATAATAAGGTGCAAGAATAAAGACTTCTCCAGCGTACAGCTGCCCAAGTTACAGAACCCCGAAAGTTGACTGACTTCCGGGGTTCTTGTTTTGTTATAATTTTTCCTGATTTAAGTGTAAACCTATTTCAGGACATGACACTCAGAACTCTGTCTCGTCCTAAAAAAAGTTGACACATTTTGTTAAACTTTATTGTATTCACTTTTTCTTTTATTCATGCCACTTTTGTCTGACTGTAAACTTGAGACGGAGTTTGCAGATCTAATGACCAATGCGG